>AP017647.1:187500-521309 GCA_003584625.1 Methanothermobacter sp. MT-2 | reverse complement strand
TCTATTACCCTTGCTATGATTGTCCTTTCAGATTTTCTTGTGACTTTAACTTCAAAGTAGCCTTCAAGGTTCACTGTACCCGCGAAAACTTCATCTCCAATAGCCTTGTGAACTGGTTTGTATTCTCCTGTAATATTTGACTGGTCAACATCACCTGAACCATCTATTATCTCCCCGTCTAATGGTATGAGGTCACCGGGGCGGATGATCATTATATTTCCAGGTTCGACTTTACTCGCGTCCACTTTAACCTCTTTTCCACCAACTTTTATATTGGCTGTTTCTGGCCTGAGTTGCATGAGATTCTTTATAGATTCATGTGCCTGGCCAGCTGCATATTCCTCTAGATATTCTGCGATATAATATAGTACAACGACTAGGGCTGCCTCTGGATAGTCTCCAAGTGAGAATGCTCCTATCACGGCGATTGTGATGAGAAGGTTTATGGTGAACCTTCCATGGTATAGGGATGTGAAAGCCTCCCTGAATATACCCAAACCTGCTATAAGGACAGTTACTGTGAATAATATAAAAGAGATAAGTTCGTATCCTATGTATCGCAGATAGAATCCTATGATAAAAAGGATAATGGATATGAATATGATTTTTTTGTTTTTTAGATGGTTACATGGCATAGAATGACAAACCTATAATTGTGCTTGGAGCATGCTATTTTAATATTTTTGTAGCTTCAATTGAGGGTAGTGTTCTGGTTGCACCATATCCTTGTATGCATTGGGCTGCTATATAATTTCCAAAGTAGCATGATTTTTTGAGGTTGTGGCCCATGAGCCATGCGTATAGGAATCCTGCGTTGAATGCGTCACCTGCTCCGGTTGTATCTACACATTTAACGTTTAGGGCTGGTAATTCTACTTCGGTGTCATCTGTGAGTCCATAGACTCCTAGCGGGCCTCTTTTTATGATGATAACATCTACTTCTTCTTTGAGGAGTTTGGCGGCTTCCTTGTATTTTCCCGGGTAGCCCATCATTTTAAGTTCCATCTCATTTAATAGGAGTATGTTGGTGGATTCTATAAGTTTCTTGAGGGCTTTTTTTCCTTTTTTGGCGTATAGGTTTCCTGGGTCTAGGCTTATAATGGGTTTAGATGCTAATTGATCGAGTAATTTTTCTTGGATACGAATTCCTTCACCTGCGAAGGATGTTAGGTGTAGTAGTCTGCTATTTTCTACTAGCCTAGTTTTTATTTCTTTGATTTTTATCTTATCATTGACTCCAGGGTCGAGGTAGAGTGCTCTTTGTCCATTTTTATCGATGAATCCTATTACTTTCCCGCTTCTGCCTTTTCTCGCGACGGTGAGAAGGTCTAGGTTGACATTTTCTTTTTTGAGGTTTTCTTGAAGTTTGATCCCTTCTCTGTCCATGGCTACCTTGCCGATGTATGCTGTTTTAAGCCCTAACCTTGAAAGGCCTATGATTGTGTTGGCTGCTGAACCGCCACAACTTTCATTAAAACCTTTTATTATGGTTTCTTCTTCTGGGCCTATGATCTTGTCGACCATGTAGAGTTGGTCTATGTTAAGGGCTCCGAAGCCAACTGCATCGAATTTGAACTTTCACACCCCCATTTTTTAGAATAGTTCGTGTAGGAATATTTTATCGTCGCCTAGTTTGCCTTCATAGTTGCCTGCTGTGACTCTTGTCACGCCATCGAATTTTGAGACGGCTTTTATACCTTCTTTGAGGGCTTCCATGACCTTTTCTCGTGAAAGTCCATTTATAACTATCTCGGGTATGTATTTAACTCCCTTCGGGACTTTGGATTCGCTGCCTAGTCTTTTTTTTAGTGATGGGCAGTATGGATGGTTTGTTGTGGGGCCTATCCATGGATATTTTGTTTCTGGTTTTGAAGGGGCTGAACAGATGTCGAATGGTGTTATAACCTCCTCTATACTGTTTATGGCTTCTATGGCTTTTTCACCTGCTTTGAGGACTGATTCTTTGTCCTTGCACATGTACCAGAAATTCGCGCCCATTATACCTGTCTGGTATCCCATGCGCGTTTCTATTTTGAAGTCTGGGACTGCTATGGGTACTATGATCATTTCTCTTCCATGGAGGGTTTCTATCCACTCGTATCCGTCGCCACAGTGTCCAACGTGTTTCATCATGTCAATATATCCCTCTGGTTTTAAAGTGGCATTAAATAGGCTTGTGAATGGCTTTACTAGGATGTCCTGTCTTATCCTATAGGATAATTCCACCTCGAATTTTTCCATGTTGTCGAGGGCGAAATAGAATTGGAGTAGGGCTCCAGGCCTGGAATCAGGTGTCATAGTCGGGTCTAGGAATGATTCAACTCCACTTTCTAATCTGCCGATGACTGCTCCTGGGGTGGATGTGGCATCATATGCTGCTCTTTTAAGAGTTTCCATGTCATGGGCTGTTACTATGCTCCTTACACATTTACCATTAAAGGTTTCACAGAATGTGTCCTCTATGATGGTTCCGTTGATCTTCACTATCCGAGGCCTCCTATGGCTTCTCCTCTGATCTTTTTACGCATTCTTATGCTTTTTTCTGCTATCTCTTCGATATTTTCTGGTATTGTTATTATGGGGAATTTGTCCTTGAATGCTTCCATGAATTTTTCAAGTATATTATAGCTTATCCTGAAATTTTCAAGGGCTCTTTCAGGATTTTTTGAGTAGGCTTTTGTGAATTCTATTATGTAGTTTCTCCCGAAACGTGAATGCAGATCCGCGATTAACCCTATTGGGAGCGCGTTCTCTGATATGACGATTATATCGGCTTCTTTCACGGCATAATGGTTTCCATTGAAGGATACTGCCAATCCACGCCCTCTTGTGAATCTTAAAGGTTCTACATCGGTTATGCTGTCACCTATATAGAGTGTTGATTTTATGGGTAGTTTTTCTTTTTTGAGTATCTCTTTGAGTGCTAGGCGTTTACCTTCCCCTCCTACAGTCTTAACATCTTCTAGGAGTTTACCTATCCTCATCTGGGGTATCTCTTTGAAGAAGATTTTGTCCATTGTCTCGAAATCAGCGCCTTCTACTATCATTTCCTTGAATTGGAATATCTTTTCCCTTTCATGATCTGGAAGTTCGTGTGAGTCTATGTCAAGGCTTGTATAATATGTGTTCTCAAATGGGAAATTGATAAGATTACATAGGGCCTCGATATATTGCCTGTAACTTGTACTTATGATATAGGATGGCATGGACCCTTGGACATATTCGAGGAGTTGGCGCGCCCATGGAACTAGGCTAATATTTTCCCTGGAAAATTTCACTATCTTCTCATTGGTGACATCATATGCCTTCAAGAATGGTGTGATGAGTTTAAGAGTGTCACCAGCATTATATCCTGGTCTTTTGACTTCATAGGCTAGTATATCATCGTACCTACTCACTGCCGCGAAAAATTTGTCACCATCTGGTATGAAATGGCTTGCAAGTTCAAATGCGTTGTCGTTAAGGGAAATAGGACCCTCACAATCTGTTACAAACAATCTGTTCATTGGATTACACACCCCCTTAAAAAAATATTCTCTCCCTTTAATCTGGAAGTACATAACAGGAAGATTATCCTGTTTTCTCTTGATAGAATGGAGGTTTGGAGAAGATGTTTTCAATGATATATTTTACTATGATAGCTGATATAATACCTATGATCAGGGCCAGGTCAAATGTGTGATAGAATCCCCTGAAACCCAACTTTAAGGATGCTGCGAGCAGACCCGCTGCTATTATAGGTGTTGGGAATATCACTGTTAGGGTCCATGAACGGCGCCATGGTCTTTCAGCTACAATGGAAACTCCAAGAAGCAAAGCTACAATGATAGCTGATATTACTGCGATCAAGTAACTAACAAGGATCATGATTAAAAGATGAAAATTCAAGATATATAAAATTTTTCCCCAGGATCTTCAGATGGCCTCCCACAAAAAAGGGGGGATTTATGAGAAAAGCATATAACCCCCTTCAATCCAAGATGAGATTGTAATGGTGGAGTCAAATGTCACAGAAAATGTTGATCTTATATATGCTTAAAAAAGGCCTATATAGATTAAACTCTCTAACTTTCCCCATAGGAAAGTCTAATGTTAAGATTCTAACATTACTTTTATTATCTCCTATAGGCTCTGAGGATCCTCAAGAAATTTTAAAATTGTATCAATCTTCGAAGGATCTTTTCCTTGTTATTATCTCAGCCCTCATCCTCCTTGTACTCCTACAGTTCCAATATAAATTCTGGATTTTCAGAAAACTGATTATAGGATTTAATATTTTCCTGATACTAGGATATTCAATCATATCACTCCTTTTCCCCAACTTCCAAGAAAAGAGACTATTCTGGAAGGTTATGTTAAGCATCCCTATAAGTCTGCTGATAATCATAGCCTTAGGATTTCTACCATTAGATAACCTTGGGATTCTCAGATTATCAGCCTCGATCTCAATCATAGCAGCCATCCTAACATATGCCAGGAGACATATAAGACTCAAAATAATAAAAAAATCCATAAAAGAGACCATAACAGGTGAAAAGGAGATTATAAGCCCATCAGAGGCTGCTAGGATAGCTATGGAACAACATGAAAAGATCAAACCTGTGAAAGACGAATTTGAAAAAACATCACCCCCAGAAGAATATTCCAAAATTGGAACCTACGCAGACCTCCTAACCATCCTCATACTCACAATCATAACAATAATCTCACCAATCAAATGGCCCCTAGAAATACTCTTCATAACATTGATCCCAGGCTACCTCCTAGTAACCATCATAGCCCCGAAAAAGGGTATAAACCCATATGAAAGACTATTCCTAAGCTTCGCAGCCAGCATAATCCTAGGCGCCATAATCAACCTAACCCTAAAAAACCCCACCCTCCCAGAAATCTCCTGTAAAATTTCGCTCATCCTAATCATAATATCCACCATAATACGATCAAGAATCCAAGCCCATGAAAGATTCTATTGGAACCCCATAAAATCCCTTAAAAAAATTAAAACTATAAAAAGATTGAACAAAGAACAGGCAACATCCATCATCCTCCTCATCATCCTCTTTTCCATGATAGGAACAACCATTAACATCATCCTAAACCCGGCTCCAGGGGAAAAATTCACAGAATTCTACATCCTCGGACCAAAAGGAAAAGCATACGATTATCCAACCAACCTAACACTAAACGAAACCGGAGAAGTAATCATGGGAGTTGTGAACCATGAATACCAAACAACAAAATATAGAATAATCGTCAAACTCGACGAAAAGATTATAGATAACACCACCATAACATTAAAAAACGGCGAAAAATGGGAAAAACATGTTAAATTCACACCCACAGAACCCGGGGATAACAAAAAACTCCAATTCCTATTATACCGATTACCAGATGAAAAAAAAGTCTACAGATCACTCCACCTCTTCATAGATGTAAACCCCCCAAGAAAAGGAATATAAAAAAACAAGGTGCAAATGATGAAAGATAAAAACGTCATAGTCACCGGAGGCCTTGGATTTATTGGTTCACACCTTACAGACAGGCTGCTAAAAGATGGTAACAAGGTCACAGTTATAGACAACTGTTCCACGGGCTCAATTAACAATTTAGCCATGAAAGACCATGAAAACCTCAAAATAATAAAGGGTAGTATAACAGAACTTGACCTTGAAAAGATCTTCCAAGGAAAAGATTACATATTCCACCAAGCAGCCCTCGCAAGCGTGGAAGAAAGCATAAAAGATCCAATAAAATGCCATAGAATAAACGCCACCGGAACCCTCCGAATACTACAAGCCGCAAGTAAATGCAACATAATAAAAGTATTGAACGCATCAACCTCCGCAGTCTATGGCAACAATCCAAAGATACCATTAGATGAAAATGAAACCCCAAGACCCCTTTCACCATACGCAGCCTCAAAGGTCTCGGCAGAATTTTACTGTCACGTTTATAAAGAATGCTATGGTCTCGACACGGTCTCCCTAAGATACTTCAACGTCTTCGGACCCCGTCAAAACCCCAAATCAGAATACGCTGCCGTCATACCACGATTCATACACGCCATCCTCTCAGGAGAAAATCCAATAATCTATGGTGACGGTAACCAAACCCGAGACTTCATCTATGTAGAAGATGTGGTTGAAGCCAACCTACTACTTGCAGAATCAGACTTCACAGGTCAAATCAACGTGGCAACCGGTAAAAGCGTCACGATAAACCAACTCTTAGAACTAATAGGGGAAATATGTGGTATTGAAATAAAAGCAGAATACCAGGATCCAAGACCAGGTGACATAAAAGACTCCAGAGCAGACATAAGCCTTCTAAAATCCCTCGGATTCAAAAAGCTTACAAGTCTAAAAAATGGACTTGAAAAGACCATAAAATGGCACAAAAGGTGAACCCCCCCCAACATGAAGCCTGCAACTTAAAACCCCCCCAATGACTTCACAACCATAGGGCCCCTCCTCGGCTTGGATCCCATGCTCCTCTCATTAAGAGCAAGACTACAAAAAGAATCTATGGTATTAAACCCCCCCATACCTCCCCTTTCGGGGGTCTTACAAGCAGGATAAAAGAGGTGATTAAACCTTTAAATTTAAGACCAAAAGCTAATATCCTTTAATATTTCCTCGGCATAGTATGCTGAGAATATTAGGCCGATTAGGTTTATCATCCAAAAGGATATGATACGATCCATGAGGGCTATGCTACCCGCTAGATAGGCTGGTATATTGAACAATATGAAAAATGTTGTTAGAGAGATTTCAGTTGAACCCATACCCCCAGGGAGCATTGAAACTACTCCGATAAAATTTGCAATGAGGAAAATGATAACAATCGCGAAAAAACTTGTATGGATGTTAAAGGCTGTGAAAACCAGATACAATCTGATACATTCCAGGAGCCATGATAGTAGGGAGAACAAGAATATTATAAGAATATCCAGTTTTCGGGAATAGGATCTAGTATATTCTATTATATCAAT
The DNA here is from genome assembly GCA_003584625.1 of Methanothermobacter sp. MT-2. NCBI lineage: Archaea > Methanobacteriati > Methanobacteriota > Methanobacteria > Methanobacteriales > Methanobacteriaceae > Methanothermobacter > Methanothermobacter sp. MT-2. Next base: position 514,318 of record AP017647.1, on the reverse strand, counting down.
CATGGTCCTTGTTATCTTATCATAGATGTTATCCAAGGTTTTCTCTGCTATTGGGAATTTTTCAAGGATCCTATGGATCCTATCATATAATCTGATACCAATACCCTCCCTCCAATTAACCAGGTATATTAGGATTGTTAAAAGGATTGAAATTGAACCTCCAATTAACGCTATCCCTCTTATCATTGGAATGAACAAGGCAGAGACTATGAGAAGGACTCCTGCTATGCCAAGGTCGAAGAACCTTTCAGTAAACCCGGCTGATAATCCCTGTGAAATAGAGATCCCATTTATTTTTTTCCCTGCAACAGCAGTTATAATCTCCCCAGCACTCCTCATGGGACTGAGATTACCCGCGAAGAGTCCTATGGTTTTCACTATAAAATTATCAACATAAGATCTTCTCTTATCAATTATGAAACCCCACCTGATAGACCTTACAAATATTACAATGAGGTGGACTAGGATCGCCATTACAATGATAGGCCATCGCACACCCGAGAAAGCATATATGATATTAGCGGGTCCTATCCATATTATGAGAATCAGTAGAAGTATAAGGCCTAGGACAAAAATATAAACTTTCCTCATCAGGATCTAACCTCTCAAAGTGGACAGAAAACCCGCTATTTTTTCTATTATTTTAAGGGATAATAATCTTGCGATGAATATCATATATTTTAGGAGGTCTGCTATTCCTATATATGATTTCTCCAGGTCATAATTACAGGTTATAGGGATTTCATCCACGATAAGATTATGTGCTGCTGCTGCGCATATGAGCTCTGATTCATAAATATAATCATCATATGGTATCTTTAAAAGCATTTGGGCGCAATTTGCATTAATGGCCTTGAAGCCGCTCTGGCTGTCTGTTAAATGATAACCTGTCAAATGTTTCAGAATATAAGTTGTTATCCTATTGGAAAAGCGTCTTTTTAAGGGCATTTTACTGATATCGCCTAGGAAGCGGGATCCTATTACTATTTGGGCGCTGTTAATCCGAGATGCTAATGGTTTTATATATTTGGGGTCGTGTTGTCCATCACCATCCATGAAAATTATAACATCATATCCGCTGTTGATTATTGATCTAACCCCGGTTTTGAGGGCGGCGCCTTTACCTTTATTTTTTTCATGTTTTATAACTTTGGCTCCTGCTTTCTTGGCGAGGATGCCTGTATTATCAGAGGATCCGTCATCTACAACTATGGTATCTCCATGTTTAAGAGCTTCTTTTACAACTTCCGAGATTGTGGCTTCCTCATTATATGCTGGTATTATTATCACTATCTTCATGTATATCAGCAAAGATTTGATAATGGGATATTCCATCTTTCTGCTTCATGGAGAGCTTCTGGTGTGGGCGTTTAGGTTAGTCCCTTTGGTAAACTATGTGAACTAACACCCCCATGCAACTTATGCAAGTGGACTTCTCCCTTTCCACCTAACTTTGCTTCAAGTGGGCTTCATTTTGGGAGTCTGTGGGGGTATGGTTCCCCTCATCTCACAGTTCTCATTGAGGTGTGGGCTATGCTTTAGTGTCTGTTCCGGTGATTTGATGGAGAATATCACCCTTAAGATTTCCTTAGCATTCGAAATATTTAAACCTACCTTTTCCATTGTGTATCCCCAGTTGTGTGGGGGGTTTGACAAGCAAACAGAAGAGATATGAGATTTACTATGATCCTCCTATAGATGAGACTTCTTAGCGAGAAATGTTAAAGTTTTCTATGATCTACAATATCTTCCTAGAAACTGAAATTGGGAATCACATGTAGGATTATTCTGAAAGGATGGAGAGGATCCTTGACTAGTGGATTAACATTAAATATTTTCTTTTCTCAGGAAATTAAATAAAAATATTTATATAAAACCTTTGAGTTATATTCTTATTTGTCACAGGTTACATGCTTGTGATGTGGGAGGCGATAATATTTCGACTGGTATAACAGTACTATGCATGCTGTGCATGGTACTGGCAACAGTAGGTGCCAGTTATGCCCAGGAGAACACAACCACGAACTTTGAATTCCAAGATAAAAGCATATCATTAAATGAAGAGAAAATCGTCGGAAGCCCCACTGTTGGAACAAACCCCCAAGATAATGAGACAACCCAACAAGCAGCATATGGCAGTGAAGGGGATGTAGAAACCGTGAAATCTTCAGACATCGAAGATGCAGCGGTTCGAGTTAACAAGTTCATCCAAGAAAACGGAAGACTCCCAAATTATGTGAATGTCAAAAATTCCCAGGTTAACATGCCAGAGTATCTATACCTCCTCACAGCGTCCCTAAAAGGTGGGGATACCATAATCAGGAACGTGGAAGCACCTAAAAATTCTACTGGAAGTGCATTGACCGGTTCAATAAAATTAAATGACTACATTGAACTCGCAAGTAGGGTGCACGATTTCATGGAATCGAATAACCGAGCACCCTCCTATGCAAGCTACCAAGGGCTTAAAATCAAATTCGAGTCCCTCGTATGGCTATTCACAAAGGCCATCGATTTTAAAGTAACAAATCAACGCCTACCCAACTACATAAGCCTCGATAAACTTAATAACATAAGCACATACACTATAGACAATAACAATCCAGGCAACACTTCAGGAAGTGTTGCTGATGACAATTCAATAACCATCAACAATATCCTAAATGCTGCGGTTTCCCTTAAAAATTTCATGGAAGAAAATCAGCGCCTACCCACATATGTGCAGGTGGCAAATCTAAAAATAAACCCAAGCCAATTCCTATACCTAATGGCAAAAAGCATAAACCAGATAAATAACGGGAAAAACACGCCCATAAACCTAATAGAGGTTAAAGAAGCGCAAAACCCTACTGGAACCGCCACGGGCGAACTAGAACTCACAGAATACCTACAAGTCACAGATAACATTACAAATTTCATTGAAAAAAATGGAAGATCGCCAAACTATGCCACGACCAGTATCGGCAGCGTATCCTATCCCAACATGGTCTATGCCATGACTAGGATACTTGCCTTTTACAAAGAAAATAACAGGTTACCCAAAACGGTAACAATAAAGAGCATATCCAACCAACAGAACACAGACAATGGACTCAGCCAATACCTTGTTTCCACAGCAAACTGCCAGGTGAATGATCCTAACATCAAGGCACTCGCGGCGCAGCTGACCGCTGGCCTTACAAGTGAGTGGGATAAGGCTAAAGCCGTCTTTAACTGGGTCCGAGATAATATAGACTACAACTTCTATTATAATACAAGGTATGGTGCTACTGGAACCTTGCAATATCGAAGTGCTAACTGTTGTGATCATGCACATCTTGTCGTGGCACTTGCAAGGGCAGCGGGATTACCAGCACGTTACATGCATGGGATCTGCACATTCTCCAGCGGAACATATGGACATGTCTGGGCGCAGATCTACATTGGGGGTGCATGGTACGATGCAGATGCAACAAGCATCAGAAACAGTCTAGGCACAATAAACAATTGGAACACTGCAACTGGGACAATACTAGGAACCTACGCAAGCCTACCATTTTAAAGGCCACTATATAATCTGGAGGGTATAAAATCCCTCCTACTATTCTTTTTTTTGGGGATGATCTCCCAGCCAACCTTTTTTTATCTGATTAGGGGGGGATCTTAGTTTGTAGGTCTGGGGAAGATTTAGGATGAAATCTTTTTTTTATGACAAAATGATATTTCTAAGGGTTTGGAGCTCTCCACATAATGAAATCAGTCTATTTGTATGTAAAAGTTATTGGGGGGGGATGATCCTATATATTATACAAAACTTACCTATGGAGAAGTATAGTTTCTAGACATGTGGAAGGTCTTCAAATCACCGGAAAAAATATATGACCTGGTGAAAATAGTATAAGATGATGGTTGACCCCCCCATGGTATCATCCTTCTGGTTTAATTATTTTAGAAGATTTGAAAGTTGCAGTGGATAAGACTCCTAGTTTATTCTAGGACATCCATGATGTGGGGGTTTTCACCCCCTACATTCTAGGAGCCGTCTTATCAGGTAACATGAAAGGATATCATTGGAAGGGTGTTAAATAGATGCTTCCTGGTATTTCGTCTTTGGAGGGATAAAATGAGGAAAATAGTATTGTTATCTGTTCCATTAATATTCATTATAGTTATTGTTTTAGGTGTTGAAGTTTTTGACGAGGCCCTTTTTAGTATTATACCATATAATTACACGTCATATACTTCGATACCTTCTAACAGGTCTGGTGAAGGTTCTCTTGGTGGTTATTATTCTATAAGTGGGCAGGGTGAAGAATTCGATTTTAAGATGGTATTCCCAGAGGCTGAGGAATTCGAGCCTCATGAAGAAAATGGGACGAAAATATGCTATAATGAAACTGGGATTATAGGTAAGGGTCATATTAATAGTATTGATATTAGATGGGATACTATCTCCAGATTATTAATGGGGGATTTTAGAGGAGCTGTCTTTAAAACACCCTTCTCTGGATATTATAATGTGAGTTGTGCTCGTTGGAATGGTAGTGGAAACTTTTCAAATAATGGTAACAAGTTCAATGGAACATTCCAGATAACAGGTGTTAAAACCTTTTTTAAGGGGAATTTCACATTCCATCTCCAGGGTAACAGGATAATTTTGCATGCCATTTACATCTATTATCCTAAAGGCGAACCATGGAATGCTAAAAGAGTTGAAAAAGATTACTACATTTGATTATTTGAGGGAGTTACTAGTAGGTTTTTATATGCACCTTGGGGATTTTATCAGCTCATAGCTTTATAGTGATAATGGTATAAACTATATTAAGGAGGGACTAAAAAAGTGGATTTTATATATTTTAGGGGTTGTATGGGGAGAGAAAGAATCCCTGGGATAGTTAAGGCCACTGAACAAATTTTAGATTATCTTGGAGTTTCATATACTATTCTTGAGGATGAGAAGTGTTGTGGTTCAGTTTTGCTCCGCACGGGATTCTGTGAAGATGCTAAGGAGAGGATGAGAGCAAATCTTAAAATTTTATCTGGTTCCAGGTTGCTTGTATCATGTGCTGGTTGTTACAGGATGTTTAAAACAGATTATCCCAGGATATTCAATGTTAATTTGGATGTTACTCATACCTCCCAATTGTTTCATCAATTATTGAATGATGATGAAATCCAGGTTAGAGGAGATCTAAAGGTTACATATCATGATCCTTGCCATCTTGCAAGGCATTGTGGAGAATATGAAGCTCCACGCAGACTCCTAGAAGCTTTTGGGATCCTCATAGAAATGGAAGACCATGGTAGTAAGGCCCAGTGTTGTGGTGCTGGTGGTGGTGTTAAGTCAGCATACCCTCATATAGCAGAGAAGATAGCCCAGAAAAGGATAAAACAAGCCCGTGACACTGGAGCGGAAATCCTATGTACCACTTGTCCATTCTGTAAATATAACCTGGAATCCCATGGAATGAAAGTAATGGATATCTCAGAGTTCATAGTTGATATCATGGAGGGGTCAAAATCGACGAAAACCAACTGAAAAACCTTGAAGAATCCTTCAAGATATTAACTGATAGAAGAGTGGAAATAATAGAGGATCCTCTTATAAGGGAGTTAAAAGAAAATGTGAAACATATAAGGGAAAAATCCATCAAAAACCTCAAAAGACTATTAGAAAAAGCAGAAGAATCCTTTAATTGTAACGGTATGGAATTTTATATGGCTAAAAATGGGGAGGAAGCGAATAATATTATCTATGATATTGTGAAGGATGAAGAGATAGTTGCAAAATCCAAATCCAACACACTCTCAGAGATAGGTATTGTGGATTTCCTCGGGAAAAAGGGCCTAGAGGTTATAGAAACTGACCTAGGCGATAGGATAATCCAATTAATGAATGATGAGCCAACACACCCAACAGCACCCGCCCTACACTTTAACATCCAAGAAATCGCTAATATAACACGAAAAAAACTTAAGGTAGAAGTCTCCGCAAACCCAGAGGATATAATGAAAACCATAAAAGCAGATGTCCTCGAAAAACTGAGAAAAGCCAATGTGGGTATTACAGGAGCTAATGCAGTGGCAGCATCTGATGGTTCAATTGTAATGGTCCACAACGAAGGAAACATAGGCCTCCTCACACTCAAAAACACTCATATAATCGTCTTCGGCATTGATAAACTAGTAAATACCCTAGAGGATGCTATCTCAGTGGCTAAACTCGAAACAGCCTATGCTACCGGCGCGAAACTCCCATCATATATAAATGTGGTGTCTGGCCCGTCTAAAACAGCTGACATCCAAAAAATGCTCTTAAAGGGCATGTATGGGGCCCGTAGGGTTGTTGCAATAGCCCTTGATAATGGTAGAAGCAAAACTCCACCTGAATGTTTATGGTGTATAGGCTGCGGAACCTGTATAACATCCTGTCCAGTGTATAATACCATGGGATATGATTTCGGCTACAAAGGATACCTTGGTGGTAGGGGAGTTGCATTCACAAGGTTTATAAAAGGTGAAAGGGCAAGTTTCGAGGCAGGGATTTATATGTGCACCCTTTGCAGCCGGTGCACGCAAACATGCCCCCTTGAGATACCGATAGCAGATATAATAGAGGATGTAAGGTGTCAAGTGCAAAGGGCAGGTTACACCCTAGATGCCCATGAAAATATACGAAGGAATATTAAAGAGAATGGAACACCCTTTAGATAGGAAAGATATAAAAAGGATGTCTTTCTGATAAGAATAAAAAAATATATATATTTATTCTCATTAGGGAGGTTTATGAATTGCTTCTACTAGTAAGTCCAATTAACACAAAGGAGGCTATAGAGGCCATTAAAGGCGGTGCAGATATAATAGACGTGAAAAACCCCAAGGAGGGGTCTCTTGGAGCCAGCTTCCCATGGATTATAAGGGAAATAAGGAGTATAACACCAGATAATATGCTTGTAAGCGCCACACTTGGCGACGTTCCATATAAACCTGGAACTGTTTCGCTAGCTGCGCTTGGCGCCCTTACAGCAGGGGCAGATTATATAAAAGTCGGTCTTTATGGTACAAAAAACTTTAAGGAAGCTGTTGATGTAATGAAGAATGTTGTGAGGACAGTTAAAGAAGAGAAGAGTAGAGCTTTCGTAGTCGCGGCAGGATATGCTGACGCATATAGGGTAGGCTCCCTAGACCCCATGGAAGTGCCTGCTGTGGCCTCAGAGACCGGGGCGGATGTTGCAATGTTAGATACCGCGGTAAAGGATGGTAAAACCCTCTTTGATTTCATGAGTGTGGATAAGCTTGAAAATTTCGTCCAAGAAGCGCACGAGAGAGGATTAAAAGCCGCCCTGGCAGGTTCAATTAAAAAAGGACAATTAAAACCACTCTATGAAATTGGCTGTGACATAGTTGGTGTAAGGGGCGCTGCATGTGTTGGAGGAGACCGTAACACTGGCACAATACATAGAAGTGCAGTTACAGAACTTAAAAAGTTAATAGAAACAATCTAAGATATTGGGTGTTTTTAATGTACACTAGGAAATTAAAAAAAGCCGAAACCGCCTACACATTCGATGATTTCTTGTTAGTACCCCAAGCCTCGTTAGTAGAACCAAAGGATGTTACAATAAAAAGTAGAGTATCAAGGAATTACGAGATCAACGTGCCAATAGTAAGCTCTGCCATGGACACAGTCACAGAATATGAAATGGCAATCGCAATGGCGCAAGAAGGCGGAATAGGCATAATACACAGGAATATGAGCATCAAAGACCAAGTAGAACAAGTGAAAAGGGTTAAAAGGTCAGGGGACCTTACAATAAGAGACGTTATAACAATAAACCCAGACGCGTCATTAAGCGAAGCCCACGAAATAATGGAAAGAGAAGGCATAAGCGGACTCCCAGTTGTAGACAACGGACACATACTAGGCATCATAAGCCGAAGAGACATAGAACCCATAATAAACTCAGAAGCCCAGAAAAAAGTAAAAGAAGTCATGACAAAAGATGTCGTAACTGTAGATGAGTCAATAACTCCTGCCGAGGCCCTTGAAATAGCATATGAAAACAAGATAGAAAGACTACCAGTTCTCAAAGAGGGTAAACTCGTGGGCATACTCACAATAAGAGACATACTTGAACGTAAAAAATATCCCAACGCTTCAAGAGACGAAAATGGAAGATTCATGGTAGGAGCTGCAACAGGACCATTCGACCTTGAAAGGGCCAAGGCCCTTGATGATGCTGGTGCGGATATAATAGCTATTGACAGTGCACATGCTCACAACCTTAACCTTGTGAAATATTCAAAGATCATGAAAAAGAAAATCGACGCAGACCTCATCGTGGGCAACATTGCAACAGCAGAAGCTGCAGAAGACCTAATAGCGCAAGACGTGGATGGTATAAAAGTAGGTATTGGACCTGGTTCAATGTGCACCACTAGGATAATCGCAGGGGTTGGAGTGCCCCAGCTTACTGCCATAGCATCAGTCGCAGATGTTGCAAAAGAATATGATATCCCAGTGATAGCTGATGGTGGTATACGCTACTCAGGTGATATTGCAAAGGCCATAGCAGTAGGTGCAGACACAGTGATGCTTGGTAATTTACTTGCAGGTACATATGAGTCTCCTGGGGATGTTGTGATCATGAACGGACGTAAATATAAACAATATCGTGGGATGGGATCATTAGGGGCTATGACAGGTGGGATAGGTGCTGGTACAGACCGCTACTTCCAGGAGCCTAAGAGTCATATGAAGCATACTAAGATAGTCCCAGAAGGTGTTGAAGGAGTCGTACCCTATCGTGGTACTGTAAGCGAGGTCATATTCCAATTAGTCGGGGGTTTAAAAGCTTCAATGGGTTACTGCGGTGCTAAAACAATCAAGGACATGCAAGAGAAGGCTAAGTTTGTTAGGATAACATCCAGCGGCATAAAAGAAAGCCACCCACACGACCTCCTCATAACTAATGAGAGCCCAAATTATCCCACAATGTAAAATCTGGAATCATGAAATCTGCTATTATACTTTGTGGCGGTTTAAGCAAGCGCATGGGAAAAGATAAAGGTCTTATAGTTTTTGATGGCGAGCCTCTCATAGTTAGGATCCTTGATAAACTTAAAGATTATTTTGATGAACTTCTACTCGTTTTAAGGGACGATGAACAAGAAAGAGAATATCTCAAGGTACTTAAAGATTATGGGAATGTGAAAATCTTCACAGATGTCATAAAGGGGCAAGGACCACTAGGGGGGCTTTTAACAGGACTCTTAAAAGTAAATTCGGCGCATGCTCTTGTTGTACCTTGTGATTCCCCATTTATAACAAGGGGATTTATAGAAAATTGCCTTAAAATAGACTTGCGAGATTATGATGCCATAGTACCAGTATGGGATGATGGTAGAATAGAACCTTTACATGCCATATACAGTAAGAGGATTGTTGATAGAATCTATAAGCTACTTTCCAAAGATGAGAGGAGAGCCAGCGCTCTTGTGAAGATTATCAATTCTAGGCTGATACCCGTAGATGAATTGGACCCGTCACTTGAAAGCTTCAGGAATGTTAATAAACCTGAGGATCTTGGGATTTGATATCAACTGTCCGCGGGTTCCTCCCCATTTCGAGTATGAACTTGTTCACTCGTTCTATCATGTCAATGTAGTGTTCCTTTCGGATTTTTTTCCCATCAACGATGGCGTATTCAGGGAGCATGCCTGTCTGGTTTTTGAATTCTAATATCTCGTTAACCATGTCACGATATTGCTCTAGCGTCAAACGCTCCATCAATATCAACCAATCAAATTTTTTATAATATTATTCATCCTTATCTCCTCATATATAAAGGATACGATTTTATTCTGCTTATAAAAAAAACCAAAAATGGTAATAATTGATTAGGAGTTTATATTACATATATACTCGCCTCGGGGTCGAATGGATTCGTCCGGATTGCAAGTGAGAAAAGGTAAGGGTAGTTCTTCATCAAATGTTCCATATACTTTAACCATTCAAAAACCACACGTCTATAAGCACGTTCCAAATCCCCTTCAAGGTGCCTGTAATCTGTTCCAGGCAAACTATCAAATGAAATCCTCTTCTCAAGTTCCTCAGTAAGATGGAAGATGGCCCATAACATGTCAGTGAAACTTTCATGCTCCAAGAGGTTTGGATTTTCAAGCAATCTTATCATAAACTTCCGGCGCTCACCCAGAAAACCTCTGAGATCATCTAGAAACAGGGTTTTATCAGCTCCCAAGGGTATCCTAGGAGTGTAAGCTTTTATCTTACCGGCCACTTTCTCGAATTTTTTCTCATCCCAACCTTGGCTTATCTTAAGATCCTCAGCTATTCTTTCAGTGTTTAATTCATGTTTCGAAACCTTCTCTAGGAATTCAGTTCCCACTTCACTAAAGAATGCTCCGATTACCATGTTAAGCTTTTCTAGGAGTATGGCCTTTTCCCTTGCATTTATGGCGGCTTCAACCACCAAGGCCACTATAAGAATCTCCAGTGGGAGGAAGGCAAGATCAATCCCTATATAAAATAACTCGTGTTTAGCATCCTTGAAGATGATGTATACTAGGAGATAGATTATCGCCGAAGATAAGAGGAGTACTATGCCGAGTTTAACACGCCATTTAATTTTCATCGCATCCCCCATATGATAGATACAGGATTGTTGGCTAGCATCATGGTACCCCTTTTTATGATTTGTCCACGCGCAATATTAACATCTATGATCCCAAGTTTGAATCCGAGTTTCTTGAATTTTTGAACAGCCTCTATCTTTGTCTCGAGGAGTATTGAGGTCACTATAATCTTCCCATCCATTTTAAGTTTTTCGGCGGCTAATCCTATCAGTTTTGGAAGTTTGCCTCCGCTGCCTCCGATGATTATAATGTCAAGATCTTCCAGTTTTTTAAGGGCGCTTTCTGCATCATCATTAATGAGTTTAACATTGTCTGTGAGTCCATGTTTTAGGAGGTTTTTCCTTGTAAGTTCCACTGCCCGCGGATCCTTGTCTATTGCATATACCCTGCGGGTTCTTTTTGCAAATTCTAGTGTGAAACCTCCGGTGCCGCAGCCGATATCAGCGATGATTTCATCACCTTTGATTTCAGCTTTGCATAAAACTAGACATCTTATTTCTTCCTTTGTGGGTCCCGGCACTCTATCGTCTTTTATGAATTCTTCATCTGGTATCATGGCCAGTCCACCGCCTAAATAGGCTGTTTCTGATTCCTAGAATGTCTAGTACTTTTCCTGCTATGAAATTGATCATATCATCTATGGTTTCTGGTTTATGGTAGAATCCTGGCATTGCAGGTAGTATTATGCCCCCTTCTCTGCTCACTTTTAACATGTTTTCAAGGTGCGCGCTCCTTAATGGTGTTTCACGCGGTACTAATACTATTTTGCGCTTTTCTTTGAGTGAAACGTCAGCAGCTCTTGTAATGGCATTGTCGGCGTATCCTTGTGCTATGGCCGCGAGGGTTTTCATGCTACAAGGTGCTATGACCATCCCATCAAAATTGAAAGATCCGCTACTTATAGGAGCTTCCAAGTCCTGGAAGTTGAAGTAGTGGTCTGCTAATCCTTTTATATCATCCACTTTTAGGCTGGTTTCATATTCCAGAATTTTGGATGCTGTTCTAGTAACTAGGAGTGTTGTTTCAGTCTTCTCTGAGAGTGCTTCCAGTATCCTGACTCCGTAGATTGTTCCACTTGCACCTGTAATGGCTACTATGATCATTTTTCTTCCCCGAAATTTGGGTTTGGCATCTTTAATCGTAATTGTTTCTCGTGCTTTTTCATCTTTTTGGGGAGGTTAAGATAATCATAGAAGTTGAAGTCCTTGAATTTTACTGATTCTTCTGCTGTTGTGTAAATGCAAAGGTCTGCGTGGTTGAATCTCGCATCTCTTAATGCTCTGACGAGACTTGAAATGTCGCTGAGTTTTACTATGGCATCTCCGCTGTCTACCTGGGTTTTCATCTCATCGAAAGCGGGGTATTCTGGCACGTCTATTATAAGATAATCTGGGTCTATTTTCAAATCTTCTGCTATTTCCAGTTCCGCATCTTTTATTTCTGATTTTGTGATCTTGAATATCCTCTCAGGATCTTCTAGTTCGTTTAATCTTATTGTAGCGGCTCTTTTTAGAAGGTCTCTTCTGTCTAGTCTTTTTATCATGTCACCTATGATTCCTTTTTCTCTTCTGCACATTGTTATGATATCCATGTCATCATAATGGTATATGCGTTTGGGATCCATCTTGTCCTCGCTTATGAGCCTTTTAAGGCATCTTCTGAACATCGCATTCACTATCCTTGTGGTATGATGCTGATAGACGCTCGGATACATGAAATAGCGTGCAAGAAGCGCTGATTCCGCGGCTGGAACGCCTTTTTTGTCTAGTATCAGATCGTCCTCGATTTTGAGGTTCTGGATTAACCTTTCAACGTCTATGATACCATAGGCCACCCCAGTATAATGGGAGTCCCTTAGAAGATAATCCATCCTATCAACGTCTATTTCACCAGATATGGCTTGTCCAAGAACTTTCTCCCCCCTTATCGTGGCCTCTACTTCCTTTAGGTTGAATTTTTCTGAGATTATATCTGATATTATAGATTCTCTTATCAGTTTTATTGTGAGTTCCTCGTGGGAATCTGGGATAACAGCTTCTGATACATGTGAGAATGGTCCATGGCCAAGGTCGTGTAGGAGTGCGCATATTCTTAGTATCTGTTTTTTATCTTTTTCTAGGCTGATTTGGTCTGCTAGTTTTGAGGCGAGGTGCATGGTTCCTATGGAATGTTCAAATCTTGTATGGTTTGCACCTGGGTATACAAGGTTTGTGAATCCCAACTGTCTTATTCTTCTAAGCCTTTGTAATTGTGGAGTGTCTATTAATTTGACTTCGAAATCATCTACTTGGAGGTTACCATGTATGCTATCCCTTATAAATTTCATTTTAGCCTCCATATTGTGTTATCCGCCTGAGAGGATGACCCGTTTACCCTCTTTTGTATATTCTTCTTTTCTGAATCCTATCTCCTTTTTAGTCCTCTCGATTATCTCACTGAGAGCTCCTATGGTTTCTTGGCGGTGCGCTCCAGCCACCACGACCATGAATAGTGTCTCTGAGGCGTGGAATTCGCCGAGGAAGTGGACGACTGCAACATCCTTCACATCATGTTTCTCTTTTATCTCTTTTATCATGTTTTTTAGTTTTTCCTCGGCTTCTTCTGGGTTTTCGACGGAAATTTTAAGTTTTTCCACCTTTTCATTATCTATTCTTCTCATTATACCCTCAAAGGTGAATATGGCCCCTGACTCCTCAATATAGGGACTCTTTTTTATATGTTCTATAAGTTGAGGTAGGGTGAATTCATATTTGTCTTTTGTAATCTTCACAAGCATCTGAGACCACCTCGCTTATCTCTTTTTTTGATAGGTGTTTTAACCTTTCAACGCCTTTTATCTCTTTTATAACATTTGCAACAGCTTCTGGTACAAGTGATTTCCAGTCGCTGTCGGTTAGCATCCTTTCCCTGACGATAGTGCCTGAATATTTGTCCCGGTAGTAGAGTGGGGGTGCGCTAATCTTATAGCCAGCCTCATGGAATAGCCTCTGGACAAGTGGGTTCCCACTATAAACCTTATCAAATGGTGGTGTTAACATTTCAATATGGGCTACCCACACAGCATTACATTCAATATCCTGTACTGGTATGACATAGTAGCGCGAGGCAGGTATGCTATTCTCGCTAAGGGCTTTTGTCACCATCATAATCCTTTCACCGGCTGTGAATGGATCCCTGAGGGAGTGGCTTAACTGTGCGCTGCCAATACATATGATGAGTTCATCAACCTCACTTAGGATCCTCTTTATAACTTCCAAGTGTCCATTATGGAATGGTTGCATCCTACCTACTAGAAGACCTCTCATTATAAAACCCAAATATGATTATTAAAATTTAGTCCTAATATATAATTAGGATTCCACATCAACTTCAATCAAAAAAAATAATCTATCAGGGTGATCAGATTGATAAGGATAGAAAATCTATCAAAAACTTACAAACTAGAAACAGGGGAAAAATTCAAGGCAATAGACAATATCAGCCTAGAAGTCGAAGAGGGGGAGATTCTTGGGATAATCGGGATGAGTGGAGCGGGTAAAAGCACCTTACTGCGCATATTAAGGGGTGTTGAACCATTCGATGAAGGAACCCTAATCCTCGACGACATAAAAGTGACACCAGAATCCAAACCATATGATTTCACCAAACTTAAAAAGGCCACAGCAATCCACCTCCAAAGATCATTCGGATTATGGGCCGAGACAAGCATAGAAAATGTTCTAAGGAAATTCTATGGTGCAAAGTATGGTGACGAGTCGCTCACAGACTTCAAAAGAGCCTATGACGAATTCGGCGAGGAAGCCATGAAACTACTCAAGATAGTGGGCCTAGACCATAAAGCAGATCATTTCGCCCCAGTACTCAGCGGAGGAGAGAAACAACGTCTCATAATCGCAAGACAACTCGCAAAAAAACCAAAGGTGCTATTACTGGATGAACCGGCCACGATGTCATGTCCAAGAACAAAACAAGAAATACTAGACGCGATAAAAAAAGTGAACAATGAACTTGGCATAACAGTCGTGCTGGTCTCGCACCTGCCAGAAGTCCACGAATACCTAGCAGACAGACTAATACTCATGGAAGAAGGTAAAATAATAGACGAGGGAGAACCAGAAAAGATCATAAAAGAATTCCTCCGAGACATAGAACCGCCAGAAAAGATAAAAATCAGAAAATGGAACAAGCCCATACTAAAAGTTAGAGATCTTCGAAAAAAATTCGTCCTACTAAAAGGGGGAACAGTACTCGAAATGGAAAACATAAACTTCAACGTGAACAAAGGCGAAATAGTATCCATAATAGGACCCAGCGGAGCCGGTAAAACAGTACTATTAAGGATGATCGGAGGATTAGACTATCCAGAAGACGGCCAAGTAAAATTCAAATTAAACAATGAATGGATCAACATGCACGAACCAGGAATCAAAAGGATGCACATACGCAGAAAAATGGGTTTCATGCACCAGGAATTCGCACTAATACACCATGCAACCATCAGAGACCAGATAGCAGCGAGACTGGGTGTGAAAGGAGAAAAAGTCGTGGACCGGGCGAAAAAACGGGCCGAGAAGCTGGGTATAAGTGACAAAGTCTTAGATGTCCTCTACCAACTAACAGACCTCCCAGAAGAAGAAGCCAAACACAGACTAGAAAAAATAGGATTATCATCAAAAATCCTAGAAGAACTATTCCCAAAATTCCCAGACAAAGAAGTTAAAAAATATGCGAAACCCATCTTCGAAGCCTTGGATCTTCCATTAGACATCCTAGACCGGAAATCATATGAACTCTCAGGGGGCCAGAAGGTTAGAGCAGCCCTAGCGCTTGTGATGGCATCACAACCAGAAGTTCTCATACTAGACGAGCCATTCGGCGACCTAGACCCTATAACTTTACGTCTAGTCTCAAACTCCCTTAAAAAGATAAACAGGGAATTCAACACAACGATAATAATGGTAAGCCACCACATCGACTTCATCAAAGAGTTAAGCACAAGGGCTGTGATGATTGAAGACGGCAAACTAACAATGGATGGAGAACCCAAAAGATTGTGTGAAGAATTCATCCAAAAAAGTAAAGCAGAATATCTGCTCAGGGCACACACCCACATATAATAATTGGAGGATTTAAATTGGAATTTATAGATTTTCCCATAAAAGACTCCTACCGGATACTAGCACCAAGACCCACCGTTATAATAACAACGGTTAACAAGGAAGGTGATATAAACGCGGCGCCATTCTCATTTGTAATGCCAATCTCAATGGACCCGCCAATCATAGCATTCGCTTCAATGCCAGAACACCACACCTCAAAGAACGTGGAAGAAACCGAAGAATTCGTAGTAAACCTCACAAGCCTCAACATAATAGAAAAAATGTGGATAACAGGAAAAAATATACCATATGGTGAAAACGAACTTGAAAAAGCAGGACTAGAATGGATACCCTCAGTTAAAGTTTCACCTCCACGCATCAAGGAATCCGCAGGCCACATAGAATGTGAACTTTTAAGGATGAATGAGATAGGAGATCATAACCTCTACACAGGATCAGTGGTCCATGCAAGCATAAAAGAAGGCTCTATAAAGTATGGGCTGCTAAATGTCGAAGAAGTCAAACCAATACTCCATGTAGGCGGTAAAAAGTTCGTTATCGGCGATAACGTGAAATACATCAAAGAATAGTAGGGTTAAAGATGTTTAAACGGATAATGGTGGCTACAGACGGTTCTGATCATGCGCAGAAAGCTGAGGACATAGCAATAGGACTCGCCAAAAAACTAGACGCGAAGGTTATAGCAGTCCATATCATGGATGAGAAACTCATATACCCCTTTGAAGTCCTTGAAGAAGAAGGTAAAAAAATCCTTACAAACGTACAGGAAAAAGGGAGAGAAAAGGGTGTTCAAGTAGATGAGATCCTGATATATGGTAGTCCAACAAATGACATGAAAAAGATCGCTGACAGGAGCAAAGCCGACCTCATAGTGATAGGTCATGGGAAAAGCGGCCTTGAAAAGTTCCTGATAGGAAGTGTCGCGGAAAACACCCTAAAAAAGGTTAAAATACCAGTATTAGTAGTTAAATAGCACCTCACCTTGATGATCAAGGAAATAAATTAGCACCTAAAAGTTCCTCCAAAATTTATATTAATAAAAAAATTTCATATTTTCATTATATGTATGTTTTAGTTGAAAGTGATGATCCTATTTTAAGGGAGTTTCTAGAATCTCATTATATATTAGTTAGGGATGCATCAAAGGCAGATCTTATCATAGCTGACACCAACAAAATAAAAAGCATCAAAAACCTCAAATTACCTATCATATTAATCAGTGAAGCTCCAGATGTGAAAATCTCCAATGAGATCAAACCAGTAGCACATCTTATAAAACCCATAGATTGGCAGGAACTCAAATATGCCATAAAACTTGGCATATACAAGGATAAAGTGGAAAAATTGCTCCCAGTATTCAGAGAATACCAGAAGATATTTGACACAAGCCTCGAGGGCGTTTGCATTTTCGACAGCAACGGGAAAATAATATATTCCAATAGACAATTAGGAAAATTCCTAGAATATCCACCCGCCGAAATCATAGGAAAAAACATACTGGAACTTATACACCCCACAGATAAAATCATCGGAAAAAGCATACTCAACTCCTGTGAAAAGAAGATGGCTGGAAAACATGAAATCCGCTTCATTAAAAGTAATGGGGAAACATGCTTCCTAATATTTTCTGGGACGCCAATAATAGACGACACCTACAAGGGCGCCTTCTGCATGTTCACCAACATAACAAAACATAAAATACTCGAAAAAAATCTTAAAAGAACCAACAAATTCCTCAAAATCCTCGATGAAATCAACCGCACAACCATGAAAACAAAAACTATAAAAGAATTAATGGCCAGCACTTGCAAGATACTTGCAAAAAACAGACCATACAAGTATATTGGAGTCTTAGACAAGGATCATAGGATAATCCACGAAAGAGGGAGAAGACCAGCCAAACCTAAAGGCTACATTGGAGAGGATACTACTATCATAGAACTTCAAGTGGAGAATAGGCCTTGGGGTTTTCTCTATATAAAAGGGGAAGTTGAAGCGGATGAATTAATGATACTTGAGGATATAGCATCCACGCTCTCATTTGCAATAGAAAAAAGCCTGGCAGAGGATAAACTAAGGGAAAGTGAGTTAAATTACAGGGAACTTTTTGAAAGTGCAGGGGATGCAATACTCATCCTAGAAGGGTACACTTTCATAGAATGTAACGATAAAACCCTTAAAATTTTCAATGCAAAAAGGGAGGATATAATAGGCAAAAGCCCATGGGAATTATCACCTGAATACCAGGAAGATGGTGAAAAATCGGAAGAAAAGGCAAAAAAGTTAATAGAGGAGACTCTTAGGGAGGGTGGTGGCCAGTTCAGATGGATTCATGAGAAAAAGACTGGTGAACCATTCTATGCCCATGTTTCCCTTACCAGTATCCCTAGGAGAGGTCAGATCATCGCCATAGTACGTGATATAACAGATGTTATCGAAACAGGGAAGTTTTTGAATGCGGAACGTCGAAAATTCAGAGACCTTATAGATTCATTACCAGATGCTGTTTTTGCAGTGGATAAAAAAGGACGGATTATAGCATGGAACAAGGGAACAGAGGATATGACAGGAACCCCAGCAGAAGAAATGCTTGGAAGAGGCGGCCATGCATATGGAATACCATTCTATGGAAAACCCAGACCAGTACTATTAGATTTGCTTTTTGAAGATTTGCCAGAAATCGAAAAACTTTATAAAAATGTTCGACGCGAAGATGATAACATTTATGGAGAGGTTTACCTTCCAAACATTTACAATGGACGGGGAGGCTACCTACAACTTAAAGTTTCACCATTATATGATGATAAAGGAGAGATCATAGGTGCTATCGAGATTATAAGGGACATAACCCCTCTTAAGGTTACCGAGAAGAAGCTAGTGGATGAACTCGCAGTTACAACCAGTCTAACCAGCCTATACCCCCAGATGGTTTCGCCGGAGACTACAAAGGAAGATATAGCCAATCGCATACTTGATGAACTTTTGAAGGTCACAGGGAGTATGGGAGGTTTCATAACCTGCTATGGTAATAGGCTCGCATCACAAGGAAAATTAACAGGCACCCCAGATAAAATCTTATCCACCCCAATAGTCATAGGAGACCAGAAGATAGGATATATAATCTTGGAAAAGGAAAAATTCAGCGAATTTGATATTAAAACCGTTAAAATATTCGCTGAATACTATGGACTTACAATTCACCGCCTAGAATATGATGAAAAACTTAGAAGACACCAACAACGATTAAAGATACTTAACAAACTCATAAAAAAATCAAGAACAGATGACCTGCACGAGTTCCTTAAAAATGTAATCGATATTATAGTAGATGATCTGAAATTCGAAACCGGAATCATAAAATTACATGGAAAAACATTATACAAGAGAGGATCAATAATCCCAGGAGAGGAGAACCCAGAAGATGTTCTTATTAAGAAAAAAGGCAAGAAGACAATCCTTAAGATACCCCTAAAGTCACATGAAGAGACCATAGGTATGATAGAAGCCCAAACCCATGGAATATCACCCAGAGAAGATTTCATGAGGTTATTCGCCACTGAGATAACTGATGCTGTTTCAAGGATAAACATGCAAGCAGAAATCAAAAAATCACTCCATGAAAAAGAAGTTCTGCTTAAAGAAGTCCATCATCGAGTGAAAAACAACCTTCAAATCATAGCAAGCCTACTATCATTACAATCCAAATACTGTGAAAACGAAGAAGTGAAAAATATCCTAGCAGACAGCCAGGCTAGGATAAAATCCCTCGCACTAGTACATGAAAAACTCTACAAGACAGAAACACTCGCCCATATAAGTTCAAAAGAATACCTGGAAAGCCTTGCAAGTGATCTTGTAAACTTCCAAGTTCAAAAACCATTAATGATACGCCTAGAGACAGACATAGATGATATTCCACTTGAAATGGACAAATGCATACCCCTAGGACTCATAACAAACGAATTAGTGAGAAACTCCATTAAACACGCGTTCACAGAAAAAGGGGGTATTATCAGCATAAAATTTAAACACCAGGATACGAGATGCTATTTTGAAATCTCGGATAATGGCAGGGGCCTCCCAGAAGATTTCGATATTGAAAAATTATCATCACTGGGCCTTCAACTCGTAGTAAACCTTATCAGGCAATTAGATGGTAAATTAGAGATAGAATCTGATGGGGGGACATCATTTAAGATTAGATTCCCCATTTAGCCTATTTTTCTTGAAGATTCTATTATTATGCTTTTTTCTATCCTTGCAATGAAAACCCTCATCTTTAATAATTGATCAGGGTTCGTTGATATCCCATCCACGCCCATTTTTATAAGTTTTTCCACAATCCTATAATCTGTCGCCGCATATCCCGCCACACAAGTTTTCACACCATTATTAGAGCAGATTCTGATAACATTATTTACAAGTCCTATAGGAGCTGGATGGGTTAAATCAAAAAGTTTAGCAACCTTCACACCCCTGCGGTCAACTGCAAGGCTGCACATGGTAAGATCGCTCATCCCAATAGATACAAAATCAACACCATAATCTATGAACTCTTCAATTTGCAGGGCAGCTGATGGTGTTTCCACAGATAATCCGACCTCAAGATCCCGATGCGCTTTTAAATCGCAATCTTCTAGTATTTTTTTGGCGGCTACATATTCACTCTCATCCCTTACGAATGGGAATTTAAGACCAATATTAGAATACCCATCATCTATGATCTCTCTTATAGCTTTAAACTCCGCCTTCAAGACTTCAACATCTCTAAGATCTTTGTAGATCCCCCTAAAACCTAACAGTGGG
The DNA here is from genome assembly GCA_003584625.1 of Methanothermobacter sp. MT-2. NCBI lineage: Archaea > Methanobacteriati > Methanobacteriota > Methanobacteria > Methanobacteriales > Methanobacteriaceae > Methanothermobacter > Methanothermobacter sp. MT-2. The sequence goes on along the minus strand of AP017647.1, from coordinate 493,754 downwards.
TTTGGCTCGTTAGGCTCAACACTACCGCCTTGAAGATTCCTTAATTCATCAGTGGGAATATCAAAGGTTCTAAACCATACCGGCTTGGGATAAAATGATTCAACTATAAATTCAAGACCCTTCTTGAGCACATCAGTTAACCTACCCTCCTCCAGAAGCCTATAAGGATGCTTACCAGTTTCTATAACCATATGTTCTATTCTAACCGATCCTATACCATCAGCATAAGGCGCTATCCTATCTGCAATCGATGGAAGATTCAAATTTGTCATTAGCATCGTCGCAGTTTCTTCTAAGGGAAGCTCCTCTATAATTTCCTCCCATTCCATCACACCCTCATAAATATTACCAGTTTTACCATCAACTGTAACCACCATATCCTCCTCTAGAATCTCAGTGGCCTTCTCAGTCCCCACCACACATGGTATCTTAAGTTCACGCAATGTAATAGCAACATGACTTGTAAGACCACCATAATCTGTTACAACAGCACCCACTCTCTTCAATTGGGGTAACATATCCCTGGATACCCTATCTGTTACTATGATCTCCCCACCCTCAATAGACATCATGTCCTTGAATGATTCTATCTTTTTCACTCGACCACTTCTAATATAGGGGCTGGCCCCTATGCCCTTGATAAGTTCCATGAGATTATTTATGTTAAGTTCTGATAGAAAAGAGTATTGTTAATATTCAATGTAGTGGAATCTGCTTTCGATTAAAATTACAAGTACAAATCCAATAATCGCGGATATGATTACAAGTATTAGAGAATTATCAATAATCGAAATTTTACTATATGGGAGTCTGAGGGTTCCTATCATCAAACCCACAAGAAATGCCATTGTAGTAGCCTCATGATTTTTTAGGAGATAATCTAGGAGTCTTGAAAAGCTTAAGATTCCAATGGCCGCGCCTGTAATGAATGTTATAATATCAGGTATTGAAAACCTTGTAAGGGCACCCAGCATATATTCATATTGGTTGAGTAGTAATAGCATGAACGCCCCTGAAATCCCGGGTAGTATCATTGCACATATTGCAATCATCCCAGAGATGAATATGACTGGTAGTGTATGGTTTGCTTGTATGGGATTCAAACCAACGAATAAAAATGCAAATATGAATCCTATGATACTAGAGATAAGATTTTTTAATGAGAAACCATCTATTCTATTGAATACGAGATAAGCCGATGCTAGTATAAGTCCTAGGAAAAATGCGTAGGTGTATGCTGCATAATATGTTATCATGAATGATATTAGCCGGGATACTGTTAAAACAGCCATTCCTATCCCTGTAAGAAGTGGTATGAACAATTCGAAGTCTATTTCTTCCCTGGCCAGTCTAGTGAAAGACTTCAGATCGCCTTTGAATAGGGGTTCCAGGAATCTGAAGCTGATTTTACTTATAGAATGGACTAATCTTTCATATATTCCTGTTATAAGTGCCATGGTCCCCCCTGAAACTCCGGGGATTGTATCAGCGGTTCCCATGAGGAAACCTCTTAATAGTATGGCGATGAAGCTTCTCAACCAATTCACATTAAACCTCCATGAAATTAAATTTATTCGGGACCTACCCTAATTTGTGAAATATAACTATATATATTTAAAGTTCCAAAAAGAAGTTGGGTAGATTCTACCCTCTTTCGACTTCTAGGAACATTTCTTCGATGATTTGGTCCATGATTTTTTAAATTTGGGCAGCCATTCAGTTACTCAATCAATTATATTTTGCTTTTCTTTTTCAGAAACATCTAATATAACATATTTTGGATATCTTATTTCTGCATGGGTTGATTTAAAATCTTTTTTATTGTAAATTTCTAGTTCTAATCCTAGTTTTTCTTCTATATCAGATTTTTCTTCTAATTATTTCGTTAATAATTTCGTGGGGGATCTAGTTTAGCATTAGGATGGTTATATAAAGTTATATAACGAGCTGTTGCTAAAGCGGAGAGAATACTCAATTCCAGGACTCTCATAAAATAGGATGCAGTAATTTCTGGTTGAATAGGCTCGCTCATACTTATATTCAGGATATTTCTGTTCATATTTTTTTAAAAGAGCGATCCAAAATTTCTTATATTCAATTTCTCTTTCAGATAGGTTGGTTTTCACCTGTTTTTCCCCATTCATCGGGTTTGGCAATTACAAGAAATTCCAAGGCAGATTCACTATTACCTATTTTTATTATCCGTGGTTTAATACAAAAAAATGCAATATCATTGGAAATTTGATTTAAATGGTTAATAGCAGTTCTTTTTTGAAATCTTCTGCTATCCATACAACTACTTCAGCATTAAAACCCGCTATATAAGTTATTAATTGTCCTAAATGTTTATGATTGGTGGTGCCAAATTGATTTTCAATTACAATTTTCCTTTCAGTCCCTGATTCATATGCAAGTATATCTAATCTATAATATGCCAATAGAAACTTCGGTTTCCGCTTCTTCAATTTCAATTCCAATAGCATTTCCCACCATGTCAATGTTTTCTCGCAACCAAAGTGTGAAATCCTTATCCTCTCTTCTAAAAAATTTTTTAAGGGGTAATTCGATTATATCACCGAAATTTATTTTAGATCCCACCAAAATCACCATATAAAATTTGATTTATAAATGTTTAGATTATCAACTTCGTAATATTTCTGTACCCTGGGGGGAGTTATTTGTGTGGGGGGGAAGATTTAAATAAGATTTAGGTTCACCTAATATTGAGATTTGTATGATAACCCTAAAAGACCTTGAAACAGGAAAAAAAGCCATTGTACAAGATATAATAGGGGGATTAGGTCTGCAGAGGCGTCTGGAATCCCTTAACATAAGGGTTGGGAAGACCGTCCGGAAAGTATCATCCCTCCCATTCCATGGTCCCATAATCGTGGAAGTCGACAGAGCAAAGATAGCCATAGGCAGGGGCATGGCAGGTAAAATCCTAGTGGAGGTAATAGATGAAAATACTCCTCATGGGAAACCCTAACGTTGGCAAAAGTGTTGTCTTTTCAAGACTAACAGGTGCAAATGTCGTTGCATCAAATTATCCAGGTACAACAGTGGAATACACCAAGGGAACCCTCAAAGTCGATGATGAAAAAATCGAGGTAATAGACGTCCCTGGCACTTATTCTTTAACACCATTTTGTAAGGCCGAAGAAGTTGCAAGGGACATGTTCCTCAAAGAAAGCCCAGACCTAATCTTAAACATTTTGGATTCCACAAACCTAGAACGGAATCTTTATCTAACACTCCAGATACTAGAAAAGAGAATGCCCACCATAATCGTTCTTAACATGTGGGATCTTGCAAAAAGAAAAGGAGTCCACCTCAACATAGAAAAACTTGAAGAAAGCCTAGGAGTCCCAGTAATACCAGTGACAGCAGTAAGCGGGGAAGGAATAAAACAACTAGTACACCTAATAAAAAAAATACTAGAAAAAAAAGAAGAACACACCCCAAGTATCCTGGAGATGGGTGATGAGGAAAAATGGAAATTCATAGGCAAACTACTACTAGAAATACAAAAGATAGAACATAGACACCCTACATTACTTGAAAAACTCGAAGACGCATCAGTACATCCCGTACTCGGAGTCCTAATAGGATTAATAGTAGCATACCTCACATTACAGTTCATAATAGGTATCGGAGAATTCCTAACCGGGAAAATCCTAGACCCATTCTTCTACAACTACTACGGCCCATCCATAACAAGGATCGTGGAATCAGTATTCCCAAAAGGCCCCATACATGACATACTAGTAGGTACGGGCTACAATTACATGGAATCATTCGGACTCCTGACAACAGGCATATACGTGCCGGTTGCAATTGTATTACCATACGTGTCACTGTTTTACCTTGTGTTAGGCTTCCTTGAAGATCTCGGGTATCTGCCAAGGCTCGCAGTACTCACAGATAATATAATGCACAAGCTAGGATTGCACGGAGCCTCCATAATCTCACTCATACTGGGACTTGGATGTAACGTGCCAGGAGTCCTTGCCACAAGAATACTAGAAGATGAAAGGGAAAGATTCATAGCCCTAACACTGCTATCAATATCTGTGCCGTGCATGGCCCAGACAGCAGTTATAATAGGACTACTGGGACCCTACGGTATAAAATATATTGCAATGGTATATGGGACGCTACTAACAATCTATATAACCGCTGGGTACATCCTAAACAAGATCATGAAAGGCGAAAGCCCCGAAATATTCCTTGAAATACCACCATACAAAATACCCCACATGGGGACGCTGCTTAAAAAAACATGGACCCGCATAAGAGGATTCCTCCTAGAAGCCATACCATTCGTCTTCCTAGGAATTCTACTAGTAAACCTATTATATGTAGCGGGTATAATGCAGATCCTGACAAGCATACTTGCACCCATATTCTCAGGAGTGCTAGGCCTGCCCAAGGAAGCCGCAACCACCCTAATAATAGGATTCTTGAGAAAGGATATTGCCACTGGCCTGCTAGCACCACTACACCTCAGCCCAGAACAGCTAGTAGTGGCGACAACTGTCCTAGCGATCTACTTCCCATGTATTGCGACATTCGTAGTCCTTGCAAAAGAAATAGGAGTCAAAGGCATGATAAAAATAGGAATACTCATGGTGACGCTAGCCTTTCTTGTGGGTGGCATACAACATCTAATCCTACAAACAATTATATGAGGAAAAAAATAATATCAAAATATATTATTGGGGGGCCGGTGGTCTAGGGGTGAGGATACCTCGCTCACAACGAGGTGGTCGCGAGTTCGAATCTCGCCCGGCCCACTCATATACTCTTCTGTATCTTGATAAGTAAAGGAACAGCCAAAAGTTGCATTGTAACAGAAAAGATGGCTAACGCCACCAATGATAACTCATAGAGCACACCCATAAAGAGACTGCCAAAGAACCATGAAAAACCAAACAGCATGTTAAAGAGGCCATATGCAGATCCTCTTTTCTTGGATGGGATTATCCTTGCTATGGCAGCTCTCATGATAGATTCTTGGGCTCCCATACCAACACCCCAGAGTATAACACCAATCACGGCCATCAGCGCGTCTCCAAGGAATGCCAGTGGCGCGAATAGCGAGGATAAGATGACAGACACTATCATAATCTTGAAACCATAATAGTCAAAGAATCTCCCGAATAATAATGCTGAGAGGGCATCTACAAGCATTGCAAGAGCATATAATACTGGTATCATCGAGTCTTTGAATAGTATCACATTCTTGAAATGGTATCCGAGGAGTGGAAAATCGGCATAACCCGCACCTATAAGACATGCAACCCCAAGATACAACCAGAAAACTAACCCAAGAGACCCCATGAATTTGGGATTTTCAACCTCCAAGTTTTTTGGGTGTGGGAATAAGAAATATGCGATTATCAGTGTTAGAATTGCGAATGCAGCGGGCACTCCAAGGAAGCCAAAACCGGTCCTGTAACCTCCCTTAAAATATAATATGAGAAAGACCATCAGAGGGCCTAGAATGGCGCCTATCTGGTCGAGGGCCTCATGGATGCCGAATCCCCACCCATGACCCACCTGACTCGTGGCATATGATAACATAACATCCCTGGCTGGGGTTCTGAAACCTTTACCTATCCTTTCAAGGATTATTAAAAGGATGGCTATTTGCCAATTAAAGGCTAATGCAAGTAATGGGACAACCATCAAATTTATAATATAACCTGCGAATGTCATGAACCAGTAGTTGCGCGTCCTATCAACAAGATATCCTGAGAAAAGTCTTATAATGTAACCTGAAAGTTCTCCAAAGCCGCTGGCAAAACCTACCATGGTGGCGCTTGCACCTAACATGAAAAGGAATGGTCCTGTTATTCCTCTTGCGCCTTCATAGGTCATGTCAGCGAATAGACTGACCAGTCCGAGGATGATTATAAATTTATGCGCCCTCTTCATTAGTAATCCTCCAAGAAAAATTCTTGGCTCATTTATATACTTTGAATGCTAAAGTTTTCCCTTTGGTGTATTCTAGGTTAGTAGGACTGCTATTATCCCTGAGAGGAATATGCCATCGAAGGTTCCGGCCCCGCCTATACTTGCCATTGGAGCGCCTAAATCTTTTATCTTATGGAGGTTTAGGATGTCGGCTCCTAGGAGTGTGCCTATGGTCCCTGAGATGTATGCGATGACAACAGGATTTTCTTGGCTGATGAGTAGTGCTGTTATTGCTGCTGTAAGTGGTGGGATGAATGCTGGGATCGCTATTCCAAGTCCTCTTATGGGCCGTGCGAATATTTTACATGTTATGGCCACTATTATTATCGCGATTATGGCTTCAAGGATGAATTGTTGGTTATTGGATAAGCGTATGAATTCATATATTACTATTGTGAGGGGTATTATTGCGCCTCCAAGGTTTATTGCGAGCACGGTTTTTTTCAGCCCATGGAATGGTATCCTATAGTTTATCCAGAAAAAGTTTATTTCTTTTATTTCTTCGACTTCGCTTATCCACTCTTTTATGGGGATGTTTATGCTGCTTCCGATTAGTGACAGCCAGAATAGTGTATATGCCAATGCTGGTGGTATCCCAAGGCGTGTGAAGGCTATCATCACACCCCCAGCGAAAACTAGGAAAAAGAATGGTAAAAGTAATAGTAAGAGCATGAATAGGAATAAAGATATGGGCTTGTGATGGAATCCATGATATTCATTCATTTTTCTCTATCCTCCCCCCCCTTTTAGGTGGGGGTTTATCTCCCCGTTTAGGGATTTTATGATGTAGAGGGCCTTGTAGGTGTATTCTAGTTCTGATATGCCGAGGTATGTTGATCTTTTGAATCCGCCGTCACCGTTTTGTAATGATAGGACAAACTCTAGGATTTTTTTATCGTTAACGTTCAGGTTTAGTATTTGGCTTATCCGCAAGCCTGAGTATACTGTTTCTATGTATGGTGGATATGATAAGGGTGTGAAGGACCATAAACCATTACTTTCACAGTCTTTGATATAATCTTTTATATTCTTTTTGGGTTTGCGTTTATGGGCTTTTAGGATTTCGAGGGCATATTGTGTGTTTATTATATCTGATCCATATTTTCCAAAACCTCCATCTGGGTTTTGTTGTGATATGATCCAATCTGCGATTTCATCAAGAACTATATTGTGTGTTCTAAGCACAAAATCTATATAATAGGTTATTTCGAGTTTGGATCTCCTATAGGTTTTCTTTAGTCTCTCGATAAATTTTTCAGGTATCTCATAGTTTCTGTTGTATTCTTTGAGTATACTGGATCTGTAGAACAGTCCTTGGGCGGTGAATGATCCTCTTTTATGGATGTCTTCAAGCCAGTTTAGGGTCTTCTTGAGGTTCCATGGTTCCCTGCCAAGTAACTGGAAACTTTTAATGGCATAGTATGTGTTTTTTGAATCAGGAATCCCCTCATATAATGTGTATCCTCCATTCTCATGGCTTCTACCTTTTATAAAATTTAAAATCTTATGTTCCAAGTCAGGATCCAAATATGACTCCCCCGGAATACTAGAAGTTATTGAAGTGGAAGATATTATATCTATAAAATTAAAAGAATATTTTATTCCATTCTTATTTTAGAAATAATATTAGGGACTGAGAGTTATGATCAGAAAATGCAGTGAATGTAAAGGTAAAGGTTACAAGGTTAAAAGTTATAAAATCTGTGAGGCTTGTCATGGCACAGGCTTCCAGTCAAATGATACAAGTGAACATTTTAAAGGACTACCCAAAACAGCCAAAGAAAAATTCAGCCTAGAAGACACCCAAGAGGTGCCCTGCCCAGTATGCAAAGGTAAAGGGGAAATCGAAGTTAGAGAACCATGCCAGGAATGTGACGGTAAAGGAGAAATAAACATATGCCCAAAATGCGGGAAAATAATCGAAGGAACAAGCAAATATTGTCCAGACTGCCAAAAAAGAGACAAAGTCTACATACTACACCCAGCCTGCACAATAGAAGACCTCGAAAAAGACAAAATCTACAAGGGCAAAATAACAAGAATAGAAAACTATGGCGTCTTCGTAAGCCTGAACAATAAAGTATGGGGTCTAATGCGCGGCCTATTCCCAGACCACAAAATAGGCGATGAAATACCCGTGAAAATAGGCCAAATAAACCCACACAAAGGAGAAGTGGACCTTCTACCAGCCACCATAAACGGCCCCTACGAACTAGTGAAACTAAAAAAGAACATCCCCAGAACAAGAATAACTGAAATAGACAACAAAACCCTAGGAAAAACAGTTCGTATCGTCGGGGAAGTCATACAAATCCAACAGACAACAGGCCCAACAATATTCACAATATCAGACGAAACCGGGACAACATCAGTAGCAGCCTTTGACGAGCCAGGCATAAGAGCCTACCCACACATACAAGTAGGCCACATCATAGAAGTCATAGGAGAAGTCAACCAACACACTGGGAAAATACAAATAGAATCAGAGGTCGTTGAACGACTTATAGGTAAAGAAGCCTCAGAGGCCAGAAGACTCATCGAAGAAGCCATAAATAAAAGAGCCCAACCAGAAAAAACAAGCCTACTCATCGAAAGCGAAACACTAGAAAGGCTCAGGCCAAAAATGGTGGAAGCTGCCAAGGCCATAAGAAGAGCTATATTTGATGGTAGATCCATACTTGTAAGACATCATGCAGATGCTGATGGCATATGCGCTGGGGTGGCAATAGAAAAGGCTGTCATACCACTACTCAGAGAACTGAACCCAAATATAGAAGCAGAATGGCACTACTTCAAGAGAAAACCGAGCAAGGCCCCATTCTATGAACTGGAAGATGTTGTCAAAGACCTTTCATATGCACTGGAAGATATGGAAAGATTCGGACAAAAACTACCACTCATAGTATTATTGGATAATGGGTCCACAGAAGAGGACATACTAGCCCTAATAAAAGCTAAAATATATGATATTGAAGTTGTGGTCATAGATCATCATTATCCTGGTGAGGTGAAAAATGGGAAGGTAGAAGTTGATGATTATGTGGATGTGCATGTGAACCCTTATCTTGTTGGTGGGGATTCCCAGCTTACAGCAGGCGCCCTTTCTGTTGAAGTGGCTAAGATGATAAACCCAGAGATAGAGGAACGCATATTACATCTTCCAGGCATCGCAGTAATAGGAGATCATGCAAATTCACCGGAAGCAGAAAAATATATCGAACTTGCAAAATCGAAGGGGTACACAAGAGAGGATCTTGAAAAGATCGCGGCTTGCCTAGACTTCGAAGCATTCTATCTCAGGTTCATGAGTGGTAGGGGGATAATAGACACAATACTAGGACTTGGAAGCCTAGATAAACATAAAAAGCTTGTTGATACACTCTACAGGGAATATGAGAATAGGGTGAAGTCGCAGTTGAGAGCAGCCCTACCCCATGTAAAATCAAAGAAGTTGCCCAACAGTATACTACTTAATGTGTTAGATGTTGAGAAATATTCTCACCGTTTCACCTTCCCTGCTCCAGGTAAAACTTGCGGCTTTGTACATGATTATATGGTGCAAAAGTATGGTGAAGAGACCCCCATAATAACATTAGCATATGGTCCTGACTTTAGCGTGATAAGGGCTACTGATGCCGTCCATGAAATCTTCGGATTCAATTTAAACGAGATTGTATGGGAACTGGCCAGTGAAATGCCAGAGGCTGCAATAGACGGTGGCGGACACGAATGCGCAGGTTCTCTTAAATACGTTGAAGGTCTTTCAAAGAAGGTTCTTGAAAGATTCGCCGAAAAAATAGCAAAACTCTCAAAGAAGTAGCTTATAGTATCTACAATATTCTTGGATTGGACAAATTTCATGTTTTGGGCTTATAGGCCTGCATATGTCCTGTCCAAATTGCACGAAAAGATCATTAAGTTCAATCCAATAGTCTCTTGGGACTATCTCCCGCAACTTTTCTTCTGTTTCCCTAGGAGTTTTTGTATTAACGAGGCCTAACCTATTACTTATCCTATGGACATGGGTGTCGACTGGTATGGCGGCCTCACCATAACCGTATACTAGTACGCAGTTTGCTGTTTTCCTACCAACCCCTGGAAGTTCTAACAAGTCTTCTAGTTTTTTGGGGACTTTACCATTATACTCTTTTAGTATGATTTGTGAGACTTTTTTTATTCTTTCAGCTTTAACTCTGTAGAATCCAGCAGGTTTTATGAGTTTTTCTATCTTTTTTCGCGGCGCATTTGCGATATCTTTGATTGTTGGATACTCCTTGAATAGTCTTCTCGCGGCTTCGTCAGTGTTCTCGTCCCTTGTACGTTGGGATAGTATGGTTCTTATAAGGACTCTATATGGGTCTCTGTCCTCAAATATTCTTAGTGGGTATATGTTTTTTAGGATTTTGATTATTTTAACTATTTCCATCATTGGAATTTTCCCAGGAGTATTTTAAGGCCTTTGACTAGTCCTATTCCATTGGTTGCGATGGTGGGGACGACTTCGGTTTCCCTGTTGGTTTTGAGGGTGGAATCGTTCAAGTCTTGTTTATTGGCGAATATAACATATGGTATGTTCCGCTTTTCCAGTGAGTCCATTATCCGCTCTTCTGCGGGTGTTATGCCTCTGGTGTTGTCCACTACTATTATAGCCCCGTCTAAGCCCGCTGCTATTATCTTTAACATGAATTTGAATCTTTCATGGCCTGGTGTGGCGAAGAGGTGTATTTTTTCACCATCCAAGGTGAGGTTACCATAGTCTAGGGCTACTGTGATCCCTTTGTATTCTACTTTTGTTATCTTTTCAGAGAGTTTTTCGAGTGTTGTTGTCTTCCCTGAGTCATAATCTCCGAATATAACAATCTTTTTACCCATTTTCATCTACCTCTAATTTGCAACCGAGACGTTTAAAAGCTTCAAGGAACCCTGGGAATGATACTTTATAGGCTTCTGCATCTTCTATTTGTATTCCTGTTTTTAGGCCTATGAGGCTGAATGCCATGACAAGACGATGGTCACCATGTGAGTATATGGTATTTCCTTTTATTTGGCCTCCTTTTATGATCATACCATCTTTTTTTTCTTTTACTGGGATGCCTAGGCGTGAAAGTTCCATTGTGCAGGTTTTTATCCTGTCAGTTTCCTTGAAGCGGGCGTGTTCAACCCCTTCTATTATTGTGGTGCCTTTTGCTAGGGCTCCTAGGACTGCGACTGTGGGTAGGAGGTCTGGTGTGTCAGATAGGTTGACTTGGATTCCTTGTAGTCTGCCATCACTTTCTATTGTAACCTTTTCTGGTTTTCTGCGGATTTTAGCGCCCATGTCTTCGAGTATGTCTAGTATGAGTTTATCGCCTTGTTTGGAGTCTCTTGGAAGGTTTTTGATTGTGAGTTCGCCGCCTGTAACAGCGGCGGCGCCTAGGAGGTATGATGCTGAGGAATAGTCACCTTCTATATTATAATCTCTGCTAGTATATTTTTGGGGTTGGATATGGAATGTTTTCTTTTTTTTGTCGAATTCTGTTTTTGCATTGAATTTTTCCATGACATCTATTGTCATGTCAACGTAGGGTTTTGAGATGAATTCGCCTTCTATTTTAAGTTCAACCCCCTCAGAGGATAATGGTGCTGCTATAAGTATGGAGGATATGAATTGTGAGCTCACACTACCAGATATGCTTGTTTTACCGCCTTTGAACCCGCCTTTTACTATGATTGGGGGTCTGCCATTCATCCTGGATGATATGACTTCAACTCCAAGCGGTTTTAGGGCGTTGATAAGATCTTGCATTGGACGTGAACGAAGTGAACTGTCACCTGTAAGGATAGTGTAATGTTCTGCTAATCCGGCTACTGAGGTTAGTATGCGCAGGCTCGTGCCAGAATTTTTAAGATCTAAAACATCATCTGGTGTTTTTGGGTGTCCATTTACTCCTCTTATTATCCATTTTTTTGGTTTTTCTTTTATATTGGCCCCGAGTTTTTTGCATGCATCAGCTGATGCTATTGTGTCTTCTGCTTTTAGTGGGTTGTGTAGTGTGGATTTGCCTTTGGCGAGTGAGGCTATGATAACGCTTCTGTGCGTGTAGCTTTTGGATGGTGGCGCGTCCACTATACCATGGATTCTGGGGGATTTTAGGATTTTAAGTTTCATAGGGGGTCACGGTGCAATCTCTAGTATTATATCATCTAGGTGTATTACTTCTACTTTTTCGCCTGTTGATCCAACAGCTTCTTTTTTAATTTTAAGGTATTCTCTTGTTATTTTGTGTCCTTTGATTTCTATCATACCATCTTCTTCTAGTTTTTTGTATATTTCCTTTGGGTCTTTTGATTTTATGAATGATAGTATCTTTGGGGCGTCTCCCCTGAATTTTGGGCCTATCTTTTCCATGATGGGTTTGACTTCCCTGATACGTTCACTTATTTTGGGTTTTCCTATTATAAGCTCTAATTCTTCTATTTTTATCGTCCCCTTGATATCTTCTAGATAATCTTTTATTGTATTGTAGATTTCGTCTTCTGTTGTGTAAATATTCACTTTTTCCATTGGAGCGTTTAAAGGTATCCTATTGGCTGATTTGAACCTTCTAAGAGCCCCTATAACCTCTATGGCGAGGTCTCCTTTGGCTTCGATCTCATCACTGATATATTCCTCTTCGACAGTTGGCCATCTTGTTGCATGTATGGATCCCTCACCTATATGCTGATAGACTTCCTCTGTGAAGTGCGGTGCCATCGGAGCCAATAGCCTCAAGGAAGTTTCAAGAACTTTACCCAGTGTCCATTGAGCCGCCTTTTTTGAACTTGGGTCATCATCAGAATATAAGCGGTATTTCACGGCCTCGATATATTCATCGCAGAACTGATGCCAGATAAACATTTGCATACTATTTATGGCCTTCGCGAAATTGTAATCTTCAAGTGCGCTTGTAACTTCTAATATTAACCTGTTGAGCTTTGATAATATCCAATAATCCAATGGCCTGGCCTGTTCTTTTTCCACGTCTTCAAGGTGGAAGCTTATGAATCTGAAGGCGTTCCAGAACTTCCTGAGGAACTTGTAGGCGTATTTCACATCCTTCCAGGCGAATGGAACATCAGAGCCAGGGACGCTGTTGGATGCCCATAGGCGGAGGGCATCAGCACCATAATCCTCCAGGACTTCCTCTGGTGTTATAACATTACCCCTAGATTTGCTCATCTTATGCCCATCCTCGCCGAAAACCATACCATTTATTATAATCTCATCAAATGGTTTCTGGCCTGTGAGAGCCTTACATCTTAATATGGTGTAGAATGCCCATGTACGTATTATGTCATGTCCTTGGGGTCTTAGAGTTGCTGGGAATAACCTTTTATATTCTGGTTTGGGCCAGCCTGCAAGTGCAAGTGGCGATATTGAACTGTCCATCCATGTATCCAGGACATCTTCTTCTCCTATGAATTCTCTGCCGCCGCATTCGCACTCAAAGTCTGGTTTGGTTTGGGTGGGGTCTACTGGTAGCATATCTTCGGTTGCTATGTGTGTTTTGCCACAGTCTTTGCAGTACCATACTGGTATGGGCGTTGCGAAGACCCTCTGTCTTGAGATGCACCAGTCCCAGTCCATGGATCCTGTCCAGTTGAGTAGACGCATCTTCATATGTTCTGGGATCCATCTCATTTCCTCTGCAGCTTCCCTAACATCATCTATAAGTTCTTTCACTGCAACGAACCACTGCTTTTTAACTAGGATTTCGATGGGTGTTTTACACCTCCAGCAAACTCCAAGATTCTGTTTTATCCTCTCCTTCCCTATCAGATAACCTTCCTTTTCAAGGTCTCTTATTATATTTTCTTTGCATTCTTTTATTGTGAGGCCCTTGTATTTGCCCGCGGCTTCTGTCATGTGTCCTTTCTCGTCTATGGCTTCTATTATGTCTAGGTTGTGGCGGTTTACCCATGTCACGTCTGTTTTGTCACCAAAGGTACATATCATAACAGCTCCTGTCCCAAATTCCGGGTCTACTTCCTCGTCTTCTATGATTTTGACTTTTTGGTTGAATAGGGGGACCCTGACGGTTTCACCCTTTAGGTTTTTGTATCTTTCATCTTCTGGGTGGACTGCCACCGCTACACAAGCTGCTAGAAGTTCTGGTCTTGTTGTGGCGATCTCGAGATGGCTGGATTTTTCCAGTGGGAATTTTAGATAGTTTAGGTTTGTTTCGTTTTCTATGTATTCTACTTCTGCGAATGCTATGGCTGTTTCGCAGCGCGGACACCAGTTAACTGGATGCACACCCCTATAGATCAGCCCATCCTTATACATTTTGAGGAATGAGAGTTGTGTTTTTTTCATGTATTCTGGTGTCATTGTAACGAATTCTGTGCTCCAATCCTGGCTAAATCCTAGGCTTTTCATCTGCTCTTTCATCTGTTTTATGTTTTCTGTTGTGAGTTTTATGCAGAGTTCCCTGAATTCTTCTCTGGGTATGTCGCTCTTTTTTATATTATATGTTTCCTCGACTTTTACTTCGGTTGGCAGTCCATGACAGTCCCATCCTTGTGGGAATAATACATTGAATCCCCTCATCCTCTTGAAACGTGCAATCACATCCATGTAAACCCAGTTTAGCACATGGCCCATATGTATGGATCCGGTTGGGTATGGTGGTGGTGTGTCAATTATATACTGGGGTTTTCTCTCATCAGCATGGAACTTGTATATTTTTTGTTCTTCCCATTTCCTTTGCCATTCAGCCTCTTTTCTATGATCATAATCCTTTGGGATTTCACTGTCCATCACATTCCCCCTAATATGAAAAGTTTATTAGAGAATTATTCTCCTAATAAATATATCATTAGTCCTATATAGTGGTGAAGTTTGATGGAACTTGTATGGTTTTATATAGCGGTCTTCCTTGCAATAAGTGACGAACTACACACAAGGATACTCTGGAAAACATTCATGGATTTCTATATAATATTAGCTGGTATTATAAGGGAGGCCGTAAGCTCTAACATACAATTATGGCTCATACATGAAGGCCTGGAGGCATTATTCCATTTCATAATACTCTCAATAGTATTCTTATCAGTTGAGATAGGATTATTAGCAGCCCTAATACACCTAATAGTAGATGTATATCATCAAATCACAGGAGTTGAACATGGATGGTTATATCACAGAGCCTTGCACTTCACAATAGAATCACTCTTCTTCATTCTAATACTCTCATAATATATAAGAGATCCCCTATCCATGTATTAGGATGACCAGATCATTATGCGATGCCCAGGAGGAATGTACAGAAACCCAAAAAGAGGCCGTTAAATACAATGAAGGTCCGCTACTTATAGTTGCCGGGCCAGGGACGGGTAAAACCCGTGTAATCATCGAGAAAGTGGCCTATCTTATAAAAAAGGAGAATGTAGACCCAGGGAGCATAGTTGTCATAACATTCACTGAGAAAGCTGCCGAAGAACTTAAAAATCGTTTAAGAAAATGTGTGGGTTTAGACGTTGAGAGGATGCAAGTTTCCACCATCCATTCATTCTGCAATAGGATCCTGCGCGAATACAGTGAATATCATGATCTTGGCGCTGGCTTCGACATCCTAGACAACGATGACCAGTTAATCTTCATAAGATCCCATTTCTACAAGCTAGGACTCAACAAGTATATTAGAATGGGGGAAGCCCCAGATGTTATAACCTTCTTTAACGAGTGCAGTGAAAACTGCATAGACCCCGAGGAGCTTAAAAAAGCCCTAAAAAGGGAACACCCAGACAATGGCCGATATCATGGCTTCTGCGACTGCTACGCCAAATACCTAGACTTGCTTAAAAAGGAAGGTAAGATTGATTTTCCCGGCCTTCAGAGGAATGCTGTTGAACTTTTGGAATCCAATGAGAATGTTAGGGAGGATCTGAGAACACGTTTCAAGTATATTCTCATTGACGAGTATCAGGATACTAATCCTATACAGGAGCGTTTATTCGAACTTTTAGCAAGTGGGAATATTTGCGTAGTTGGAGATGAAGACCAGAGCATCTATGGTTTTAGGGGTTCTACAGTAGAGAATATCAGATCCTTCGAGGATAAGTTTAACGCCCATACAATCTTCCTTGATGAGAATTTCAGGTCAAGAGCTGGTATCATAAAGATAGCGGACGAGTTCATGAATAAAAGCCGGTATTATAAGAAGCGTATAAAAGCTAAAAGGAATGGCGGCTATGATGTTATCCTCCTAGAAAGCGGGGATGTGCATGACGAGGCTAGGAGGATTGTTAGACTTTTAAAGAATCTTAAAAGGGATGGTATAATCCCAGATTATGGTCATGTCGCACTACTTTTTAAGAGTGTGAGGTATCATGCGGGTAAAATCATAGGTGAACTTGAAAGGGAGGGCGTGCCCTACACGATCAGAGGCGATGGTTCATTTCTTGACCGTGACGAGATAAAAAGCATCTTATATTTTTTAGGTTATGTTAACCCGCCACGTTACAAGAATTTCAGGCGTTGGGATTGGTGGGACATTTCAATGTTCGATGGAGAATTCTTGGGACTTAGCAGAGAAACCAAGAATGCCCTCAAAGGCTTCGGGAAAACATTCAAGTTGTCATCTCTCCTAGATGAGGAATCATTCAAGGAAGCCGGTATAAAAGAACCCGCTGACATAAAGAAGCTTTTGGGTTTGAACAAGCTCAAAGAGAAGATAAAAAAGGAGCCGATGAGAATCCTTGAAATATTCTACAAGCTACTTGATATTACAGGCTATCTGGGACGTCTTATAGAAGATGATACCTATGAGAGTAGGGTGAAGCTCCTCAATCTTGCAAAGCTTAGTTCCATAATCAAAAAATATGAAAGGACACACACAAGGCCTAGTGTCCAAGACTTCATGTGGTATCTTTATCTACTGCCAAAACACATGCAATATGATGGGGAAACCCTTGATACTCCAGATTCTGTTAAGATAATGACGATACACCAGGCTAAGGGTCTTGAATTTCCTGTTGTGATCATCTGTTCCGTGGTTAATGGAAGATTCCCCAGGCAAGGAGCCGATAGCAGGAGTTTCGTTCCCATCCCAGAGCATCTTAAACTTTCCCAGGGAGAGGTGGGTGATGAGGAACGTCGCTTATTCTATGTTGCCATGACACGAGCTCAGGACATCCTCATAATATCAACAGCCCAGAGGATCCGCACTAGGAAGGTGGGATATTCACCATTCATAAAAGAGCTTGTAAGGGAATGTGAACTTGAATGGGGTTGTAAAAGGGTTGAAAAGTGTGTTGAAAGGAGTCTTAGAGAGGATAATATCATGACCGTGAACTTTTCATCACTCCACACATATGAAGAGTGTCCATTCAGGTATATGATGATCTACCATTATGGTTTCATCTATCCAGAAACTCGCATGCAAGTATATGGGAAGATATTGCACAATTGCCTCGAAATGCTACACAAAAAAATGAAAAAAGGAGAAAAAGTAGATATCAGAGAGATCGTGGAAACTTGCTGGAGAAGCGACAAATTCAGAGAAAAACTCGAAAAACAACTAAAAAGCTATTATAATAAAAACAAGGATTATATAAAAAGGGTTATAGCAGTTGAAGAACCATTCTCCATACCAAAGGATGATATCATAATAAGGGGCCGGACAGACCTCATAATAGAAAACAAGGATGATGAAATTGAACTTGTAGACTTCAAAGCAAGGGAAAAAGCCGGCATAGAATATATGGGCGTGGACTTCCAACTTAGAACCTATGAATATGCACTATCAGATAAATACAAATTCGACAAACTAACAGCATACACCATAAAAGACAATGAAAGAACAAGCTTCAAACCAGACCCAGAACAGCGAATAAAAAACAAAATAGAAGAAATAGTAGACTCCATAAAAAATGAAAAATTCAAACCAAAGGAAAATTATTTCTGCAAATTCTGCATATTCCAAAGCCTATGCAAAGAGTATGGAGGGTTAAAATGAAATTTAAAGGATTCTATGATGTTTTAAGGGAAAACCTGGACATGTACAGGGGAGACTATGAACTGATAGTAGACTATGCCCCGGACATCTTCAAACTACTCTCAGACCTTCTAAACGATAAAAGAATCAAGGCACGGACACGTATCATGATATGCGCCGCCCTAGGATACTTCGTAGCACCCTACGACATCCTACCCGAGGAAATATACGGACCACAAGGTTACATCGACGACATATACCTATCATCACTCATACTAAAAAAGATAGCAGAAGAAACAGGCCAAGAAATCCTAGAAGAATATTGGGATGGTGAAGAAGACCTCAAAAAAGTCATCATGGAATGTCAAAAACGTTCAAAAGAAATACTAGGCAAAGACACAGAAAAAATACTATCATATGTAGGATTAGAAAACCTCAAATAGGCGAATACAAGTGAAAGAAACAGAAAAAATAGCAGATAAAATCAAAGAAGCCTCCACAGTCAAAGAAGCCGCCAATATAATATACAAAGAACTTAAAAAATTAACAGGGAGCAAATGTTGCTATGTAGCCTACATAGACCCCGAAAATGGTGATAGTGTCGCCATAACATTCACACATGTTACAAGCCAATGCAACTACTATGAAAGCATAAAAGAGGCCAGATTTAAACGTCCAAAAAATGGAAAATATGGAGGATTACTAGGATATTCCATTGACACCGGCAAATCCTTCTTCACAAACAACCCCATAAATCATCCAGCAGCCCATGGAACACCAAAAGGCCATAAACCCATCAAAAAATTCCTATCAGTGGCCGTGAAAGACAAAAACAGGATATTGGGTCAGATAGTCCTTGGAGATCCTCCAATAGATTATACAATAGAAGATCTTAAAATTTCAGAAGAAATCGGACAAGCCTACGCAATCATCCTACAAAAATTTTACAATGGGAAAATACCACTAAGATAAGAACACTAAGCTAGGATTTTTTTTCTTTGTCACACCTTCATAAATTTGAGTTCCCACCACAAACCAAAAAGAACTCCCAAAACCTAGTGACTATTCTCCCATGTTCAAAAATTTACAGACTATAAGGGGTCTATTTAGGTTTTAGTTCCTTTTCGATCCATCTCCTGATTTCGTCCCTGATTTCACGGAACCTTTCAATATTTGAACCTTTAGGATCTGGAAACTTAACATGAATGTATTCTTCAGCCTCCGGAGGTGCTGGACAAGCATCTTCACATACACTTACCACAATATCAAACTTTTCCCCTTGAAATTCACTGATACTCTTTGGCCTGTGGCCTTCCATGTTTATGCCAATTTCTTCCATGACTTTTATCGTGAGGGGGTTTATTTCCCTTGGTTCAATCCCAGCACTATAAACCTCATAATATTCACCGTAAATGTTCCTTAGAAAGGCTTCGGCCATCTGAGACCTCCCAGAATTGTTCCTGCAAATGAAAAGCACTCTTTTCAACGGTTTAACCTCCTTCAAGATCATCTTTAGATGGAGTTCACACACAACCCTAAAGAATATACTTTCCCAATATGAATTGATTTTTTTGAAACTTCAACCCCAAGACAATTTATAATTTTCTATCATAGAAAAAAATTATAGTACAAAGATTTGTGGCCATTCTGACAGATAGTAATCCTATGTTATATGTTTTGGCTTCTTCGCCTACATTGGAATTTATGGTTATGCTATCCCTAATTGAACTTTCATATTTCATCTTTTGGGAGGGGTTTGGAGGTCAAGGTCAGAGTATTAGACAAAAGGTTGTTGCTAAGGGTTGTGAATGCCGATACCGGGGAAACCTTAGGATATGATCAAAATTTTATCTTTCTGTTGCTTTTTAGAACCCCTTCGAGGGGGGTGATACATAAAAGGGAGACGGGTGAGATAAGTTAAATTTAATATTTTGAGTGTTAAGGAAATCTTAGAGGGAATGTTCCCTTATGAGGGAAGTTCAGCTAACTGTGGTGAGAAAGCTACCCACATCTTAATGAGAGATGTGGGATGGGAGCTGTAGCCCCCAAGTGAAGTCCTTTGGCGTAAATTCAGGTGGGATGGGAGAAGCCTTGTCCGTTAGGTGGGTTAGTTCACTTGAAAATAGTGGAGGTGAACTATCCCCCGCTTGTTATCGTGGGGAGGCTTTCCGCCGATTTAGTTGAAATATCAGAGCATGGTATTCATTGTAAATGAACTTGGAAAATCTGAGAACAGAGTTCAAGCTAGATAGACGCTTATATGTGCATCATTTAATTGTCCGCCGGAAACAGACGTATTACCCGTGCTAATGATCTCATTTCCTCTTATTAATGATATACTTAGTGTTTCATTGCTAGGTTCCTTCTTTCCAACTATGATTCTTAAACTGCCAGTAAGCGCACCTAAATCAATCGTTTTATTACCAGTACCCTCAATTGTACGAGTTCCAGATGAATCTGTTATAGTACCATTCCAACTACCAGTATAATTCACAACCAGCTTCACATTTGAAGCCATACAACCCGAAAAAGCCACCAAAAAACATAAAAGTATCAAAAAACCTATTTCAGCTTTCCCCAACAATTTCATACACCCCAAAGATTATATCTCCCAATGTTATATTTAGAATATCCTATAAAATAACCTTGGAGTTTATACTCCCTTTGATGAAGGTTGGATGTTAATGAATGATTCTGATTCCCCCAATCTTTGGAAAGTCAATTCACCGCCACGATAACCGGACCCATGAAAAATCGACCCTTAAACACTCTTTAAACGCTAAAATAGTTGGGAGCACATATGCAAAGGCTGTTGAATACAATGCAATGAAAAATATTTTGATAAAGCATATAATTTCAGAAAAAATAGTCTGATCAACCCCCCACCAAAAAAAAACTCTTTGCATATAAACTAAAATAAACGACCAGCACTTGATAGAGAAGCGCATCTTCAACCTTCTAAACATAAGGGGGGGTGACCCCCCCACACATAGGGGCTTCCACAAACATGAAACTTCGCAAAGTTGAGAAGTTCACCCCCCCCAATGGCTTCACACCCCCCACTCCTTGAGACTGTCATGGGCCCCACACCTTTTATTAAGGGTGTGGGCTACAACCTATGAAAAAAAAAGTAGTATCTAAATTTAACTCACACCCCCATGTATACTTCCCTTTCAAGGTGTGTGGGATCTTAAAAGCAATAGAAAGATAACCTGGAAATACTATATGTACATTAATCTATTCAATTTACTTAGCTGGTAAAAGAGGATACAATATTGATACTCATATAAGATTTTCCTTGGATGGATTAGTAGGGCATGTGATGTTTAATGAAACCGGAAAATGAAAGTAATAAGACTAAAGGCGTTGCTCTCATCACTGGAGATCCTAAAAAGGCCATTTTAAAGTTGTCAAGTCATCTTGTCGTTGCCATGCTTTTAACATCAACTTATAATCTGATAGATGCCATTTGGGTATCTGGCTTGGGGGGAGGTGCCCTAGCAGCTATTGGATTCGTCACACCACTCTATATGATACTTGTAGGTCTTTCAAATGGGCTTGGTGCTGGTGCAACATCCTCCATTTCCAGGTGTATAGGGGCTGGTGACACAAAAAGGGTGAACAACAGTGCAATACATGCTATAATACTCACAATAGTCATCTCAATCTTCATAACACTTTTACTGGAATTTTTTCTGGGGGATATGCTTTTAATGTTGGGTGCGAAAGCTACGCTTAATCTTTCCCTTATTTATGGTCGTATAGTATTCGCCGGGACAATTTTCATGTTATTTACTGGTTCTGCCTATGGGATTTTGAGGGGTGAGGGTGACACTAAAAGGACAATGTATGCTATGATGGTATCTGCTATAATTAACATGATACTGGATCCTATTCTTATCTATTCATTTGGGTTGGGTATTGCAGGGGCGGCATGGGCAACCCTGGCATCCCAATTTATTGTATCGGCTGTTATAATATATTGGTTCTTTCACAAGAAAGATACTTTCACAAGTTTGTCATGGAAGTATTTCAAAGCCGACTTCCAGGTTGCTAAATCCATCCTAGAGGTTGCATTACCAGCCAGTGTAGAATTTTTGGTGATTTCAATGGGCACAGCTATCTTGAATATAATATTTGTTGCAGTCGCTGGAACAGATGCAGTAGCGATCTATTCTGCCGGTTGGAGGGTTGTGATGATAGGCTTCGTACCCCTCATATCAATCGGCGCGGGTACCATTACAGTTGCTGGAGTGGCATATGGAGCCAGAAAGTATAAGAACCTTTCAATAGCCCATAGTTATTCTATAAAAATAGGCATGCTCGTAGCATTAGCTACAAGTATCTTAACTTTCATACTTGCACCTTATATTTCAATGATATTCACATATTCTCCACAGACAAGCCACCTATCCCCCCTTATAACAGAATTCCTCAGGGTAATGTGCCTCTTTTATATCTTCATACCCCCAGGGCTCATGTCAAACTCCATATTCCAGGGTGTGGGAAAAGGAACAACCTCACTAATATTAACGATAATAAGACAATTGCTCTTCATAGTCATATTCGCATATATACTAGCCATAATCTTTAACCTTGGCCAAAAGGGGGCATGGTGGGGTATAGTCGCAGGAGACATAGTAGGAAGCACAATAGCCTATCTCTGGGCCCGAATTTACATAAACAGATTACAAAGAATTGGCTCGGCTTAATCCACTGCAAACAAAAGAAAAACCACTCCTTGCTTATCTGAAGAACTCTAATTCATGAGCACTTATACTAGCGGGCTCTTTCAGTCTTGGGTAGAGGTGCCCCCCAGATGTTCATGGACATAACCTTTGAACCATTCCTAGGCTATCCTACTGGTAATAATAAGATCCTTTATAATAAGCAAATTTTCTGATTTTATCCCCCCTATTTAATGGCATTTAGCAGCAACAAAAAAAGTTTTATTTTGAATCGGCTCTTAACCCAAATTTTTTATGTCAATGACTTTAAGGGGAAAACTAGATCAAAAAATTCCCTCTAGAAATCTAAACTTTCCATTTTTTAAGTCTGAATAATCTTTCCAGTGAATGGTGTAATTCATTGGCTAATTTGATGGGTCCCCCATTCTTTCCATTTCAATGTTCTTCCTTCATGACCACTTTATCTGCTGCGTTTGAATTTCGTGGCGCTCCTCCAATAGAGATCGTCATTAGAAAAAAAATAACGAAATTTGTGCCATCGGGGTATTTCTAACACTTTTCCAGTCCTTTTTCAACATCCTTACAAAAAAATCGTACCCTTGGACACTTTGATTTTTTAAGTGATAATCTTGATACAGTTATGTCAAACCTCTTACCTTCATATTCAATTCTAAAGCGCAAATCTTGTCGTTTCCTAAAAAATGAAAACATTTCCTCTCTTTTTCCAATCTTACATTGAAATCTGGATGCATTTTATGAATTCCCCATGCTAAATTGAATGTTGAAAAATCCGCTTCAGAATAGACCGACCCTTTCACGCTTATTCAACACATTTTCTATGCTAAACATTCTTCCTTTCCCTCCAATGCAACCTCTTATAAGGTTTGGCGCTGAAATCGCCCAAAAGCGATTTGGGCGGGAACTTAAAGTCCAAGCCAGATACTTTGCTTGTTAAAGGACTTGAAGGGCAAAAATTGCATAACAATTTTAAGCGCTCATTCGCCACCTCTTTTTACTTTTTTATCACTATTCTATTTGCCCCCATCCCTCCAAGCAATCCTCAGGATTCATTTAGCTTCGTCAGCCCTCCTGGCGTAGGATAATAGTCTTGTAGATTATAATTATTAGGTCAAGAAAAGATCCTGCTCTCTCCCAACAAAAACATTTCAATCCTCTGTAGTTAAAAACTCAGCTCCACTTAAAGCGTGGGATAAGCATTCAACTAATTCTAGAGGAGGAATTTCCACCTAAGTTGCTTTATCGAATCTAATGTAACCCCCAGGCTTTATTACTATCTTATACTCGTTTATGGGCTTGAAGGCATTTACAGAATCGCTAATAAACTGCATTGAAAAGATCCTTCTTCAAAAAGGGTTCTTAGCATCTACTGCCTTAAATCTTATCATTTTACCCTTTTTTCTTAGCTCTTTCTACCCTTTTAACCTATCTTTGATATTGCAACCATATTTGCCATATAGCATCTAACAACTTCCAAAAAACCGTATGAGTATGTGACTAGTTCTTTAATGGGCTTTCAATCCACCCAAATGTTTAGTCAGCCCCAAGAAGACTGTAGTACAAAATAAGAACCTGGTTTTGAAGTTGTTTTTGATGTGAATTATTTTTTTGTTCATTTTTCCCTATAAATAAGACAATTTTGGAACGATTTTATAGTGGGGCGAGCCTTTCGTATAACGTTTTCGTTAGGCGTGGGCGATAACCCCTTGAAGTGAACGTCATCGAAGGGAATCGTAGACGGAGAGCGCATATTTCTTCCATCTATACCTTACTGACATCTATTTGAACATCTCCGAATCTTAGATTTTATATCCACCGAGTTTTATCATGGCTTTAAATTGTTTTTCTATCTTCAATACTGTTAGGATAAACTGAGGAGGGGGGCATCACTTTAAAGTCATTCACCAAAATTTTTGGCATGCTTGTCTTGGAAATTCTCTCCCCCTTTTTTGTTTTCCTATGTGTTAACTGGAACCCTAGTCCCCCTGCATATACTTTTTTCGCCTCCAAAGAAGATAGTAATCTTTTTATACTATAATGTATTACTATTTTTTGGTGGTGGTTTGGATTTATTGGTTAATGGACTGAGAGAATATGAGCAATGGTACAAGAGTGAAGGCTATAAATATGATGATGTCTTGAGGCTGAAAGCATGAGTGAAGATATGAAATGGTCGTTATTTATCATCGAAGGAATTTTATGTTCCCTTTTCATTGCTTGTTATATTGTTTTAGGTTTTAATCTGGCGTTTCCATGGCTAATATTGGTAGGGGTGGCTGATTATTTAGGTTGTGAGGCGGCTGGAAAATACCCTGATAAAAAGAAAAGATTAGAAGCCATTATA
The DNA here is from genome assembly GCA_003584625.1 of Methanothermobacter sp. MT-2. NCBI lineage: Archaea > Methanobacteriati > Methanobacteriota > Methanobacteria > Methanobacteriales > Methanobacteriaceae > Methanothermobacter > Methanothermobacter sp. MT-2. The sequence goes on along the minus strand of AP017647.1, from coordinate 468,768 downwards.
TACATACTAACTTTAATTTCATGCGTCATCCTTATTTATTATATGTCAGAACCCTTCAAGATACTAGCAGCATTAACACTCATAGTAACCTTAATATACGGGAATAAAAGAATCTCCAGCCCCCCACGCCCAAAAAAACTGGAAAATCTTAAAGAAAAAATATTAAACCTATAAAAAAATATCACAACTCATCACAGACGATATCAAAAAATTCATCATAGAACACCAAACATACATTCCAGAGGACATTGGTTTTTTACATGGTCCTTTACTTATTGTTTTGGGACGCGTGTTATCAGGGAGTGGCCGTGTAATACTTGAGCCAATTGGATATTGTATAATGATAGGTGAGAACATATTGAGATTTAGAGATCATTATCTTCCAAAAGAGTACTGGAAGTATATAGCGTATCATCATTCATGGTTCGATGGTTATGAGTTGAGAAGTTATGTTGGCGAGGATCATTGTATACACTATATTGAAATACCAAAGAACCCTGATGGTACTTTAAGATGGGATGAGGCAGTATATATCTAAGTGGAGGGAGTTTATTGAAGTATGGACTCGATAAGTTTTATTTTCTTATTTGTCTTGATATTTCTTTATATTTTGTTGGCTTTGAGATATTTCGTGTTTTGGTACCAATAGCATGCTTTTTAGCCATCTTTATTCTTTTGTCTTTAGAGTTATGCTACGACTACAAGGATGATGTGAAGGAAATAAAGGATGAAATAAAATGGATGGAAGCCATAACCCTTGTACTGATTATATTTGGATCTCTAGGGATGTAGCAGGGCTATTTATCTCAAGGATAATAATACAACCACAAACAAAGGATAGAAGGTGCCTCTACATGTTATTTAGAGGTTCAAGAGAAGATCACTACTGAATAAAGGCGTTGATCTTTTAAATCAGAAGAAATACGAAGAAAGCATAAAATACTTTGACAAAGCATTAGAGATAGACCCAGAATACGCACTAGCATGGTGCAATAAGGGTATTGCGCTCAGAGACCTTGAAAGAGATGAAGAGGCGTTAGAATGTTTCAATAAAAGCTTGGAGTTAGACCCCACTTTAAAAGAAGCATTGCTTTATAAAGGCGCTACCCTTGCAAATATAAGAATGGAAAAGAAAGCATCAAATTGTTTTAACAAAGTTTCAGAAATAGACCCTAATGACTACACAGCACCATTTTCCAAAGGCATACTATTAAACAAACTTGGAAAATATAAAAAAGCACTCAAACACATTAATAAAGCTCTACAATTAAATCCTAATTCAGAAATAGCATGGTTCTGGAAAGGCTGCACCTTAGAGAAACTCGAAAAACTTGAAAAATCCATCAAATGCTATGATAAAGCCCTAAAAATAAACCCAAAATTTGTAGAAGCATGGCGCGGCAAGGGAGTTACTTTAGCCAAGCTTGGGAGGTATGATGAAGCAGTGGAATGCTATGAAAAAGCATTACAGATAAACCCAGAAGATGACAAAGCATGGTACAACAAAGGAGCAGCACTACAAAAGCTCGGCAAATACAAAGAAGCACTAAAATGCTACGAAAAAGTCACCCAATTAGACCCAGAAGACATAGAAGCATGGTATAAGCGAGGCCAAACCCTGGAAAAACTAGGAAGACGCGAAGAGGCGGAAGAATCATATAAGAGAGCATTAAAGGCAAAACCAGATCATGAAGAAGCCAAAAAAGCCATAAAAAGATTAGAGACAGACAAAAAATAAATCTAATAGAAACCCCACTAGACCCCCCCAGAAAAACAAAGACTATATACAATCCGCGGCAACTATATTGTGTGTGGAGCTAAAATTCTCAAACGAACCCCAATGGGGTAGTCTAAGTGGATGATATAGGAGGTGTCTTTTCTTGGATTATGAATCTTTGCTCAATATACTTTATTCCCTTATTTGTCTCGATATTATTTTATTTCCCATTGGAATTAAACATTTTAATGATTTGATTCCAATAGCAGACCTTTTAAACCTCTGTTCATTTTTTCTCTTCTATTCTGGCTCCAATTCAAATTGAAGGAAAGGAAGGATGAAATACGACGGTTAATGATCATAACCTTTCTACTAGGCTCGTCCTTTTCCTGGATGGCAACAGCACGGTAAACCTTGAAGGTTTAGATGATAGTATCAAGAAGGCCTATATTGGCCTTGTAGTCTCCATGTACATTGCCTTGGAAGGTCCAATGGCTTTTGTTGATATCCTCAATTATGGTCTTGTGGGCCAGGGACTTATAGGACTCAACATGGCAGGATACGTGGCAACAATAGCCTACACAAGCCTCCTAAACATCACAGACGATATCAAAAAATTCATCATAGAACACCAAACATACATTGAAGAGGACATTATAGATGGGATTCTTTTTATATGGAGTTTAAAAGAGCTTAGTAGTGAAGGTGTCACCTTGGCAAGTGGTATTTTTTCGATTGCTTCTCTACTATTAGCAGAAGGTGATTTAATTGTGAAGGCAAGAACGAATTATCTTCCAACTGAATATTGGAAATATGTTTCTTACCATAGAACTTGGCGGCATGGTTATGAACTTAAAAGTTATGTTGGCGAAGACCATTGCATACACTACATTGAAATCCCAAAGAACCCAGATGGTACTTTAAGGTGGGATGAAGCAGTGTATATCTGATTAGGAGGATGATATGATGGTAAAGTACATTTTTTATTTTAGTTATTTCCTTTCTTATTTTACTGCTGCATTGGTTGTGGTTAGTCTCCGTTTCCCCTATATTATCAGCAAATTAATTGTCTATTCCATTTACATAGTGAACATGTTTCTCTTAATTTACCTATTAGGCAAGGATGAGTTGGGAAAAACTGAAAATGAAACTGTCAGAGCACTTGGAGGCTTGCTTGTAATTATAGGCTTCTTTGGCCTTGCATAAAAGAAAAGCAGCCCCCCACGCCCAAAAAAACTGGAAAATCTTAGAAAAAAAACCTATAAAAAATATCACAACTCATGATAATGTTGAAGTCTATGTGGATTTACATTCCAGGATATCCTCAATTATGGTCTTGTGGGCCAGGGACTTATAGGACTCAACATGGCAGGATACGTGGCAACAATAGCCTACACAAGCCTCCTAAACATCACAGACGATATCAAAAAATTCATCATAGAACACCAAACATACATTTCAGAAGATACTGCTCACTGTTTGATCCAGGTTTTGGCATATGTGTTAGTAGAGTGTGGTGGTGAAATATTTCAACCAATTGGATGGTGTATGCGGATAGGTGATGGCATACTTACATTTAGAGATCATTATCTTCCCCAAGAATATTGGAAGTATATTTCGATTCATCGTACCTGGATTTATGGTTATGAGTTGAGAAGTTATGTTGGTGAGGATCATTGTATACACTATATTGAAATACCGAAGAATCCTGATGGTAGTTTGAGGTGGGAGGATGCAGTATACATCTAAGCTTTTTCAGTTTTTGGCGTCGTTATCGTGTTTTACAATTTTGTTGGTTTTACTGTACGGGTAGTAAGTTGGCTTTACTGTCTACTGGGCCTAAACTACCTATTATATTGTTAACGTGTCTTTTACTGGGAAATATGTTTTTGCTAATCTATTTTCTGTCGAAGAATGTGTTTAGAGGCGATGAAAAAGGTGTGCTCGAAACACTTTTTGTTATAATGTCCCTAATAGGTGTACTTCTCATTTCTATGCCATATATTTGAGGAGCGTTAAACCCAACTTAACAAAACCAACACCAAAATAAAGAGGTTCAGGGCATTTCTAGCCTCCAATAGCAGCCCCTTTTAAGTTTTTATTCCGCTTCTACTTCTTCGCGGGATGACTTGAAAGAAATGGATTAACCCTTCGCTAGGCATGCTCGGAAGGGGAACATAGAAGGATATTAGGTTGCCAAGAAGGAACTGAATATCAAAGTTTTCTTCTTGCTTGCCTTCACATGTTTTCTTCGTTATATTTACCTATAACGAATATCTCAACCCATGAATTTATAGACTCTTTTTTTGTGATCCCCCACCCTGATTGTCGTAGGCTGCCAATAATACCAAGTTTTTTCCCTATTGGACTTAAATTGTGAATAAATATTGTAGATTTTTTCAAGGAGTTTCAAAAGACTGGAATATTCAATCTTCTGGCATTTCTATTTCTAAATGTGCGAGGCTCCTTGCGATGATTATAGTTGCAATAACAGCAAGTATAGTGACGATAATTGCATAGACAAACAAACCTGTAAGAGCATTCCCGGCCTTGAAAAACAATTGTATTAATGCCTTGATGGCTTCGTTCCATGCTAGAGCTGCTATAAGTCCAAAAGCTGTTGTTATAAGAGTCGCCATTGTCTTAATAACTTCCTCTTTTATCTCACTCATCTAATCACCTCCTTCTAAATTTTCAAATAAATACGTATCCCGATCAAAATTTTAAATTTTAACATATAAATACTCTGTTTATCATATGACAAGTTTATATCGATGATTTCCATTTTGAGCTTCTTGGATGGGTCATTGACTTGACAAATTACTAGAACTCTAACCTGGAATCTAAAAATGATATATGGGTCAACAGCCCATCCCTTGGATATCCTTAATAGGGTGCTAGCTACAGTTTCTATTATCATCCCGGACCCAATCTAGAACTATGACTTATGATCCCAACTTACAGGAGAACATTGACTCTGTAACCATATTTACCGTCATAATATGGAATACCGTGCCTAAGGAGAAAACCAGCCAACTTTAACGAAAGCCTCCCCAAATTTCCCAGCACAGAGGTGACTATACCCATGTAAAGCGCTGGCAAACTTTCAATCTTTTATGGTTGACAGTTGCAATGATGCTATGCGAACTTCTAACATCCAGAAAAAACTTGAAAGGTTCTTTCCCATTACCTTTTTTTTATCTTATGGATTCTATTCTACTTTGCTGGAACCAATTATTATTTTTATACCTTAGAATCTAATTTATATATGGAGGTTGTATAAATTGGGAGAACTGAAAAAGGCCACATTCGGGGCTGGATGCTTCTGGGGTGTTGAAGCCGCATTTAGAAAAGTTGAAGGAGTTTTATCTACTGTAGTGGGCTATGAGGGTGGTGAGTTGGAAAACCCCTCCTATGAAGATGTTTGTTCAGGGACCACAGGGCATACCGAAGTGGTGGAAGTGGTCTATGACCCGGAGAAGGTCACCTACAACCAGTTACTAGATGTTTTTTGGAGTATACATGATCCCACAACCCTAAACAGACAAGGCCCCGACATTGGAGTTCAGTATCGATCCGTGATATTCTATCATGACAAAAAACAAAAAATGATAGCGGAAAACAGTAAAAAAAGGCTTCAGGAGTCAGGTGCATATCCCCGGGATATTGTAACCGCCATCGAACCGGCTTCAAAATTTTGGAAGGCTGAAGAGTACCATCAACAATACCTAGAAAAGGCTGGTAAAAAGAGCTGTCACTTTTAATTAACTATTGGCCATCATAGGACCTACAATATCCTAAAATTGATATTATAGCGAAAACATAATAAGATTAAAGTTTTAGGTGTTTTTCCTATGAGGAGAACAGGCCATGCTAACCTGCCACTTCATGGTGGTCATGCTCCAAGGTGGCTATTTAACCGGATGGTGAAACTTGCCAATGCCATAACCTCTATCATAATAGAGGAACATGGTAGTCGCGAATTTTTAATGCGACTTTCTGACCCATTCTGGTTCCAATCATTTTCTTGCATACTCGGCTTTGACTGGCACTCCTCAGGGACCACGACAACGACCTGCGCCGCCCTGAAAAATGCTGTCAGGCCAGAAGAGCATGGAATATTTGTAGCTGGTGGGAAAGGCAAGGCTTCAAGGAAAACACCAATAGAACTAGAGTATGCTGGGAAATTCTTCGACATCGAATCCCAAGATTTGATTCGTGCAAGTCGATTGGTGGCCAAGGTCGATAATTCATGTATACAAGATTCATACCAGTTATATCATCATACATTCATAGTAGATGAAAATGGGGAATGGACAGTAATCCAACAGGGACTTAACAATAATAGTGGATATGCACGCCGCTACCACTGGTCAAACCAAAACCTAGAGAGTTTTGTTGAAGAGCCACATACTGGTATTGCAAGTCCTAGCCGAGAAAAGAATGTCTTGAACATGACCTCTACTAAAAGTAGAAGCGCTAGGAACATCAGCTTAGAAATTGTATGTGAAGGGCGCTTACAAGAATATACAGGTCAGAGAACACTTTATAATTATAATATACTTGAAATGCCACCGCATCATGAAATAATTCTTTCAGAGAAGGACTTGCAAGTGTTCCAGAAGGTCTATGAAATACAACCAAGAAACTATGAGGAACTAATCCTGGTTAAGGGTATGGGTCCTAAGAAGATAAGGGCTTTGGCGCTCCTTTCAGATCTAGTCTATGGTGAGCCTCCAAGTTGGGAGGATCCTGTAAAATATACCTATGCACATGGTGGAAAAGATGGTTATCCCTATCCAGTAGAAAAAGAAGTATATGATAATACAATCCAGTTCCTTGAAGATGCTATCAATGATTCTAAACTGGAAAAAAAGGATAAACTTAAGGCGCTCAGATCACTTAAGGATTTCATGTCAAGGAAAAGAGAATGATCCTGGAAATGTTCCCCTCTAAAAAGAAGATAAAAGGTTGATTGGGTGGGTTTTTGATGGAACTCAAATTGCTTTTTTATTTTATCTTGGGTGGTACTGTTGTAAGTTTAACCACCTATTTTGGAAGTGAAAATAAAGGTATATTAGCGGCTTTTATTGCGATGTTTCCTTCTGTAACTGTCCTTACATTGTCCATGATCTATCTGGAGACTGGTATTCGCCCCGTACTCTCATATATTAGGGGTTTGCTTCTTCTCACACCAGCATGGATCTTATATCTTATTTGTCTTGTCTATATAGCTCCCAGGCATGGTTTCTGGCCGGCTTTGGCCTCGGGGGTGGCCTTGTATCTTGTCTTTGCTGGTTTGATCGTCTTTGGATTTTAGGATCTATACTCCTCCTACTTCTAGGAGTTCGAAGAATTCTTTCATGATATTCTTGGTTAGGGTGTCCATCCTGGTTATATTACCATTTTTTGGCTGGTATAGTCGGGCTTTTTCTGTTTTTGAAGCGTTTATGATTATTTTTTCTTCGCCCCAGTGCCTTGTAGGGTCTATGATGAGAATGTCAAGTCCTTTGTAGTATTCTATGTTCACGAAGCCCCCGCAGCTTCCAGGATATATTATAGTGGTTCTTAGTGGAATTTCTACTATTTTGCATGCATCTAGGAAGTCTATGAAAGGTTCGCCATCACTTATAGCCTTCTTCAAAGCCTTTAGTATATTCATGTGTTTACCCCATTATTTTATAGAGGGGGGATCTTAATATTCGTAGTGGTTAAAATAGGATTTTTTATGAAAACCACACACTCCGTATTACTATTTTTTCTTCCATATTTAAACTGTTAATACTTTATTGTGTGTTTATATACCCATTCCATTATAATCTTTTAATGGTGATCCAATTTGAAATTTTCAGTGTTTCCATTCACGGCAATCATAGGACAAGAACATCTTAAAAAAGCCCTCATATTAAATGCCATCGACCCCACCATAGGTGGAGTGCTCATAAAAGGAGATAAAGGCACTGGGAAATCCACCGCCGTAAGAGCATTCGCAGAACTACTACCAGCAAGAGAAGTGGTTGACGGTTGCACATTCAACTGCAACCCAAATGAAACCCATCTTCTCTGCCAAGAATGTAAAAAAACCCTTGAACAGAAGGGCAGACTACCCACCATAAAAAGGAAAATGTCAATAGTGGAACTCCCAGTCTCTGCCACAGAAGACATGGTAGTAGGGTCACTTGACATTAAAAAGGCATTGCGTGAAGGCATTAAAGCCCTCGAACCTGGTATACTCGCCCGTGCAAATGGTAACATACTCTACATCGACGAAGTGAACCTCCTAGATGATCATGTTGTCAATGTTCTGCTTGATGCAGCTGCAATGGGAGTTAACATCATCGAAAGAGAAGGAGTCTCAGTATCCCATCCATCCAAATTTATACTAGTTGGTACAATGAACCCAGAAGAAGGCGACCTAAGACCCCAAATACTTGACAGATTCGGACTCTGCGTAGAAATTAAAGCCTTAACAGACCCCCAGCAAAGACTCAAAATAATAAAATATAGGATGAAATTCGATGAAAACCCAATAAAATTCCAGGAAAAGTTCCGAAAAAAACAGAAAAGATTACAAAAGATGATATTAAACGCGAAAAAACTCCTAGATGAAGTTGAAATTTCAGAGGATCTTCTCGAACTTATAGTGAAAATATCAGCAGCCCTAGGTATCAGGACGCATCGAGCCGATATTATAACAGCAAAAGCCGCCACAGCAATAGCAGCATTCAACCAAAGAAAAAAAGTGAAAGAAGAAGATGTGAAAGAAGCCGCGCTACTCGCACTAAAACATAGAATAAAACAATTACCATTCGAAAAAGAACAAGAAATCGACGAAGAACTAATCGAAGAACTAATAGAGGAACCAGAAGACGACTTCGAAATAGATAAAAAGAGAAGACTCAAAAAAGATGTGAAAATAGCTGAATTCACAGGCACCATACAAGGCAAAAACTCCGCCAACATCACAGGAAAAAGGGGCAAATACATCAAAGCCAAAGAAACCACAAACCCAGATAGTATCGCCATCGACGCAACAATAAAAAAAGCCATAAGAGAAAACCCAGAAAATCCCATGGAAACACTACCAGAACACCTAATGGAAAAAGTGAGAATAAGCAAAGCAGAAGCACTATACCTCATACTACTAGACTCATCATCCTCCATGAAACTCGACAAAAAAATAAAATTCGCCAAAACCATCGCATGGCTACTACTCAAAGAATCCTATGAAAAAAAGAACAAAGTCGGCCTCATATCATTCAAAGGCGATGAAGCCCAGATAATAAGCGAACCCACAACAGACCTTACAAAGGTCAACGAAGCCCTTGAAAACTTGCAAATAGGGGGTAAAACACCATTAACCCCAGCTCTTATGGAAGCAGCTAAACTAGCATCCCAATACAAGGAACTAGCCCCCACAATCATAGTCATATCTGATGGCCGCTGCAATATCTTCATAAAATCCAACCTCGAAGAAGACCTTAAAATACTCTACCCAGAACTCAAAAAACTAAACCTAATATTCGTGGATGCGGAGCCTAAAGGACGCAATATAGGAGTCCTTGAAGAAATCGCGAACAAGTTCAACGCACCGATATTCTACCTTGACGATATATTAATCTAAATTTTTGGGGAGGTTGAAGATGATCAAATTCAAAAGTTTCACAACAAGAGATCTTGCCTTTATAGGTCTTATAATAGCAATCATGTATATTGTGCAAACAATCACAATTCTTGGCGTGTCAGCCTTAACTCCAATCGATGCATTCAAATCAATTGCATCAGCCTTTTTCGTTTGTATAGTAATAAGTATTGGTCTTGCAAAGGTTGGGAAAATAGGAACATTCACCATAATAGGCCTCGTGAATGGGATAATATGTGGTTTCATAATGCCCGCATTCTTACCACTTTTACCAGCAACTTTTCTTGGAGGTCTGGCTGGTGATATTACAGTAGGAGCTTTTTATGGGGCATATTCTTCAAGGAATTCACTGGTCACTGGCATTGGTGTTGCAAAATTTATTGAGACCGTGGTGATTTTAACTGTACCGTTTATATTCGGCTTCTCAAAGTTTATGCTGGCACCGGCACTTATAATAGTTTCAGCGGTTGTTGTGGCAATCCTTGGGATTCTAGGGGCTCTTGTAGGTTATGGGATTATAATCGAACTCAGAAAGGCGGGTGCGATGGAATAATAGTGGGGGTTTAATCCTTTGGATTTCAACAAGATATTTTCTCCGTTCATATGGACAAATAAAGGGGGAATCTTTGAAGATATCAGTCCCATCGCAAAGATCTTAGTGATAATCGGAGCCACCATCTTATCTGTGATAATATCTAATATCTGGCTTCTTATCATAATGGGGATCGTATTCCTCATTCTCATATCATATTCAGGGACGCTAAGAGCAGCCAGCCCATTCTTATCGTTCATCGTGTTCTTCTGGTTTCTATCAATTGTCATAATAATAGCCATTTACAGAGACCTTGAATATGCTCTAGGATTTTTAAGCCAATTTTTTGCAAGATTCTTCATAATCTCTGCAGCAGGACTCTTCTTTGCATTCACCACATCACCAATAAAACTTGCAAAATCACTTGAATCCCTTAAGATCCCTGGAGAAATCATATTCACACTCACAGTAGCCCTCAGATATATACCTACACTAGCATTTGAAACCGCCGCCATATGGGACTCCCTTAAACTGAGAGTTAATCTTCCAAGGATTGAAATCCTAAAAAAACCATCACTCCTTTACAGGGGCCTTATAATACCCCTTATAATACGAGTTGTGAAGATATCAGACGAGGTTGCGATCGCAGCAGAATCCAAGGGCTTCGATCCCGGTAAAAAACTGGTAAAAAGTCTTCAATTTGAGTACAGGGATTTTACATTTGTATTTATCCTCCTAGGATTTTTCACTACCCTAAAGATAATCGAATACACCTACATGACCCCCTGATTCCAAAGATAAACCAAAGAATATGTGGTTGTGATAAATTGGACATGGTATCATTTGAAGATGTAAGCTACACTTACCCAAATCAAAAAGAAAATGCCCTAAAAGAAGTCACATTCCAGGTTAAAAAAGGTGAATCTCTTTTCATAACAGGTAAAAGTGGAAGTGGAAAATCAACGATTGCAAGAGCAATCATAGGAATAATACCACACATAATCAAGGGAAACCTTGAAGGTAACATCATTGTAAATGGAAAGAATACCAGGAATGTAACTGTTAGGAAACTTGCCACAGACGTTGGATATGTGTTCCAAAACCCTGAATCACAATTTTTCACCCTCACTGTAGACCAGGAAGTTTCACTTGGAGCGGAAAATCTCGGCCTCGATGAAATCGATAAAAGGGTTGAAAAGGCGCTCCAGCTGGTCGGCCTCGAGGATAAAAGATATGAGAGCGTTTTTAACCTTTCAGAGGGTGAGAAGCAGAAGGTTGCAGTGGCTTCACAGCTTGCAATGTCGCCTGAAGTGATTGTGATGGATGAACCCACATCAAATCTAGATCCTAAAGCTACTGATGACTTCTTTAATATACTTTGGAATCTGAGGGATAAAACATTGATACTTATTGATCACCGCACCTATAGGGTCCCTGAAATTTTTGAAAGGGTTATTGTAATGGATAATGGGATGATAGTTGAAGATACAGACAGTGAAAAACTCTCAGATCCTGATTTCAGGGATAAATATGGTTTAAGGCGTCCTGAGAGGGTTTACAATTTGAATTATTCGCAAAAAATGGGTTGGAAATCACTTTTGAAGGTTTCTAATGTATCGTACAGTTATGGGGATGGTTTTTCAGTTGAAGATGTTAACTTTGAACTTGGTGAAGGTGAAGTTCTTGGGATCGTTGGATCTAACGGTTCGGGAAAAACTACACTTGCAAAATTGATCACAGGACTCCTAAAACCTGACAAAGGAAAAATTGAACTGAAGGGTAGTGTAGGTATGGTGATGCAAGATCCTGATCATCAACTCTTCATGGATACCGTGGAGAGGGAGCTTACCTTTGGACTGGAAAATGAAAAACCCCCAATTATGGTTATAAGGAGTATGAATCTCCAGCATCTGATGAAAAGGCACCCTCATTCACTCAGCGGCGGGGAAAAACAGAGAACACTAATATCAGTGTTTCTTGTAAGAAAGCCTAATCTTCTCATAATGGATGAACCAACAACTGGGATGGACTTGGAGAACATGAAACGGCTTGTAAATTGGATAAAGAAGCTTAAAAGGATGGGTTTGTCCCTGATAATAATATCACATGATCTTGAATTTCTCGAAATGGTCGTTGACAATGTCCTAATGCTTAAAAATGGACGCCAAATATCAGCTGATATAAATTCCATATTCAATTAACCTGCAGAAAAACAAAAAAAATGGTAGGGAGGTCTTTTATTTTGAATAAAATATTGGCAATCACCACAATAAATAATACAATATCCCTCAAGGACGCCTTGAACAAGATAAAGGACAAGTATGGGGACATCCTAAAAATCAAGAAAATATACCTCGACAAGTATGAGGACCCAAAAGTGCCCCTAGATGATATAAAAAAGGATATCATGGAATCTGATGTTATACTAGTTGATATAAGGGGTGATGAACGCCTAGGCAGAGAACTACCCCACCTATTAGCTGGTGAAAAAAAGACAGTCATCTCACTAGTCTGGGGAAGCCAAAGGATACTCAGCCTTACAAGAATGGGAAAACTAAACTTGAAAGAACTCATCAGAGAATTCCAGAAAAAAGGAGCCAATATAGACCCACTCATAAGAGAAGGCGAACTTAAAAATATAATAGAAATCCATGGCTCAGAGGAAATCAAAGAAGACCTTAAAAGATGGCTCAGAATCCTAGAATATTATAAACAAGGCGACCCTGAAAACCTCAAAAACATGCTACTCTACATACTAAGAGAATACTGCAACGCAAAGATAGGAAAGATACCTAAACCAGAAAAAATGCCCAAATATGGACTCTACCACCCATACAAAGGAATCTACAAAGACTTAGAAGAATATAAGGCCGCCTCTGGTTTCAACCCGGAACTAGACACGGTTGGCATACTATTCTATAGTGGAATGCACTTTGATGACACAAGACCACTCGTAGAATCACTCTACGAAAACCTCTATGGTAAAGTAAATTGTATAATGGTCTTCTCAGACGGCATCGAACACAACATAAAAGCCCTCAGAGAATACATGATGGACATCGACCTCTTCATAAACCTACAATACTTCCAACTCCACGGCGGCCCATATGGAGGCGACCCCAAAATTACCTACCAATTACTGGAAGAAATCAATGCTCCTTATCTTATATGTTTGAGAGGTTATGAGACAGATCTTGATGAATGGGAGACCCGCGACGAAAGCCTTAAACCGATGGAAGTAATATTAGCTGTGACTTTACCAGAATTAGATGGTGGGATTGAACCATTTTTCACGGCAGCTATGCGGACAAAAGATGACAAGGACCTTGGAGAAGTCAGAATAGTTGAAGTAGTCCCTGAAAGAATGGAAAAATTCTCCAAAAGAATCCTTAACTGGTTAAAACTCAAAAATAAAGAGAATCATGAAAAAAAGATCGCCATAATCATCTATAATTATCCTCCAGGGGAGGGCAATCTCGGGAATGCAGGATACCTCGACGTCTTCAAAAGCCTTGAAAGGTTCCTCAAAAAACTTAAAAAACACGGATACAAGGTCAATATACCAGAAAAAAACCTTAAAGATCTTCTATTAGAAAATGGTATCATGAACACTCCAAGATACCTCGAAAGGTCAGGTTATCATCTCAACATAGAAGAATATACCAGACGGTTCAACGAACTCCCAGAAAAAATCCAAGAGAATATAATAGAATACTGGGGCGAACCCCCAGGAAATATAATGACAGACCAAAGGAGGATAACATTACCCATACTCGACCTTGGAAGAATATATCTTTGTGTGCAACCTTCAAGGGGAGTCCATGAGGACCCAGAAAATTACCATAGCAAGGACTTGCCTCCACACCATCAATATCTAGCATTTTACCACTATCTTGAAGATATCCTTAAAGTAGATGCCATAATACATTTTGGAATGCACGGAACACTGGAATTCACCCCAGGCAAAGAAATAGGCCTTTCAAGTTCATGCTACTCAGACCTCCTGATAGGCACAACACCCAACATATACTATTACTGGGTCGGTAACACCTCAGAATCGACCATAGCAAAAAGAAGATCCTATGCACTCTGCATTTCACATGCATCACCTCCAATGAGACCATCAGACCTATACGGAGAATATCTAATACTTGAAGACCTCATAGAACAATACAAAGAAGATAAAGAAAAAGAAACCCTCAAACTCATAAAAGAAAAAGCCGAAACATTAAACATGCCCACCGACCTGAACGAAATCGAAAAAGAACTCCAAAGGATGAAAAAACGCCTAATACCATCAGGCCTACATTATATGGACAGAGAATGGAGCCTAAAAGAAAAAATAGATTATCTCTTAGGAGTCTTAAGATTTGATAGGGAATATCCATCAATACTCAAAATACTATCCAAAAAATTCAAAAAAGCGTCACCAGAAAAGTTGGAAAAAGAAGCCAAAAAAGCACTGAAAAATATCCTAGAAGATAAAATCCCAGAGTACCTGCCGAAAGATTACATAGAATGGGTGAAAAAACTCTCTAATACCATCAACTTCTCATCAGAGAGCAAATCGCTCATAAAAGCCTTAAATGCCGAGTACATCAAACCCAACCGGGGCGGGGATCCCATAAAAAATCCGGAAACATACCCCACAGGTTATAGTATGTTTGCATTCGATCCAATGAAAATACCAACAGTAGCATCAGAAAACAGAGGGCGCAAAGCCGCAGAACTCCTAATCAAACAACACCTAAAAGAACATGGAGAATACCCCAAAAGTATAGGAATAATCCTATGGGGATTCGAAACCCTCAAAACCGGTGGAGACACAATATCAATGATCCTGGAACTTCTAGGGCTCCGCTTAACAAGAAAATATGGGCCATGGGTTAAAAAGTTTGAGGTAGTCCCATTAGAAGAACTTGGAAGGCCTAGGATTGATGTGGTGGTGAATATCTGTGGAATATTTAGGGATACGCTAGGCACTCAGATAGATTTGCTAAATAGGGCTTTCAAACAAGTAGCAGAACTCAACGAACCAGAAGAAATGAACTACATAAGAAAACATTATCTTGAAGATAAGTCTCTTGCAAGGATATTTGGACCTTCACCAAGTGAGTATGCTACTAATCTCCCCCGGCTTATTGAAAACAGTTCTTGGGATGGGGAGGAAGAATTATCAGATGCTTACATGGATTGTATGTCCTATGCTTACTTGCCAGATGGTATAAGGAGAGAGGATGAAGTCTTAAAAAAGCAGTTAGTTCGTGTCGATCTTGTAACTCAAGAGAGAGATAATGTTGAATATGAGGTCACAGACCTTGACCATTATTATGAATTCCTTGGCGGACTTTCAAGTTCAGTAAAAGCGTGTAAAGGCAAAGAAGCCACGATAAAAGTCATAGATTCGACCGAGGAGGAATTATACATTGAAGATCTTGACAAGACGATTGAAAGGGCTGCTAGAACCCGTATACTCAACCCCAGATGGTTAAATGGCATGTTAAAGCATGAATTTCACGGTGCAAAACATGTCAGGGACCGGATAGAATATTTACTTGGATTTTCAGCCACCACAAATAAAGTTGAAAACTGGATATATGAAAATGTAGCAGACAAGTTAATACTCGATCAAAAGATGAGAAAGAAACTCCTAGAAAACAATCCATTCGCCACCATTGAAATAGGCGAAATACTACTCGAAACTGAAAGAAGAGGATACTGGAAAACCTCAAAAGAAAAAATCCAAAAAATCAGGGAAACACTAATATCAATAGAATACAAACTAGAATAAAACATCCTCCACTACGAGGCTTCCCAATCAAAAAAATTTTACACAACACTTCAAACTAAAGAAACTACTCCCTCTAAAAAAATTCGAAAAGAAATGACATTAAACTTTTACAACCCCACCACAAAAAAACATAAAAAAAATAGTAAAAAAAGAGGAATTTTTAGATTGTGACATAATTTGGCAGTCTGTGGTATGTTCCATAGAATGCTATGATCTTAGTGTACATGTAGACTAAGCGTTGGAATGGTATTCTGCCAAGGCTTGTGCTAGCATAATTGGGTGCTCTGCCATAACTGTCAATGAATGATAGAATGTTCGCTGCAACCTGCACATAAGCCGACTTGTAAAGTCTGCCAGACCTGTAACTTCCACCAGGTGCAGTTGGAGCTCCAACAGCCCTCGGAGCAATCGGACTCAAATTACCCACATTTATATTAACTGTAGCCTTTGTAAGCAAGTATAACAGTTGAGACATTGTATAATTCTGGCCAACGATCACCACCCGACTTGGAAGCCTACCATAACGCTCATGATATGCCTTAACCATATTCGCAGCCGAAACAAGATCACCTAAACTAACACCAGCCGGAGTCACACTCACCGCTATTGGCGCCAGCCCATCTATTGTCACATTGTATGTTCCAGCTCCTAATGTCCTATTGAATGTCACTGTCTTGGTTTCTCCAGCACCTACCGTGACTGTCTGATTCGCCACAACTATACCGTTTATCATGAGTTCTGCTGTGTAATCTCCTGCAACATCACCAGTGTTTGTTAGTGTGCAAGAAGCTGTCACGTTTAATGGTGCCACGCCAGAAGTTGGCGTCACAGTAAGGTTGCTGGCTGTTATA
This sequence comes from Methanothermobacter sp. MT-2, assembly GCA_003584625.1. Taxonomy (NCBI): domain Archaea; kingdom Methanobacteriati; phylum Methanobacteriota; class Methanobacteria; order Methanobacteriales; family Methanobacteriaceae; genus Methanothermobacter; species Methanothermobacter sp. MT-2. The sequence continues at coordinate 452,235 of AP017647.1, read as the reverse complement.
TTAGCTGGTCTTAACACCGTCACTGCTGTTGGCGCCAGGTCGTCTATTGTTATGTTGTATGTTCCGGCTTCTAGTGTCCTCGTGAATGTTACTGTCTTGGTTTCTCCAGCACCTACCGTGACTGTCTGACTGTCAACAACCGCGCTGTTTATTTTGAGTTCTGCTGTGTAATCTCCTGCAACTTCACCAGTGTTTGTTAGCTTGCAGGATACTGTCACGTTTAATGGTGCAACGCCAGAAGTTGGCGTCACGTTAAGGTTGTTGGCTGTTATGTTTGTTTTGAATTCTTTGGTTGTGTTTTTGATGTTGTTTGCGGTGTTGGCGTCTCTTATGGTGGTATTTTGGAGGTAGTGTGTTGTTTCGTTGTAGAGTATGTTTGCTGTGATGTTGTGGGTGCCTGGGCTGGCTGTGATGTTTTGTGTGATTGTTTGTTCTCCGCCGGGTGTTAGGGAATTTAGATATTGTAGGTATTCGGTGCTGTCATAGGTTATTTTGACTGGGAATTTTGCGTTTGGATCTATCTTTGTTATATCTGCCTTCCCATTATTCCTAACGTTTACCTGTATTGTACTACTCGTTACCGTGAGGTTTTCTATCATTAGGTCAACAATTAATGGTTTCTGATCTTGTCGGTATGGTATGTCACCTATACCATCCCCGTTAAGATCGTCTCCTGTGTAATCTGACCAGTAATTACCACCTTCTGTCGTGTTCCAATAATTACCGCTCGGATCCCCTCCTATCTGCTGCCTATTCTCAATGAAATAATTCCCCGAAATCATGTTACTACCGGAACCATAGAGCCAGATTCCATCTCCGTTGTTTGTTATGGTGTTGTTGGAAATTGTATTATTTGAGTCTGAGAGGTAGATTCCATGCCCGCTGTTGTTGGTTATGGTGTTGTTGTAGATCGTATTACTTGAGCCTGAATAGAGGTAGATTCCATGCCAGCTGTTGTTGGTTATGGTGTTGTTGTAGATCGTATTATATTCTGAATATTGGAGGTAGATTCCATGGTCGTTGTTGGTTATGTTGGAGTTTTGGATTTTGGAGTTTGTAGTGTTTACTATTAGTATTCCTTGGCCGTTTCCTGAAAGTTCCACATTCATTACTGTAATGTTTTCACAATTTACCAGTGCAAGGTAGCCCATAGCCACTCCATCATACACCATGTTGGTGTATCCAACAAGATAGTAGATCGGCTTACCATCTATGGTATTTGAAGTGTCAACATCCTGGATAAAATATTCAACGCCACTGCCTTCAACAGAAAAACCACGCCCACAATCCTCAACAACATTACCACGCAACACACTACTACTGGAACCATAGAGGTAGATTCCATACTCGCTGTTGTTGGTTATAGTGTTGTTGTAGATCGTATTATTTGAAGAATAGTAGAGGAAGATTCCATCGCTGTTGTTGGTTATAGTGTTGTTGTAGATTGTATTATTTGAAGAATGGTCGAGGAAGATTCCATCCCAGCTGTTGTTGGTTATAGTGTTGTTGTAGATCGTATTATCTGAACCATAGAGGTAGATTCCATAGTAGCCGTTTTTTATTGTGAATCCTATTATTTGCACATTGTTTTTGGTTATGTTGATTACAGGTTGATTGGTGTTGGTGGCGTTTATTATGGCTGTGTTATTGGTGGTCTGGTTTTTGATTAGCGTGATATTGTTCTTGTCTATGATAATGTTCTCTTGATACACGCCTGGATCTGCTATTAGTGTGTGTCCTTCACTTGCATTGTTTATGGCTTCTTGGATTGTTGAGTAGCTTTGGCCTGTGTTGTTGTTGTAGACCGCTGCCTCTGCTCCATTAGATAGAACTAGTAGCAGTGCAAAAGCTGCAAGGAAGAAAGCAAATTTGCGCATATTTAACAATATTTCACACCTCACAAATCGCTTTTTACCCAAGGAGTTTAAAAAAATAATAAACCCCCCAATATTTTAAACACATATTGAAAAAGCTATATAAAATTTTCTGCTTGTAAAAAAAACCTTTACATTTATTTTCATCAAATCTCCAATAAAAAAGGTGATAATCCACTGCCCAACTTTCATTTCTCCCCCCCCATTGAACAGACACCACAATCTTGCTACATTCCCCTGTTGGATTCGTATTTTCCCCGCCAACCAAACTGAACTCATAATACCAAACCTTGAAAACATCCACAAACACACTACTAAATTAGATGTTTAGACGGGATCCAAAAAAAAATAAAATAAGTTCAGACTGTTACATGACTAAGAAAAAAAGGCCTATTCCCAAAAATGTGAATGGTACCCAATTTGCTGAATTGGCATAAACAAGCCCCCCAGATCATAACTTAGCCCCCCCCCACATATAAAAAAAATAACCCATAATGAAAGGCACCCCCCCTACAACTAAAAAAAATTAAAAAGGATGTAAGCCTAGAGCCCATATTACGATGGCACCGCCTGTAAAATCGAATTCTATCCTGATAGAGTTGCTAGTAAACTCAGTTATGATACTTAGTTCTTTACCCGGGACTTCCGCTATGATTTCAATTTCCATCAGACCCCCCTCAACAGATACCTCATAGGTGAAACTACCATCTGGATTAAGATTTACAACTTTTATTGTGACATTTGCATCAGGGCCGTGAACAACCGCTTATTTCCATTGTTCCGGTTTCTCGAACTTCTGTCATATTTGGATCATTAATTTCTAGTTTGGTGAATTTTGCGTTAATGTTTTCTGTTGTGTTATTTTTCCTGGAACCTCTCCTGGTGGCGAGTTCAATGTCCAGAATGCCAAGGTTCCTCTTATCAAAAAGATTCTAAGGCAGCATGCGGCAGTCACTAAAATCTTGGCCGTTTTACACCATCCATTCTTAGATTCCAACTTTTCACCACAATCTCGGCAAAATTTACGCCTTTAAGGTCCCTTGCAATTAGGATAAAATCACGAATAAACACACTCTTAATTCTACAAAGGGGTTAGGATCTCCAAGATAATGAAAGAACCTTTGCATCCTCTCCCCCCAAAAAAAAAGTCACTTATATTCTCTTTAGGGGCTATTGATCAAATCAGAGAAATTAGCCTAGTGGGTATAAGATCCAAGGAATGATTATTCCACCACCAATTAAAGTTTTATGATCGAATAGAAACACAAAAAATAAAAATAAATTTTATGAATTTGGGGGTGAGCAAATGAAAAAAAAACTTGGATATTGTTATTAGTTGTTATACGCCTCTTTCAGCGGACCAGTGACCCAAGATGATGTCATAAATGAAGCATTTAGCACTTATGAATAAGACAAAAGAGCATGATACAAGAGACATTCCAATCAAGGGAAAAATTATTTGCTATCCTCTATCTTTCCCTGATTTTGAAGATTTTATTTATGAACCTCCATCTAATCCCCAACATAAACCTGATCTTGAATTACCCAAATCAATTTAGATCTAAAATTTGAAGATAGCATACCCTCAGAATTGCGGGCTCCTCCCACTTTCGATAATAACACAAAAATACTATTTTATACAGCGGAAAGAGATTATGTAGATAACTGGAGTACAAGGTGGCAAAGTTGCACCTGGATACAAGCTGCAGGTAAACGTCATCGTTGTCTACTGGCCAGAAAAGAAAGTCGCAGGCTGGGACTTCTTTTACAGGTGATGAACCACCGGATGTATATTCGGCTGGGATGAGTGTGCCTGATGCAATTTATGGCGATTTCCCATCTGACACAATTGAAAAATGGATAAGATCGTTAGTGGATAAGACATTGGAGATCCATCAGATAAGATTTTTATGTGAAAGTTGATAGAATACGTTCAAAAAGTAGAGAGATGATCCTCCCAAAGGGGGGATTTTCTTATGGGTTTAAAAGGGGATCTCACCTAATTCATCCTTTAGTGTTTCCTTCCTATCATCATACCCTGTTGCATATGAATGTCTATGGGGAAATGATAGGTCCATTTTACCTTAAATGCAATATGACGAAAGTTACATAAGATGCAATCTTTGCCTGGCAAACGAATGAAATGGGGGATGAGCAAAATAGGCCTTCTAGTGGCCCTTTAGATTAATGTTGAACGGAATGTCATGTAAATTTCATGGAACCCCCAAGAAGGGGGGGTTTTAAGGTCCTAATAGGTCCGAAAAATATTTTCTTGGTAACCCTCCATTTTAGCTTTTTTCATTGGGTTTAGGCTTTTAGTAGGGGGGATAAGGTAAATCTTGTATTTTTCGATGCAATTTTTTTCGATTGGGTTTACTGATATTATCACGAAAAACCCTTAGAGACTTTGGATGTGAGAGGCCGGAAGTTTTGATTATTCAACCTTTGGCATATTTTTGTTTAAGCACAAAAAAGATTATCCAATTTTCCACGAAATTGCACAAAAAGGGATCTTGGTTTATAATACCATTTGGGGGGTCTTGGAATTCTTTGAAATCCCCTTGATTATTCCAAAGCGGATCATCCTTTTTGTCTATTTTGTTGGAATTTTCTTGTATTATTATTCTTTTTTTACAGGCGCACGCTCATCCTGCTTTTAATCACAAGTCAAAAAAAGAAGATTATTTCTATTACAAATCGAAATTATCTTGTTCATGGTTTCGATTTGAAGACAAGTATTACTAAACCTCAAATTATAGGATCCCAGCCAGGAGGCAGACATCAAAATTTCGACTTGAAAAACTTGTAAAACAAAAAAATGAAGATTCTATTTCATGCCAATAAAATGCAAATAGAGTGATAGTTTTTGATTTTTAGAATTTGCAGAAAAAATATCTTATATGTTAATATATTGTTATATAGGAAATAAGGTGATCACATATAAATACAATTCTAGGAATACTATGGAGATAGTATCCACCCTCTCACATTTTTCTAAGTTAACAATAGACCAGCTTTTTGGGTGGGATTCAAAACATGAGAAAGGGATGTGGAAATGAAGTTTAAATGCACTACAGCGAGTTTAGCTGGGAGATTGGCTCGTTTCATAGTCAAGCTTGGAAGAGGTATGGGTAGGAGTTTCCCAGGCTACCTATTCCTTAGAATGGGTGGTTTTGATTGTCTAAGGGAACTTTCAAAAAGATCGAAGATTGGGAACATGCTCATAACCGGGACTAATGGTAAAACAACAACCACAAAAATGTTATGCTTGCTTTTAAAGAAAGACTCTTCAGTCTCATGCAACTTCGACAGCAACACAGTAAATGCTGTTGCAACCGGATTACTCGGTGGAAAAGCCGATTTCGGAATATTCGAGTATGGTATAAGAACAGCTAAATATTCCATGCCAGATACAGTCTGCAAATATGTGGATCCAATAGGCGTCATATACACAACAATTTCAAGGGAACATACAATGGTCGCTGGAGAAAAAAACCCATTCAGGGAATATTTTAAGGCCAAGAGATTGCTTTCAGCTCCGATGAAAAAGGGTGTTATAATCTGTAATGCTGATGACCCTAGAACAGCCTATATTGGAATGGAGAAAGAAAAGGACGTCCATGTTACATATTATGGTTTTGATGTGGGCCTGGAGGATCAAACACCACCAAGCGCACCTGTACATTGTCCAAAATGTGGGGAGAAACTAGAATATTCTAGGAGATACTTGAATCATCGGGGAATCTACACTTGCAAGTGTGGCTTTTCAAGACCCAAACCACACGTCAAACTAACAAAGATATCCGAAGAAGACAATAAATGGAAGGTAGAAATCACAGCCAAAACATACAATTATACAAACCAAAGGGAGGTTTCGACAAAACTCAACCTAGAAATACCAACCTTTGGCGTGCATAACCTATATAATTTCCTCTGCGCCTCCACATCCTACATGACATTCACACCTTACCCAGAAAACATAGAAGATGTGATTATAAAAACGAGCAGAGAACTTGAAGATTTCACCCTACCCCCAGGAAGGTTCGAAATATTTAAAACAAGGGATAAAATAGTGGGTATAGGTCAGGGAGACAATGGTGACGCTCTAAAAGTTAACCTTCAAGTTCATCCTACAGAGGACATGACACTCATCTATACAACCCCTGATAAAGGCGAGGATGAAATATTCCAAGACCATTTAAAGGTTATTTTATCAGCCAAACCTAGTAAGGTTCATGTTTTCCCGGGGCGGGAATCAGTTTCCGCAGCCAAAGAATATTATGAAACCGTTAAGGAGTATTTTGATTCTAGCTTCCATCCAATATCAAACAAGGACATGGACAAGAAAATAGAGGAGATCATCAAGATTATAAAAGAATCATCTACTAGGTCTGTTATGGTTTCTGGTTGCGGACCTGAACACTTGTTCTGGGCTAGATTAAAATCAAAATTTAAACTTGGATGACTAGCCTTGGGCGAAGAAACACTTCTAAATGTTTATATAGGTGTGTTTTATCAATTACTTCTTTAAGTGGATGTTTTTTTAATTTTTGGGATGCCATAGACGCTTTAGCGCATTTTAGGTCGCATCCTTCACATCCGAACCTCGCAGGATCCGGGAACAATAAATAGCATGGCACTTCCACGTCCACATGTTCCTGTAATTCCTTGACTGTTAATCCTTTATCAACTAACTTTTCTAATCTTTCTTTCATCTCTGGATGCTTCACAAATGTGTTATATAAAATTTTACCTATTTTTGTCAAAAAAAATCCCTTCTGTACTGTTATTATATCCTCCATTGTATATAAAATGTGCACCCGATTTTCTTCCAACAGAAATTAGGGGGATAAAAGAGAGCATTCTTTAAATTATATTAATAGTGGATTTCAACACACTTACATAGGGCGCAGACATCTTGCAAAGACGATTCAAAGTATTAGTCAAGGAGGTGTGGAGAAAAAAAGGATTCCATTCCCAAATCTTAAGACTAAAATGATCTCCAAATTTTGAAAGGGAACTCTCTAAAATATATTTGCAAAGAAGAGAATATATATAGTTAAATTACAAAATTAAGGGTTATAATCCTTGACAGATGAAACTTTATTATTAAACTTTATTTTCACAGATGGGAGGAATGAGACAATGAACAAAATATTTATCACCTGCGCACTTCCATATGCAAATGGTCCAACGCATCTTGGACATTTAAGATCAACGTATATACCCGCGGATATATATGCTCGCTACAATAGGATGAAAAACAGAGATGTTTTATTTGTATGTGCAACAGATGAACATGGAACCCCCATAGCCGTCAAGGCCGAGAAGGAATCAAAAGAACCCATTGAGGTGGCAACATATTATTACAAGATGATCCGTCGCGATCTTGAAGCATGTGACATATCATTCGACAATTTTTCACGCACAAGCAACCCATTACATCATAGGATAGCCCAAAACTTTTTCCTAAAACTCTATGAAAAGGATTTCATCTATGAAAAGGATATAAAACAATTTTATTGTAGTGAATGCCAACGATTCCTCCCAGACAGGTACGTTGAAGGCGAATGTCCATACTGTGGCGCTGAAGATGCTAGGGGAGACCATTGCGAGGCTTGCGGCAGACACCTTGAACCTTTACAATTGATAAAACCTAAATGTATGATCTGCGGCTCAGAACCCAAGGTTAAAAAATCTAGACACTATTTTTTCAGACTGAGCAAATTCCAGGATAGAATCCTTGAATGGATAAAAAACAATGAAAAATTGCCTGCGAATGTTAAAAATTATGCGCTGCAATGGGTGCGGGAAGGTCTAAAAGATTGGATACTTACAAGGGACATGGAATGGGGCATACCAGTCCCCCTTAAGGAAGCCAAGGGAAAAATAATCTATGTATGGGGTGAAGCATTCCTAGGCTATATTTCATCAGCAGTTGAATGGAGCGAAAAAACGGGCCAGAACTGGAAAGAATACTGGGATGATACCGTAGTGCACTTCATAGGCAAAGATATAATCTATCATCATGCGATTTTCTGGCCAGCTCTGCTCATGGCATATGGTTGTAAACTCCCAGATAATATCATAGCAGGAGAATATCTTTCACTTGAGGGTAAAAAGATGTCCACAAGCAAAAATTGGGTTGTCTGGACATCAGAATTCCTGGAAAGTTTTGAAAGCGACATTCTAAGATATTATCTTACAATAAACGCCCCCCTTACAAGGGACACTGACTTCTCATGGGATGACTTCCAGAGAAGAGTAAATGATGAATTAGCAGACATCCTAGGTAATTTCCTGCACCGGACATTCTCATTTACCAATAGATTCTTCAATGGCCAAATACCAGAGGCCGATGACCTTAAAGATGAAGATTTGCAAATCCTAGAAGATATGAAGAATGTTAAAGAGGATATTGAAGGTGCTATTGAAGGATTCAATTTCAGGGAGGGTCTTGTGAAGATAATAGGCTTGGCAAAAAAAGGTAATAAATATTTCAACGACCAAGAACCGTGGAAAAACATCAAAGAAGATCCTGACAGGGCCGCGGCTTGCATATTCATTTGTAATCAATTAGCTAAGGCCATTGGAGTATTCTTAATACCATATATGCCTAGAAAATCCAATGAAATATTAAAAATCCTCAACTTAGAAGAGAATCCTTCATGGGATGATGCCACCATGCCAGTTGAAGCCGGACACAAAATCAGAAAAGCCAAACCATTATTCGCCAAGATCCAGGATAAGATCATAGAGGAAGAAAAACGCAAACTCCACCAGAAAACAAAAACCAGGGAGGTTACAATAGACGATTTTGCCAGATTAGATTTGAGAGTAGGTAAAATAATAGAAGCTTCTAAGGTTAAAGGATCAGATAAACTACTAAAACTAAAAGTTGACCTAAATGATAAAACCATCCAGGTAGTGGCTGGCATAGGATCAAAATATCAGGCAAGCGAACTACCAGGAAAAAAAGTCATAATATTAGCTAATATAAAACCCACCAGGTTATTCGGCATAAAATCAGAGGGCATGATACTTGCAACAGCAGAAAAAATGGGATTATTAACCGTGGAAGATGGAGAAATCGGCGAAAAAATAAAATAAACTCATCTAGTATAGTGGATTTAAATGGAGGAACCAGCCCTCATAGCAAAATCTGAAAAATTCTTAGAAACAATAAAAACCAAAAAGATAAACATAGATGACATCATAAAACCAGAAAACTTCATGAAAACATACCTCTATCTCAGATCTAACCTAAGAATGCTACAAAAGATGAAAGAAAAGATGGAATTAAAAGGTTTCAAATCCCCCTACCGTTCAATGGCAGTCTACGGCCCCCCACTAAAAGAGATGAAAGTCGAAGACTTGCATGATATAAGGAGACAAACACAATACTTTAGAATGAGAGCCTCAATTAGAAAAAACATACTAGACAGGGTGAATTCCGCCATATCATCACATAAGATAGCATTAGGCCACCTAGAGGAATACTCCCTTTTAATTTGTGAAAAATGTGGTAAAAGCTTCAAGGTCAATGAATTATCAGAGCCCAGACTAGAAAAGTTCAAGTGTAAATGCGGCTCCGAACTCAAGTTAATCTTTGATAAAGGAAGTGTTAAACGTCCCGAAATAATCCCATACTTGCCCCTTTCAGGAGATTATATGGTGAAGATATCCCAATTAAGTCCATGGGCCAGGGAATCCTTTAAGGAGATCATAGGAATCCTAAAGAATGAGAGAAGGGGTGTTATAACCTCGGCGACTATGATAGTTAAAATACTTGAATCTGGGCGGTGGATTAGAAAAAGAGTGAGCATAGAAAACATTGACAACATCGACTATGAAAAAAAAGTGAAAGAAGAATATGGCCCCCATGCAAGGATAGAATTCATCCAGTTTCATCGAAAAAAAACTACTATAATAAATGATAGGCACACCAGAACGGCATTAGCACTAGGCTACTGTGGATTCGCCCAGGATCTCATAGCCAGAATAGAAGATGACATCTTCAATAAAAGATTAAAAAACCCCGGGAATGTTAGAAAGTATGATAAAATATTAAAAGAAGCCAGAAGATACTCACCACCTTTTATAAGAGAGAGTAGGGAACTCGAAGAAATCCGCGAAAAAAAACTAGAAGATCTTTTAATCCAAGAGGGCCTAGCAGATAAAAATGGAAACCTAAAACCTGAAGTGAAATCCGATATAGAATTGAGAGATACTATAATTAAGGATATTTTCTTTAAGATCCCCATAACTTTAATATTATGGGATATCAGTTGCTATTATCTTACAACATCCTATGATAGAAGAAGTAAATATGCAGGTCCATTCCCTGCCTTGGGACCAGTCCTAGACCGTAGACAAACCGAAACATTTAATAGAATGGATAAAGAAGCTATCAAACTCCTCAGAGAATATGGTGAGAAAATATTCTATATAAAAAACCCGCAAAGATTATTATTGAAAAAATTCGAAATAGAAGAGCGGATGAAAGGCTTGCACATGAAAATCGATCCAAGGGCCTTCGGAGCAGCTCTAGTCAGCCTAGAATCCGATATAAGTGATGAAACATGTGCTAGTGTGTTCTCTGTTACACTAGACCAGTTAAAGAGAGAAAAGGAAAATATAAAAACCCTTGACAAGCCTACAACTGAAAAGGCCCGGCTCTTCATGGAAATGATCAAATAATGTGATCATATTGACGAAAAAAATACATGTAAAACAACATTTAACTTCGCGTAAAATAATAGAAATCCTAGAAAAGAACCCAGACCTTGAAAAGATCATATGCCCACCAAGCATCTATAAGAGAATCCCATCAAAATACCTTGAAGCCCTCAAAAAACTAAACATAAAAGTGGAACCCTTACATGGAAGAGCACGAAAATACACAGAAAAGGACGCGAAACTGATCAGAAAACTCCTAAGTGAAGGTAAAACCCCGAAAGAGATAGCAGGCATAACAAAGATACCCATCAAAAGCATATACTACCTCAAAGGGGATATGAAACTTAAAAGAGGGCCTAAACCAAAATATGATAAAAATACAAGGATGAAAGTGCAGAAGATGGCGAGGAATGGCATGCCACCCAAAAAAATAGCTGAAAAATTCAATATACCCCTAAGAACAGTCTATCATATAATCAAAAAAGGGTGATAAAATGTTAACAGCCGAATTTAACAACATATTAACAGTCTCTATCATCTGTTTTACCATAGCATTTTCATCAACTTACCTTGTAATGCCAAGATTAATAAACAAACTGAGAAATGCTAACCTAGTTGGAAAAGATTTGCATAAGCTCTCCAAGCCAATAGTCGCAGAGATGGGTGGAATCGGCATACTTTTCGGTTTCATAATAGGAATGTTCATAGCCATCTGCACATTCCCAAAACTCCACTATGAACTCATGGTAACCCTACTAGTCATCCTACTTGTAGGTGTAGTAGGTATGATAGACGACCTTGTAAGACTATCATCAAAGGAAAAACTTTTCCTCCTATTCCTAGCAGGACTCCCACTTATATGGGTGGCACCACCCAACGTAGGGATACTCTACCTTATAAGCATGCCAATAGCAGTTTCAATCGCCTCAAACCTTACCAACATGCTAGCAGGCTTGAATGGGATCGAATCAGGACTCGGATCCATAGCAATGATCTCCCTCACAGCATCCTGTATAATAATGGGAAAATATGATGTTTCACTTATCACAATGACAATGTTAGGATCACTACTAGCCTTCTTAATATATAATCGTTATCCTTCACGTGTATTCCCAGGAGATGTTGGGACGCTTATAATAGGTGCATGTATAGCAGCCGTGGCATTCATAGGCCGTGTGAAAAGCATAGCATTCATCGTGTTATTACCTAATATAATAGATTCTCTCCTAAAGTTTTATAGTGCAGGTGTCATGGAAAGACATAAGCATGCCCCGACCAAAGTGACAGAGGATGGTAAACTTGTAGCTCCCCCAGAAGGTTTCAATTCTCTTATAAGATGGATACTAAGAAGGCCTATGAAAGAAAAACATGTTGTACTCATTGTATGGTTTATAGGAATACTATTCGGTTCCCTTGGGATACTATTAGCCTTTATATTACCCCTCGACCCCATATAATGATCTGCAAATGTCTATGGTAAGCTCAGAAGCCTTAGAATCATTTTCTCCTTTGAATAATTCGATTGCTTTTTTAAAATTCTCCAAAGCCTCTTTTTCATCACCTCTAATGAAATGTATGAGGCCTAGTAGAACATTCACAGTCCCAAGCGATTTTTTATCTTCAATTTTGCTGAATATTTCCTTGGCCCGTGTAAAATAGTTGAAAGCCCCGTCATAATCTTCATTTTCGAATAAATGGGTTCCGAGGAGTATTAGTAGAGAACCTTCACCCATCTTATCATTAATTGTACTGGCTATGTTAAGGGCTTCTTTCAACTCTTCAAATGTGCTCTCAAGGGAAGGTTCATATAATGAAACATTTTCTAAATGTCTGACTAATTTCTTCAATTTAGGGAGTATATCTTCAATGTCAACTTCAAATCTTCCCACTTCCGGACTCTTAGGGGTTTCTTCAAGTTTTTTACGTAATTCAGCCATCTCTATAGCTTCTTTCATCCTCTCAACTTCACTTATCTTATCCTTCATTTCGTCTCTGTGGGGTGATTTGATTGAAGAATAAAGTTTAAAGGCTTCCTTGAAATATTCGAGCGCTACATCTATCTCCCTTTTATCCAGGTAAACATCACCCATAGAATCAAGTACAAGGGCTTCAAGTTCCTTATCATCCATTTCAACAGCTACTTTAATCGCTTTTTCAAGATATTCCATGGCCTTCTCATGTTTACCTTCATCAAGATAATATCCTGCTATGGACATTAAAATATCGAACTCCTCCTCCCTTAATTCCTGGAGACGGTGGATATAATCCTCTAATGACCTCCCCCTTTCAAATATATCGAATAAACCCAAGATCATTATCATTCTATTCCCCAACACTTGATCCCCTCGTCTGTTATGGTGTATTGTGCCGATTTTTTACCTGCGGAGGATTCTACTTGGATGCTCTTTCCATCAAAACATATCTTAAAATCAGCCAATTCCATCAAAGATGTTTCAAATTGTGGTTCAACAGTCCCTGTTGTATGCACCACAAGCCCTATACCATTTGCTTCACTTACACGATTCTTATAAGCTTTCATCAGCCTCAATACAAGGTTTGGCGGGTTAAATGCAAAGATCATTGTGAGTGAATCTAGAACCGCTCTGAACTTGGATGATTTCCGGAATAATGAACGCGTCCCCACACCCACCTTAACCATAAGATCTGCAAGGTTTTGAACTGATGAAAACTTCACAGCATTTGAATCCCCAATCTTAACACCTGCCAAACGGGTTAAAATATCTATTATGTAAACTTCACCACTTTGAATATATGGTTGCAAAAACCAATTAAACTCCATCATCCTCTGCTCAAGTTGCCTTAAACCATAATCAGCCGCTATATACAAACATGGTTCTCCACCCTTAAGACCAGAATACAAAAACTGGTAACAGAATATGGATTTACCCACCTTAGGAGGGCCATAGAGTAGTACAATTTTCCCAGGTTCTATATCTCCAAGGAGATCCCCAAGATTTGTTATATCAGAATTATTTTTCATGAACATCACACAGATCAATCAACTACTATGCCACTGGAAGTTATATTATAATGCGCTTTTAGCTTACCACTTCCAACCATAGCCTCTACTGTGAGGTTCTCCCCATCAAGGTGAATTATATTATCTACTATGGCCTTTAACATGTTTTCAACTTTGGAATCGGCAGATCCTTCCGTGTAGGTTACAATGGCCGTCCCTCCACTCTCTTTTATACGCATGATATATATTGTGAGCACCCTTACAACCAAAAGCTCGTCATTAAATGCCATAAGTGTTGTTAAAGAATCGAGAACAGATCTGAAACGGGGCGACTTTGATTTTATCTGACGAATAGCCACACCCAATTTTACCATGATATCTGTAGGATTATATACAGAGGATGGAAAATAATTTAATGTACTACTAACTTCCACGCCTGAAATTGTTGATATCGCATCTATAAGATAAAAATTTTCACTTCCAACATATTCCTCAACCTTCCAACCAAAATTGGCCACATTCCTTTCCAGATCCTTCAAACCATAATCTGTACTAACATAAAGGCATGGCTCATCATTAACAAGACCCTCATATGCAAATTGGTAAGAAAAAATAGATTTACCAACCTTAGGAGGACCATAGATGAGTGTAACAGTATTCTCTGCTAAAGAACCTCCCCCTCCTCCTATAAGTTTATCTAGACCAGGAATTCCCGATGAAATCCTTACAATCATTCAATCACCATAAAGCAATCCTAAAAGAGCATCCAAAGCATCAGTAACCCCTTTCCCCTCAGTTACTATGGCTGGTATGATAGGTACCTCTTCACCAAGCTTCATCTTTTCACGTATTTCTTCCGGCGAAAGCGCCCCTGGCAGATCCTGTTTATTCGCAACTAAAACCTTCGGTATGGCCTCCGCCCTGGTCTTCCTTATCATCTCCTTAGCCCTTGCAAATGTCTGCGGGGCTGTTGAGTCAACAATTATAAAAGCTCCGACCGATTCTCTCCCTAGAACATCCAATAGTAGGTCGAATCGCTCCTGGCCGGGTGTGCCGAACACATCCGCTATAAAACCCTTATATTCGAGGTGTCCTATATCCAAGGCTATCGTAGTGGGGAAAGCTGATAAAGCCTTTCTATCAACCGAAACAGCCCTCTTCGATATCTTTTTGACGAAAGTTGACTTACCTGCATTATATGGGCCTGTGACTAATATCTTGGGTATGTATACTTTAACGCCACCTGGTTGCACTACAAAGAATAAGACCATGGTCTTTGATGGTTTCGACCAGGAAGAATGAGCCACCATGAAACCCTGGCCTATTATAACCCTTTCCTCTATTGTCCTAATTTCAACTACACAATCCATGATCTTTTTAAGATTTTGCACTAGGCTAGGAGTATAATCCCATTTGGTGAATAGGTAAATAAGGTTTGTATTATACCTCCTACTATATAGGTTCCATTTTTTTATAATGTTTATGGTCTCATCTTCCCCAAGATAATCTATTAGGGTTGAGAGGTTATTTATAACACCTATACCACCTGGCACATCACTTATAGCTTCTAGTACGATCTCTTCTATTTTTGAATAATCATCAACGGAATATCTTGCAGTTGATGGTAATCCCATGAATGGTGAACTTCCATCAACAAAGAATGCATCCCCACTTTCAAGAAATTTTTCAAGATCCCAACCATAGGAGTTGAATTCATAGGTTATAGTTTCAGGTTCGGCCACATTCGTGAATATGAAACCTTTGTCCCCTTCTTTTAATCGCCCATATAGCATCTGGTAACCGAAGGCCTCACAATCCACACCAGGGACAGCAGAAAACATGACAGAAGCGTTATCGACTATACCCCCACCAAGTATATCATCGAGTTTGGGGATGTAGGTCCTCTTCATCTTCACATCTCCTTGAGGATTTCTTTCACCTGTTCTGCCCTAGTTTCCATTTCAACGAGTAAAAGTCCTAAGTGAGCGTCTGGTTCTGCGAGTGCTGTGAATATGGCCTTTTCTCCTGCAGGTTTTAGGATTATTATACCCTTCTCGGTTCTTACGGTGATCTCATTCACCGTACCAGTATTCATCTGGCCAGAGGCTGCCTCGGCGGCTCCCATGATAGTGGAACATAAGGCTGAGAATATCCTTGCGTCAACATCTGGGGGTGTGCGTGCATTGATAAGTAGGCCTTCCTTGGATACGATTCCACACGCTCGTATCTGCCCCACTTGCATAAACGCTGAAAGAACATCATCTAGTTTTTCCTTTTTTGTTTTGGTCATGGATCCACCCAATAAATTTTACCTATTCAATTATTATACTCTAATATATAAAAATCATCTTTTCATAGGGGGTTTAACCTTTTATGATGAACGGTTATAAATCTCTTTGCTTATCTTACTAATGATTTTCGATTATATCCATCTAACATCGGATGTTGTGAACATGTAGTTATATGAGAATGCTGGATTGTAAAAATCATTAGTAATGTTTTCTGTTTTGAATGTTATACAAATATTTCTCCTGATATTATAATTTATCCTATCTCCCAGGGAATCTTTACAATCATCTGGGATTTCCCTTTCTAGATGGGCATATACTATCAATCTAATCTTATATTTTCCATAAGTTTCATTATAACCTTCATTTACAGTCTCTAATTTGATGATTTGGATAGAAGAGGGTTGCAGGAGCACTTCTTTCCTGTTCTCATATTCTTGGTATGCATCTTTGGGGTAGATTGCAAGTTCATTTGTGTCAGCTCCTCTGATGGCACCATCCTTTGCAGCTGCAATAGCCATCTCCAATTCCAGATTATCACTTATAGAATATGATAACAGGAGGATCGTTGGGATGATAAAACCTAGAATAAGAAGATATTCACCTGTTATCTG
Source organism: Methanothermobacter sp. MT-2 (assembly GCA_003584625.1). Taxonomy (NCBI): domain Archaea; kingdom Methanobacteriati; phylum Methanobacteriota; class Methanobacteria; order Methanobacteriales; family Methanobacteriaceae; genus Methanothermobacter; species Methanothermobacter sp. MT-2. The sequence continues at coordinate 435,800 of AP017647.1, read as the reverse complement.
CCCCCTATCCATTCATTTCACCTCTATTATCATTATAATAGCCTTTTTGCCTTCTATAAGGTTTTTGATTTTATAGGTTTTACCGGGTCTTAACATGATTGTTCTACTATTCCCATTAGAATCTACCAGGATACAAGGGTATATGGGAGATTTCCCATATCTTCCATCAACCATACCATATACTCCACTTGAATTAACCCATAATTGATAACGCGAACCCTCAATGTTACTTGGAAGTTTAACTGTTATCTCATGTCCCGGACCACCAGCCAACACAAGATTGATATCACCAGCTATTCTATCCATCAAAACCCTTAAACCGGTTAAAAGCCTCTCATCATTGGCATAATCCATCCTATAAGAGGCTGTGCTTGCTAAAAATAATATTATCATGGATAAGCAGAGAATTGAAAACAGAAAATCTGTTGTGAAAACTCCCCTTTCACATCTCATAGAAACTCCGCACCCCAAAAAAATTTTAAAGCATATATTACGATAACATGATAAAATATTAATATACTTTGCTATAGGGGAAGAATTCATATAAAATTGCACCAAGATTTATAATATTGAGGGAGTGTAGAATGTATAAGATAATATTATTCAGCGGAGGCCCCTACAGATTCGAAGAATTTGAAGAATATGTAGAGGATGTTGGAGGTCTAGTGCTTAAAAAAGACCGTTTCAGCGTCAGCAGAGGTGAATATTTCCTAGCCGAAGAAATTAAAGCCTTAACAATAATCCCAGAAGAGGAAGAGGAACAGTTGAAGGTGATTGTAAAAGGGATAAAAGGGATTATCCAGGAGTTACCAGTTGACAAGGACAAAGAAAGAAGGATACTGCTCTGCATACTACTCCATGATTCATTGACTAGAAACCCCCAATGGATGGAAAAAGAAGAAATAGAAGAGAAAATCATCTGCCCATGTGAAATTAAACTATGCGAAAATTCACCTGAATGTTTCAATAACATCCTAGAAGTCCTAGATGCAATGGTGGAAATGGAATTACTTGAAAAAAGAGAGAATAAAGGCACAGAAGAATATAAGATAAAAAAATAATTTTAATCCTAGGAGGTCTAACAGTTGAATGCCAATTCACTAATAATAGTTGGGATAATCCTTGTAATCTTCGGCATTTTCCTTATTTTCGCTGGTAGTATCATGGGCATGTTCACCAAGACAAAGGAAAGCACAGAGGTTAAAACAGGTGGAGTTATAATGATAGGACCCATCCCCATAATCTTTGGAAGTGACAGAGGGATGGCCATCATAGGTTTTCTAATGGCCATAATACTAATGATAGTAGCCTACATACTATTTTATAGGGTTTAAAGGGGTTTATATGAAAGGGAAAGTGTTCTTTATTGGAGGCGGGCCGGGGGATCCTGAACTTTTAACTTTGAAGGCTGTTAAGGTTATGAAAGATTCTGATATAGTGATATATGCAGGTTCTCTTGTGAATAAGAAGGTTCTAGATTTTGTGGCTGATTCGGCTGAAGTTTATGATAGTTCATCCATGACTTTAGATGAGATTATTAAGGTTATGGTGGATGGTGCCAATTCTGGGAAGATTGTTTCAAGGATACATACAGGGGATCCTTCGATTTATGGGGCTATAATGGAGCAGATGAGGGAGCTTGAAAAGAAAAAAATCCCTTTTGATGTTATACCAGGGGTGAGTTCTCTTTTCGCCGCTGCAGCCGCCCTTAAGACGGAGTTAACCGTGCCTGGGGTTTCTCAGACTGTTATAATAACAAGACCTTCTGGTAGGACTCCCGTGCCTAGAAGGGAGGATTTAGGGGCTCTTGCAAGTCATCGTTCTACCATGTGCATATTCCTTGGCGTTCATAAGATCGGGGAGGTTGTTAAAAGTTTAAGGGAGCATTATGGTGATGATACGCCTGTAGCAGTTGTTAAAAGGGCCTCATGGGAAGACGAAGAAATAGTAAGGGGTAGGCTTTCAGATATAGAAGATAAGGTGAAGAGGAGTAATATTAGGAGGACTGCTATTATCATCGTTGGGGATGTTCTTGAACCTGGAGAATTTAAAGCTTCAAGGTTGTATGATGCTAGTTTTAGTCATGGGTATCGGAAGGCTTAGATGATTATAAGTTTGAGGTGTTCCATTTTTCCACAATTTCGGAATCTGGAGGTGAGTTCTCTTATTTTTTCAGCTCCACCTTCTAGGATGAAGATTTCAAGGCAGTTCTTGTTTTTTAGGTGGCTGTGGATTTGTGTGTTTATGATATCTTCATAGTCATGTTTGATATTGTTTACCTTATCTTCAACTTCTCTTTTGTGTATGAGGAAGAGCACACCATTAACTTCTCCTTTTATATCCATTTCTTTCCTTTTTTCATCTATTAACATCCTGGATGCTGTTCTTATAATATCTGAGCGGCTTGAAAATCCCATCTCATCCTTTAAAGCATCTATCTCTTCTAGGAGTTTTTTGCTTATTGAAATGCTGATTACAGTCATGAACAAAAACTATATTAATAAACATTTAAAAAGATTACCATAAAAATTATTAAATCTATTCGATTTTATTAATAAATTTTTTAAGGGATAAAACAAATAAAAATCTAGCAATGAAAAAAACAAAAATATTCATTCTAATCGCAACAATCACCATCCTAATATGCGCCTTCTATATTACAAGTAAAGGTGGTGAAACAGGCCCCGAAGAAAAAATAATAGTAGCAGCATCAATAATGCCCCAAAAAGAATTCATAGAAGCAGTCGGAGGAGACAAAGTAAAAGTCATAGTAATGGTGCCACCCGGAGCAGACCCACACACCTACGAACCCCAACCAAGCCAACTAAGAGAACTATCAAAGGCAAAAATCTACTTCCAAGTAGGCTCAGGAATAGAATTCGAAAAAACATGGATGGAAAAACTAAAAGAACTAAACCCAGAAATGAAAATAATAAACTGCTCAGAGGGGATAAAACTCATAAAAGAAGACCCACACGTATGGACATCCCCACAAAACGCCATAATAATGGTTGAAAACATCTATAAAGCCCTCATAAAAGAAGACCCGGCTAACAGAGAATATTACACAAAAAACAAGGACCAATACATTTCAAGGCTCAAAGAACTAGACAAAAAATTCAACCAAACCCTCACCGAAAAACAAAACAAAAAAATACTAGTATACCATCCAGCATGGACCTACCTCTTCAAAGACTACAAAATAGAACAAATCACCATAGAACAAGAAGGCAAAGAACCATCACCCCAAAAACTCGCAAAGATCATCCAAGAAGCCAAAAAAGCAAATATAAAAATTATAATCATATCACCACAATCAAATAAACAAAGCGCCCAAGCCATAGCAGACGAAATAGGTGCAAAAATAGTCACCATAGACCCACTCGCAGAAAACTACATCAAAAACATGGAAAAAATGCTACAAACCCTCAAAGACATTTAAAGGTTGAATAAAATGGAAAAAGCAGTTGAAATCAAAAACTTACACTACAAAATCAACAACAAAACAATCCTAGAAGATATAAACCTCAAAATTTACAAGAGAGAATTCCTAGCTATCATAGGACCCAACGGCGGCGGTAAAACAACCCTACTCAAAATGATAATCGGCCTGCTGAAACCAACCAAAGGAAACATCAAGGTATTCGGCCTCAAACCCGAAACAGCAAGAAAAAAGATAGGCTACCTCCCCCAAAGACGCCACTTCGACACAGATTTTCCAATAAACGTTTTTGAAACAGTACTCATGGGATGCTACCATGGCCCCCTCAAAGGTTACACCAGGAAAGACAAAGAAAAAGTGGACAAATGGCTTAAAAGATTAGAAATAGACCATCTGAAAGATGAAAGACTAGATAACCTTTCTGGCGGACAACTACAGAGAGTTTTCCTTGCAAGAGCCCTTGTAAGGGAGGGAGAACTACTATTATTGGATGAGCCCACAAGTAGCGTTGACCCACTATTCCAAGAAAAATTCTATGAACTATTAGATGAACTTAAACATGAAATAGCCATTGTAATGGTATCCCATGATATAGGGATGGTCGCAACCCACGTGGACAGGATAGCCTGCCTAAACCAGAAACTATTCTCCCACGGAACACCCGAAGAAGCCCTGGAATGTATCGAGGATGTTTATAAGTGTCCCGTGGAGTTAATAGCCCATGGGGTGCCGCACAGAGTCTTGAGGAAACATTAGGTGACTAAAATGCTAGAATTTCTTGAATATCAGTTCATGCAGAATGCCTTCATAGCAGCAATCCTTATTAGTATAGCCTGTGGAATGGTAGGAACCTATATAGTGGCTAAAAGGATAGTGTCCATAAGTGGGGGTATATCCCACGCGGCATTTGGTGGTGTTGGCCTTGGCTATTTCCTTGGCTTGAATCCGGTGATTACAGCGATACCATTCAGTGTCATTGCAGCTTTCATTATGGGTATGGCTACAAAGAAGGTTAGAATCAGTGAAGATACTGCTATAGGCATATTATGGTCTGTTGGAATGTCCCTTGGTATCATATTTATAAGTTTAACTCCAGGTTATGCTGCTGACCTTTTTAATTATCTTTTTGGTAACATATTAACAGTTACAAGAACAGACCTTTGGATGATGTTAATATTAGATTTTATTATAGTGGCGAGTGTGATATTATTTAACAGGGAGTTTACGGCCATATCCTTTGATGAGGAATTCTCACAAGTTTTGGGGGTTCCGGTAAATTTGTTTTATCTGTTGCTTTTGACGCTTGTGGCTTTAAGTGTTGTTATCCTTATAAAAGTGGTTGGTATAATCCTTGTGATAGCACTTCTCACTATCCCGGCTGTGACAGCAAGACAATTCACTTCCAGGATCCCCTGGCTGATGATATTAGCATCAATAATCGGCATAATATTCACATCAGCCGGTTTATGGCTTTCATATATCCTTGATGTGTCCTCTGGGGCTACAATAGTATTAATCTTAGCAACATTTTTCATCATCACATATATTGGAAGAGAATTAATATGAATAATCATCTGAAGATTTTTCATCCCCATCATAAAGGTATGTGTTATAATTCGATTATCCCATCTTTTCTGGCTACTATCACCCGGTCAACACCCCTAGAAAATATACCATTCTCAAGAACTCCTGGGATACTGTTTATTTCATATTCCAGTTTTGATGGGTCTTCAATGGACCCGAAATCGGCGTCGATGACGAAATTGCCATTGTCAGTGATAACTGGCCCGTCCTTTGCATCTGACATTCTAATCTGGACTTTAGCCCCCATTGAATTCAGTTCTTCACATACAAGACGAGATGATACTGGTATGACTTCTACTGGGACTGGTTTGCCTAATCTTTCTGAGAGTTTGGAATCATCCACTATAACGATAAATTCGCTTGCTGAATAGTCAATTATCTTTTCTTGTGTATGGGCTGCTCCACCACCTTTGAGGAGGTTAAGGTCTTTGTCAACCTCGTCAGCCCCGTCAACAGCAATATCAACATCATGCTCTGTTATACTTGTGAGGGGTATCTGCCAATCTCTTGCAAGGAATAATGATTGATATGAGGTGGGTATTGCTAATATATCTAGTTCCTCTTCTTGGATGCGCATACCTATCCTTTCTATGAAGTATCGTGCCGTGGAGCCCGTGCCAAGACCAACAACTTGTCCGTCTGTTATTTCTTCAGCGGCTTTATATGCAACCATCTTTTTTAGATTCATTGGGATTTCACCATTATGCCATGATTTTGAGGATGACTTTATTTAATTTGTAGCCTTTTTTGCATTCATTGGCCTTGCCAAGATTTTTAATAATTTTACATTTATCTGATGTTTTTAATCCTTCTGGGAAACATAGGCTTCTCATATCACATTCTTCATCACATTCAGGAGCTTCGAATAATATTATGGATCCTTCAAATGCCCTCTTAGAGTCTATAAGCGCTTTTATATTGGCTTTTTCCACTTCGACGACTTTTACTTTTCCACCTTCATGGATTGGACATGGATGTTCTGTGTCTTTCACTTCTTTTATGGTGTAGATTCTGCCTGCTTCTAAAGGGCTGATACATACTGATTTGTATCTGCAGTCTTCACATGCCTTTGCCGGTTTATTGTAGATGAAGTTTAGTCCTTTTTTTGCAAGTTTTTTCCCTATTAGTGTTATCAATTTAGATCACTTCCGTCTTTTTCGCAAGTTTTTCAGCAGCTTCCCTTGTAAGACCCCTATCTCCTAGGATGGTGTATCTTTCCTTACGTATGGTGTGGGCCTTTGTAAGGGCTTCTATTATATATTCAGGTTCTATTCCGAGTTCATAGGCTGTTGTGGGCGCGTGCATTTTTTTAAGAGCGTCTTTTATGAATTTCCAGTCCCCTCCATGGAGGTGCATCATCATTATTGTGCCGACACCGCATTGTTCTCCATGAAGTGCTGGTTTAGGCGCTATACTGTCAAGGGCGTGGCTGAATTTGTGTTCAGATCCGCTTGCTGGTCTGCTGCTCCCCGCTATACTTATAGCTATACCACTGCTTATAAGAGATTTCACAACAAGACGAGCACTCCTTTCAAGCCCCTCTTTTATGGCGTCAGCCGATTTAATTATCATCTTAGCCGTCATGAGCGAAAGCGCCGCTGCAGATTCACTATAACGTTCATTAAGGAGTCTATGCGCCAATTTCCAATCTAGTATTGCTGTATAATTAGATACTATATCAGCACAACCCGAGGCAAGCAACCTAAAAGGTGCTTTAATTATTATATCAGTATCAGCTATAACACCCATGGGTGAAGTTGCCTTCATTGAAACCGAACCCTTTTCACCATCACGGATCGATGCTCTAGGAGATGCTATACCATCATGGGAAGCAGCGGTAGGCACGCTAATAAAAGATATACCAGCAAGGGTGGCGGCCATCTTAGCAACATCTATGACCTTACCACCACCCACACCAAGGACCAATGAGATATTATCAAGGTTTTCCTTAACCATCATAACAGATTCCATGGAAGCCTCCTTAACTTTTATATGCTCGGCTTTGAAACCTTCCAATTCAAGACTCCTTATAACATCCTTAGCAGCTATATTAAAGGTTTTATAGCCTGTGACGACCATCACATTCCCTTTAAATCTAAGATCTTTACATATGATCCCTGTATTTTTTATCACACCCGGACCAGTATGTATCTCCCTTGGCAACTCTATCTTCCTAGGATTCATCTCAATCACAAACAACAGCTTTAAGTAGGTAAATAGGATAATAACTTTCACAATTGAAGATCTTATAGTTACTGATAAAAATATTTTTGGAGAAAAAAATGCTAACTTCTAAAAAAGAGAGCCTAGTCAAAATGGTGGATGAAAATGATAGATTTCAGCGAATGGTTCCATAACATCCTAGAGGAGGCTAAAATAATAGATCCAAGATATCCAATCAAGGGCATGAACGTATGGTTACCCTACGGTTTCCAACTACGTAAAAACACCCTAAAAATCCTCAGAGACATTATGGACCGCGACCATGAAGAAACACTATTCCCACTCCTAATACCAGAAGACCAACTCGAAAAAGAATCAATACACGTCAAAGGCTTCGAAGACGAAGTCTACTGGATAACACATGGAGGACTTACAAGATTAAACAAAAAACTAGCCCTCAGACCCACCAGCGAAACAGCAATGTACCCAATGTTCTCACTATGGATAAGATCCCACACAGACCTCCCCCTACGGATCTACCAGATAGTTAACACCTTCAGATACGAAACCAAACACACAAGGCCGCTTATACGCGTAAGAGAAATCACAACATTCAAAGAAGCCCATACAGTACACGAGACCATGGAAGAAGCCGAAAAACAAGTACAAGAGGCGATAAAACTCTACAAGGAATTCTTCAACAGTCTAGCCATACCCTACCTCATAACAAAAAGGCCACCCTGGGACAAATTCCCAGGCTCTGATTATACAATAGCATTTGACACCCTAATGCCAGATGGCAAAACATTACAAATCGCAACAGTCCACAACCTTGGACAAACATTCTCCAAAACCTTCGAAATAAAATTTGAAACACCCACAGGCGAACACGAACACGCATACCAAACATGCTACGGATTATCCGACAGAGTCATAGCATCCATCATAGCAGTCCACGGAGACGAACTAGGCCTACGCCTCCCACCAAAAGTAGCACCATACCAGATAATAATAGTACCAGTAATCTTCAAAGAAAAAATAGAAGAGGTTATAAGAGCCTGCAGAGAAGTTAAAAAAAGATTAAAGGATCTTGGCTTACGCGTGAAACTAGATGATAGGGATATAAGAGCTGGGAGAAAATATTATGAATGGGAGATGAAAGGAGCACCACTCCGCATAGAAATAGGGCCAAGAGACCTTAAAAAAGGCGTGGTAACAATTGCAAGAAGAGACACCAAAGAAAAAATTGAAATAAAACTAGAAAACCTAGAAGAAAAAATAGAGGAAATACTCGAAGATACTACCAAGACACTTAGAGAAGAAGCATGGAAAAAAATGCAGGAAAACATAAGAACAGCCAAAAACCTCAAAGAGGCGAAGAAAATAATAGAAGAAAAGAAGGGTATAATCTCACTCCCATGGTGTGGAGACGAAGAATGCGGTAAAAACATGGAAGAAAAAATAAAAGTAGACATCCTCGGGATAACAGAAACCAAAAAGAAAAGTTCCTGTATAAATTGTGGGAAAGAAGCTAACTATAAAGCCTTCTTGGCTAAAACATATTAATGGTGCAAACCATGAACCCAAGGGCTCTAATCCTAATCAGCCTCATAATAATCTTCGCAGGAACCTTCGGGTTCCTCTGCTACCTCAACCAAGGAGGGATAGCCCTCAAGGAAGCATATGAAGATGGAAACGTTAACATAACCCAGATAACCTCCGCCGGCACAATCCCCCACCAAGTACTCATCTCCACCAACAGCAAAAAACCAGTGAAAGTAGAAAAAGGGACAATCCTAAGCAACCCAGAATCAGAAGATCTTGTAATAGCAAGAGACGAGATAATACCCCCAGAGGGTAACAGTACAATACCAGCCTACTGCATAGAACCAGAACAAAGCGCCATAAAAGGAAGTCACTTCAAAGTATCTGATAAAGCCCCCTGGATGATACAAGAAATCATAGAAACATCAAACCCAGAAAATCCTTCAGAAGCATTCAACACACAATTAAAAATATGGTTACTGGCAAGGGGCGCCAACTTCAACATATACACAGGAGAAGTCTACTATACAGTAAGGGCAAACAAAATGTATTTCTACCAACTCAAGGATAACCTATCATTTGCAAGGGCAGAGCTCATGACAAAATTCAACCTCACCGAGGAACAGTTAAATTCCATAAACATAAACAGCACAATACTCGCCAGAGAAGAAAACTGGCTGGACAAAATCATGGAATTCATTGGACTGAAATAAAAAAAATTCGAGGATAAAAAAACATGAAAATCTATGGAATCATCCCCGTATCACCATTCGCACATGCAAAAACAAGACTTTCACCCACACTATCACCAACAGAAAGAGAAAACCTCCTCAAAGTCATGCTAAAAGACGTTACAAAAAACTTGAAAAAAAACTTGGATAAAGTAATTGTCATAAGCGCCGACTGGAACGTTCTAAACTTCGCCCAAAAACTAGGAGTCCAAACACTCAAAGAAAAAGGGAAAACAGACCTCAACGGAGCCCTTCAACAAGCAGTTGAATGGTGCGAATCTAAATGCGACAAAATCCTCATAGTACCATCAGATGTGCCACTACTCGGCAAAACCAACCTAAAAGGTCTAATTGAAGATGCGGAAAAATATGATGTGATAATAGCCCCAGCAAAAGGCGGGGGGACAAACGCACTCTTATTTCCCCCAGAGACCATAAAGTTGCGCTTCGGGGACTGCAGTTTCTTCGAACATGTAAAAGAAGCCAAAAGGCTAAAACTTTCCATTAAAATCCATGATTCATTCTACCTTTCCCTAGATGTGAACACAGCCGAAGACCTTGGTGAAATAATACTCCACGGAAAAAACACACATACAAAATCCTACCTAGAAGATCTCAAACTAAAAGTGAAACCATCCAGAGGCGTTGAAAGACTCCAAATAGAAAGAAAATCTGGGAGAGGCATATGATCGCATTAACAATCGCCGGCTTTGATCCATCAGCCGGCGCAGGCATCCTAAACGATATCAAAACATTCGCAGCCCTTAAAGTTTATGGGACGGCCGCTATAACAGCCCTAACAGCCCAGAACCCCAAGAGAGTTGCTAACATACACCCAATATCCCCAGAATTCATAGAAGAACAAATAGACCTGATCATGGAACACCTACCCATAAAATACGCCAAAACAGGAATGCTCTACTCAGAAGATATAATAAAAACAGTCACCAAGAAGATAAGAGAATATAAACTTAAAACAGTCACAGACCCCGTGATGATAGCGGAATCAGGCTCGCCACTATCAACAGACGGAACAATAAAAGCCCTTAAAAAACACCTACTCAAAGAATGCATACTAGTAACACCTAACTTGCAAGAAGCCGAAGCACTATCCAACATCCAAATAAAAACAATTAAAGACGCTGAAAAAGCCGCCAAGAAGATAGGTAGAAAATGCAATGTGGTAATCACTGGAGGCCACCTCAAAGGTAAAAACATATACTTCAATGGAAAGATTAAAATCTTCGAGGAAAAATTAATCAAAAGCAGAAACACCCATGGAAGCGGGTGCTCATTCTCAGCTGCTATAGTCGCCTACTTAACAAAAGGTTACAGTCTAGAAGAGAGTATAAAAATGGCTGTAGGATTCGTGAAGGAAGCCATACGCCACGGCAAATGGGGTACACTCAACCAATTCTGGGAACTATAAAAGTTCACCCCTCAAATCAATAGTATCCTCAAGATCAGGGCCAGTAGATATTATAGTCACTGGCACGCCAGTAGCGTCCTCTATCTCCTCAATAAACCTTTTAGCTTCCCCTGAAAGCTTGGAATATTCTCGGACCCTTTCACACCTTGGATATAAACGATCGACACAAGTAACCGCTATCTGTGTCGCCCCATTTATCATACATGATTCCCTTGCCATGTCCATGTCAAAAAGGCCTATTCTACGCCTCCTACCAGTAACAGTACCATACTCTTCTAAACCCATCTTCTCGGCTTCTTCCTGGCTTATCTCTGTGGGGAAAGGCCCCTTACCCACTCTTGTAGCATATGCCTTGAATACTGTTATAACCTCGTCTATGCGTGTTGGCCCGACACCAACGTCAGCTGCGGCTGTGCTTGCGGTAGTATCCTTACTAGTGACATAGGGGTAGGTGCCATAGTATAATGAGAGTCCAAAACCTTGCGAACCTTCAATGAAAACATCACTGCCTTCATCAAGGGTCTTGTTTATCTCAACGGGTACGTCTGTTAAATAGTCTTCAAGTTCGGGTATTTCATGTGCAAGTTTGGCTGTTCTCATGACGCGCTCTGCATTCGCAGGTCCGCAACCTGTACCTGTGCTGCCAATTTTCTTTGACAGGTAATCCGATGATCTGTCCTGGATTTTATGTTTTTCTTCTATGATGGCGCATCGGTAATCTATGAATGTCCTATCTTTAACATCATATTTGCTTAGATTTTCCATTTCATCTAGGAAAACTTCAGGGTCTATTAAGACACCGGCGCCTATTAGTAACTTCGCATCCCTATGAACAAAACCTGATGGTGTAAGTCTTAAGGCGTATTTTTCGCCCTTGAATTCTACTGAGTGCCCTGCGTTGGGTCCTACACCAGCCCTGGCGATTATGGATGGTTTATCATGGTAACAAAGGTAGGTTATGCATTTTCCCTTACCTTCATCACCCCATCCACCACCTACTAGTACAGTACATGTCATATTCTGATCTCCCCAATAGTTTTATTCTGCCTCTCTTATATAAGGAGAGTGTTTAATAAAAATTTTTTCATCCTAGTCTGCTGGTTATTATTTCATCTTTAAGGTCATGGATTATGAAATAGATAATCTTTGTGAAGAGCCTAGTAATCTAGAAAAAAGTGTCTGTGTTCTCCCCAATTTTTTAGAAGATCTCAGGGGGGAAAAATAATAAAAGTGTGGTTAGAGGTTTAATGTGGTTTTGTATATTGCTGAACTTTCATCTCCACTTGAGAATGGATCTTGGAATATCATTAGATCAACTTTTGCTGGTGTACCTGTATCTATATAGGAGTATGTGCTGAATTTGATAGATTGACCTGATTTGGCGTTGTTAACGTTCCATGCGAGGGGGTCGGTTTGTATTAGGTTGCCATCTGCATCATACCATTTAAGTACAATCTCAAGATAGTCGAAGTCTCTTAAAGGTGTTATTTTACCTTTTATTGTGTAAAATCCGTAGCCTTCTGGAATTACTTGGAGTTCTTCTACTTTTATGTTGCTTTCAGTTGAAGTTCCAGTTTCTGATGTGCATCCACTTGCAGCTATTGCAAGCACCAGTAATAGTATGGGTGCAATTATTTTTTTCATATCATCACTTCCTTATAAGGGCTAAAACACCACTTATACCTAGGAATACTGTTCCGGGGATTGCGAATGCTGATATGCTTATCAGGAGCCATATGGCACTTATGATCAAGATTAAACCAGCATTCCGCGGATTTCTCTGCACGTAAACGGCTCCTATTATGCCAAGGATCGATGCTAACACTGCGCTGATGCCGAGATAGAGCACCTCAGATGCGAACACCGAAAAGAAAATAGCAAAAAGGCCGCCGAGGAGTCCGAAGATGCCCCCGATTATCCCAAGCACAAGTTCAAGGGTTCTAGAACTCTGTGTTTCTTCAACCAATTCAACCACCTCCATTATATAACATACATTACATTGTACACATATAATATTAAACATCTAATATATAAATATATCTATCTTTAAAAGCAAATGATTGATAGTCCATGGAAAAATTAAATAACATCATGAGAACATATCTTATACAAACCAAAAAAAAGAGGAGATAATCTTCCTATTGGTGGGATTTGATACAATGGACATCCTAACCCACATATTCATACCCCTAACAATCATATATTCCCTAAAAAAGAAATTATTCAACCCACACTATACCATCATATTATTAGCTCTTTTCAGCCTACTCCCAGACCTCGACAAGGCCATTGGAATACCCGGCACGTTACATTCCATTATCACCCTAACGATCCTCATAACACCCTTATTTATAATTGAAAAAACCGTCAGAAAATCTTGGACCTACACAAGTATAATAGCCTTCTTTATATTCTCCCATCTCCCCCTAGACCTCCTAGACGCCTCTCCCATATTCCCACTCTACCCCCTCATAAACACAGGCCTAATAGTAGAATTCCCACTAAAAATATCATTCCCAAGTTTCTCATTCATAGGCCCACCCATACAAATAACATACACCAGACTCGAAACAGGGTTTAACACATACAACGGGGTCATATCAGGCTTTGGAATTGCCTCAATGCTCCTATTCACTTCCATCTTCCTAATCAAAAAAAGAGAAACAACCCAATAGAGGCTCCCAGAAAAAAGGATTGTGATCTATCCAAGAATAACAAAACCCTCCAGACACCAGAAAATTTTAATAATATGCCACTATAAACATCAACATATGATATTCATTGTTGGCGGCGCAGGCTACATAGGATCACATGTTAACAAATTCCTATCCAGAAAAGGCCATGAAACATTAATACTCGACAATCTAAATAAAGGCCATGAAGAACTTGTTAAATGGGGAGAATTCATAAAAGGAGATCTTAAAGATAAAAAATTACTCCATAGGATCTTCAGAGAATATGATATAAATGCTGTGATGCACTTCGCAGCCCTTACCGATGTAAGAGAATCAGTGAAAGACCCTGGAGCATACTACAAAAACAATGTTAAAAATACCCTGAACCTCCTAGATGCCATGATAAAAAATAATGTTAAAAATTTTATCTTCTCATCCACTTGCGCAGTCTATGGGAATCCCATAAAAATTCCAATACCCGAAGATCATCCATGCAATCCCATAAGCCCCTATGGCCGCTCCAAGCTCATGGTAGAAAAGATCCTAGAAGATTATAATAAAGCATATGATTTCAATTACATCTCCCTAAGATACTTTAATGCTGCTGGTGCAGACCCGGAAGCCAAGATAGGGGAATGGCACGAACCAGAAACTCACCTAATACCAATAGTCCTAGATGTTGCAATTGGTAAAAGAGAAACGGTCCAAATATTCGGCACAGATTATCCAACACCAGACGGTACTTGTATAAGAGACTACATACACGTGATGGACCTTGCAGATGCACATTACAGAGCCCTCAAACTCCTAGAAGAAAATAAAAGCGAAATATTCAACCTAGGAAATGGTGATGGATTCTCAGTGAAAGAAATTATAGAAACATGCAAAAAAGTTACAGGAAAAAAAATACCCACAATAGAATCGCAGAGAAGACCAGGAGACCCACCCCGCCTCATCGGAAGCTCAAAAAAAGCCCGCGAAATCCTCGGATGGAAACCAAAATTCACCAATATAAAAAGTATAATCGAAACAGCATGGAAATGGCACAAAAAACTCAAATCATTTAAGACATGATGCAACTATTAAACAATCCAACATCAGACACTTACAATACCACACAGAAATGGAACAAATAGAACACCAACATCAAAATAGGCACTCAAACCAATAAAAGGACCCACACATCGCAGTCTCCGAAACCATAACCCTGGAAGATGCCACATTCATGGACAGCTAAAATAAAATACTAAAACTGTGACAAGAGCATAAAACCTCCACCTAATAAACTTATGGATAAATGGAATAAACACAATATAAACCAAAAAGACTAAACATTTTTTCATGACAATTTTCACCAACCACAAATTCAAAGAACTTCCCAGGAATTAAAAAAAACTTTCCATTGGATGAACATTTTGTTTGGGGGATAAAATCCTTGAAAAGCGACCTTGAAAAACTTCAAGAAAAACTCTTAAAAACAGCAAACAAGGGAGATCTTGAAGGAACGGCGAAAATACTCCTAAAAATGGGTGGAATCTACCAAAAACTCAACAGAAGAGATCTTGCCCTTGAAAGTTACGAAAACGCCGAAAAACTTTACAAAAAATGCAAAAACCCTAAAGGAGAAGCGCTCTCAATACTCAATATTGGGAAAATCCATGAAATAAAAGGGAAACTTAAAAAAGCCCAGAAAATGTATGAAGAAGCCGGTGAAAAATTCAAAAAAATCAATGACATTAAAAACCAGGCCACAAGCCTCTACCATTATGCTAGGATATTAGAAAAACAGGGCAAAACCAAAGATGCACTCAAAAAATACAAAGAATATCATAAACTCTCCACAATAATGGATGATAAAACAAAACTATTAGCATCCTATGCAAAAATAAAAAGATTAAAGGAACACTCATCCCCCAACCCTCCAAGATACCATTGGCTCCTACTCACAGGATACATTATCAGTTTTTTCGTGGCCGAAATTTCAACAACATATGTAAATGTGCCCACAGGTCTTGGAATACACGCCTTTATATTATTCGTATTATTTTTACATTCCTCATTAGCCCCAAACAAAAAATTCAGGAACCTCCTAAATTCCATGATGATACTGCCACTAATTAGGATTATAAGCCTATCAATGCCCATAATGAAAATCCCACAACTCTACTGGTTCATTATAATAGCAATACCACTCTTAGCAGCCTCATATACACTAACGAAAATCCAAAACCTGGGAAGAAAAGATGTTGGCCTAAACCTAAACAGACCCATCACACAGTTTTTAATCGCCTTAACAGGAATCCCACTAGGCTATATAGAATTCCAGATACTCCACCCCAAAGCCCTCATACCCACATTAACCCTACCATATCTAATCTTAGGTTTTATTGTGATGTTAATAGGCACTGGATTTGCCGAGGAGATACTATTCAGGGGTATAATACAAAAGAACTCGGAGGAGCTTCTCGGAGCATTCATTGGCCTAATATACACGGCCTTGCTTTTCGCAATATTCCATATTGGGTGGAAGTCTATCAGAGACCTTATATTAGTATTATCAGTTGCTATTTTCTATGGTTATATTTATCAGAGGACTAGGAGCATAATTGGCGTGACATTTTCCCATGGATTGTCCAATTTTATACTATTTATTGTCATTCCATTCTTCTTTTAGTAATCTTTTAATATAATCCATAAGTTCTCCGCGTATATTTTCATCTTTTAGCGCGAATTCAATTGAAGTTTTAAGCCAGTCAACCTTGTTACCAATATCATAGGTTTTACCCTTGAATAGGTAACCATAGAGTCTATTAAGAGATCTCATAGCATCTGTTAATTGTATTTCACCACCAACACCTGGAGGAGTATCCCTTATATGGTCGAATATTTCACTTTCAAGCACATATCTTCCTATTATAGCGAGATTGGATGGAGCCTCTTCTACTGGGGGTTTCTCAACCAGATCTTCTGCAATGTAAAGGTTTTTTTTCAAGGGTTTGGGTTTGATCACACCATACCTTTCGACTTTCTCTCTTGGAACTTCCTCAACTGCAATGGCCGAGGCACCATACTCTTTATAAATGTCTATGAGTTGCCTGATACATGGAACCTTTGATGTTGTTATGGTATCACCAAGTAGGACTGCGAATGCATCTTCGCCATCAACATGCTTCTTGGCGCAATAGATAGCATCACCAAGGCCCTTCTGTTCCTTCTGCCTTACATAATAGATATCTGCAAGTTCAGAGATGGCCTCAACTTCCCTGAGGAATTCATTCTTCCCGTTCCTTTTGAGAAAATATTCAAGTTCAAATGATTTGTCAAAATGATCTTCAATTGACCTTTTACCTTTACCTGTTACAATGAGTATATCATTTATACCTGATGCAACTGCCTCTTCAACAACATATTGTATTGTTGGTTTATCATATACTGGTAACATCTCTTTTGGCTGGGCTTTAGTAACTGGTAAGAACCGGGTTCCCAAACCAGCTGCTGGTATCACTGCCTTCATAACAGATCCTCCTAAAAAAAAAGGAAAGAAAATAGAGAGGGTTCAACCACCTGCTGCTAATTCGCAGAATACTGGGGGTCTTAGCGGGGTTATAGTTGCTGTACCATCTGGGTTGATGGTTATTAGAAGTTCAACGTATATTGATTTAATACCTTGTAGGTATGTGGCGCCTTCAGTTGGGTTTTGCGTTATTTCAACTTGGGTTATAGTGGTATTTAATGGATAAAATATGTGTGAAGCTGTTAAAGAGTATCCTTCTTTCCTCCGTGCCTCTTCAAGTTTATCCTTAGCAGCTGCGTAAATTTTCATGTTAATGGTTGCGTTGCCTGTTTTATTTGCGTGAGGATCTGTCCATAACTTTAAGGTGAAGGTTGTGCCGGCTGGTAATGATCCATTATAACCTAATTCTTTTGAGAGGTCGATCATTGCCTTGTCGTTTGGTTTGATCCAAATATCAGCATATATGTTAGTTGTTGTCCCATCCGCTTTTGTAACATTTTCTATCACGGCAACAGAATGTGTGTATTGATCACCTGCATTATTCTCTAGGGCGAGGACTGTAGGCTGGGCAGCATTTTGTGTTGGTGGTTTCCCTAGCATTAGTGCAGCTCCTATTATAATAAGGAGTGCTATGATTATTGTTATCCACAATTTTTTTTCCATGACTTTCACCCTAGAGTATTGTGATCACCTTATAGGCTACTATAGTGGCGAATACTATTAGGAGTGGTACTATTGCAACATTGGATCCTGAGGCCAGTGCTTTTATCTTTTGAGTTGTTGTTTCTTCTGAGCTTAGAATTTCTTTTAATGCTAGAAATAGTATGAGTGTTATCACTGCCATTATACTATAGGTCATGACCTGTACTGTGGTGGTTGTGATGGTTGTTGTGGTAGTTGCAGTTACAGTTGATATCATCTCTACCCTCTAACGTCTATTTTTGTCTATTTATTATATAAATATTTTTCTATTTTGGTTTTTTTTATGAAATCACTTTTTTTAATACCTCTGATTTTTATGGTTTTGTATCGGCTTTTAACACCTTTTATAATTTCAACATCTTTTGATAGTATATTGGAAAACTCTCTTATAAGTTCATTGTTGGCCTTCCCTTTCAGGGGCTGGGATTTTAATTTAACCTCTAATCGTCTTCTCCATGGGTTATATCCGCCTATTTCAAACTTTAATGATCCAGGTGAGACTTCTATATCTACTAGGAGGTCTTCACCATCCTCCCTTATACCTTCCATCTCATCACAACACTCTTTTTTTTTATAGTCGAAAAAAATTTCAATTACCAGTTTCCTATAAGATAAAATGATAATGGCTGCACTTCCCCATCACATTTTTTTCTGTTATCGCTTGCTTCTGGAATATATGTGGTGGTGGGGGCCTTTAAATCGAGATCTGCTAAATTTTTTTAGTATGCATAAAATTTATATAATTGTAGGGTTAACATTGTTAGATGAGCTTGGACTATTTTTTAAATTGCAGGGGTGGTCGAGTGGTCAAAGGCGCTAGGTTGAGGGCCTAGTGGGGGAGTCCCTTCGCGGGTTCGAATCCCGTCCCCTGCATTCCATCCCATTTTTTTGGGTATAGAAGAACTTATCCCCCTTTTTTAGATTTTTTTTCTTCCATTATCTGATCTTAACTTTAAAGGTGAGATAAAACTTCGTATGATGTTTAAAGAGCGGTTTTGATGGACTGGAAGAGTCCAAGAATCCCTTTTTGGGCATGGTTGTCCGATAATATGCTCAGTTTATCGCTTCTATAAATTTAGAGATGAGTTCATTGGGGGATATGGGATCGTTTAAAGCTTAAATTTTCAAAATACTCCCTAATAATTTAAACCACCAACATTGATGAATGAAAAGTTTTAATAGGGTTTTTTATCTTTTAAGAAGCTTTAAAATCGTTCTTTTCCCAGAATTGGACCAAAATATTTATATATAAGATCAATGTCACAATTATGTTATATCATCCCGGCACCTCCTACTATGAGTGCCAGGATATGGAGGCGGTAAAATTTCGAAAGGGTTAATCTACATGTTCATGGCATGCCTACTCCTATTAAATATGGGAGTATCTCATGCCCAAGAAAACATAACAACAGAAACCCAATATCATCAAGAAAACTTTTATGCTGCAGCTGGAGATTCCCAGACCACAAATCCAGTTACAACAGGAGATGTGATAACCGCAGCTAAAACATTTAAAGATTATGCAGAGAAAAACAAGACACTTCCATCAACTGTGCAAGTTGGAAGTCAGAACGTGACAAATGAACAATTCACATACCTCATGTCACAGGCCATTTTAAACATCAACAATGGTAAAACAACAGCCACAATAAACATAATAGAAGTTTCCAGCGCACCTAACCCAACAGGAACCGCAAAAGGCACATTAACAAAATCAAATTACGTTCAATCGGCATCTAAAATGGCCAATTTCATGAAGACAAATGGTAGACTACCAAATTATGTGACGACTGTTATCGGGAAGATAGCACCGCAAAACATTGCCTATGCAATGAGCAGAATACTCACATTTTATGAGGAGAATGGTAGACTACCAAATTATGTTACAGTGCAAAATGCTATTCAATCAACAAGTTCAGTATCAACAGGTCAAGGAAGCACATCAAATTCAAACAGTTCAGGAACCATATCAGATCCAGGGCTTAGTCAGTATCTTGTCGCAACAGCAAACTGTCAAGTGAATGATCCCAGTATACAATCGCTCGCGGCGCAACTGACAAATGGCCTTAACAGTACATGGGAGAAAGCTAAAGCCATTTTCAACTGGGTCCGTGACAGTATAAGTTACAGCTTCTATTATAATACAAGGTATGGTGCTACTGGAACCTTGCAATATCGAAGTGCTAACTGTTGTGATCATGCACATCTTGTCGTGGCACTTGCAAGGGCAGCAGGGATACCAGCAAGATACAAACATGGGATCTGCACATTCTCCAGCGGAACATATGGACATGTCTGGGCTGAATTATACGTTGACGGCAAATGGTATAGTGCAGATGCAACAAGCAGCAGAAACAGCCTAGGCGTTATAAACAGTTGGAACACAGCAACAGCAACAATACTAGGAACCTATGCAAGCCTACCATTCTAATAGTAGGAATCCACCATACACGCCCCCTTTTTTATTTTATTATTATTTTAACTCTAAGATCAGAACCCTTTTTTAGGTCTTCTATCAATTCCCTTTTAAGATCGCAAGCAGCCTTATCAGCTTTTATCATAAGGGTCCTATCACATATATAATCACTTTTACGGCACACAATATCCGTTGGATGATCCAAAGTCAAATCTGGATGTCCTTTACCGGTTATCTCATCCTCAGCATTCTCTGTCTTTAATAAAACCTTTATAGTGGCATTTTTCTTCGCAATGGCTTTTTTAAGTTCCATTGGAAAATCTTCCATGGAAATCTGTGAACCAACACCTATAATACAATCAGCTGCTTTTCCAATTTCCTTATCTTTCGTAATCTCAAATGTACTTCTATGTTTTGAAGTTATATTAGGATGGCCTTTAGCATAAAACACATATCTCATAGTATCAAATCCCAATATTCATTTTCTTTTGAATAAGATTTTTAGTGGAATGTAAATTTTTCCTTTTTATCTTTTTCCTGCCCTTGTAAACCCCCCCAAAATTGGGGATGCAATGGGGGATGGGTGGGATAAAGTTAAATTTAAATACTTCAAATGCCAAGATAATACTTAGGATGTTCTCCTAAGGGATTTCAGCTAACTGTGGTGGGAAAGCTAGCCCACACCCTAATGAAAAGTGTGGGATGAGAGAACGTGGACACCCACAAAATGAAGCCTTTGACGTAAAGTCAAGTGGAACGGGAGAAGCCCCACCCCCCCAAAAGGGTGGGATAGTCATGTGGAATTTTAAAATATGAAGGGTAGTTATTGTCTAATTATTAGAGTGGAAAAACTTTCTTATTTCAATGTTGGTAGTCTTGGTAGGGTTAAAATAGAAAGTGGATGTTATGTGTATGTGGGTTCGGCTTTTAAATCACTAGAGGCTAGGATCCGAAGACATCTTTCAAGGGATAAAAAGATTCACTGGCACATTGATTATCTTCTAACTCAAAGTTATGTAAGGGTAGAGGATGTGATATTCACAGCAGATGAAAGGCGTCTAGAATGTCTGATCTCAAAGGCCCTAGAGAACCCGGGGTCTATAGAGGGTTTCGGATGTTCTGATTGTAACTGCAAATCTCATCTACACTATTATAAGGATATAGAAGCTGCTAAAAACGCAGTTTTGAATGTGATGGGAGAGTTGGGTGCTGAGATCATGTTCCTTAAAGATTTAAACCTCTAAACTTTTTTTTGAGATCCTTGAAGAATCCTTCGAATTCATCTATGCTAAGTGGCTCGGGTATGGTGAAGTCCTTATTTTCATAGATTTTCCCTGCAAGTTCCTGGTATACCATGGCCTGTTTTGAATCTGGGAATTTTTCTATAACAGTCTTTGCTTCGATTTCGCTTTTGGGTACGAGTTCGCTTCTTGGGATAACCCCTATAACCTTTGATCCTATTCTATCTGCGAAGGATTCCACAATCTTGACCTCATTCTTGATACCTTTACAATTGCAGATTATACCCCCAAGTTTGCTGTTAAGCTTCTTTATACCCTTAGCAATATTATTAGCCGCGTAAAGTGACATGTACTCTCCTGAGGTTACAATATAGACTTCATCTGCGAATTCTTCCCTTAATGGTACTGCGAAACCTCCGCATACAACATCGCCTAGCACATCATATATTATTATATCGAAGGATTCTTCAAATACTCCAAGTCTTTCAAGGAGGTTCATTGCAACTATAACTCCACGGCCGGCGCAGCCAACTCCTGGTTCGGGTCCCCCACTTTCAACACATGAAACATTTTTATAACCTTTGTATACAACTTCATTAGGGTGTGGTTTTTTATTTTCCCTTAAAATAGATAGTATTGTGGGTATCCGGGAGCCATATAATGTTCTTGTGGTGTCGGCTTTGGGGTCGCAGCCTATAACTAGCACATTATATTCAGGGGAGTAGGAGGCTGCTATGTTAGCGACTATGGTTGATTTGCCGATACCTCCTTTTCCATATATTGCTATCTTTTTTGTCATCTAATGGTGGCCTCCCAGTCTATGATTTTACTAGTGCTCCTATGATATCACCTCTTGTAATGATGCCTATGAGGTCGCCTTTTTCGTTTACTACCGGTAATCTTTTTATTTTGTGTTGGTCCATGAGTTCGGCGGCGTCTGATACTGATTGGCTGGGTTTTATTGTGATAGGTTTTCGGGTCATTATTTCATCGACTGATATGAGCGCTGCTTTTTTTAGTCCTTTTACTATCTCGTCATATTCATGTTTCATCCTGATGGGGAGTTCTATGAGGTCTAGTGGTGAGGGTAGTATAAGGTTTAATTTGGGTGAGTGGACCTCTAGGAGTCTTATGATGTCCCCTTCACTTAATATGCCGACTAGTTTATTGTTTTTGTCCAGTACTGGGGCGCCGCTTATCCTGTTTTCTCTTAATATCCTGGCGGCTTCTTCTATTTTCATGTCATCTCTGATTGTTATAACATTTTTTTGCATCGCATCTTTTACTTTTATCAATATTATGCACCACCTAATAGTCTTTTATCGGATTCTCTTTTTCAACCCTTTTATATACGAGGTCGCCGGGTCTCACCCTCCCTGTTACTTTAACCCCGACTCTGCATTTATCGGCTCTTTTAACGTTCTTTTTATTTATTTGGAGGGATTTGACCTTCTGGGTTAAAGATCCTGTTGTTTTGCCTTGGATTATTATCTCGTCTCCTATTTTGAGTTCATCCCAGAGTTTTATCTCGGCTGCTTTGGCCTTCCTGTAATAATTTAGGACTTGGCCGATGTCTTTTTTAATATATTTTGCCCTGTTTTGTGGGGGTCCTTGTTTTGGTTGTTTGAAGTAGAATCCTTGGTCGAATCCTCTGTTGAATACTTTTTGGAGTTCTTTGATCCATTCTTTTTTGAATTTCCAGGAACCTTGGAGGTGGGAGTTTATGGCTTCCCTGTAGATTCGTGTTACAGTTGCAACATAGTCTGCTGGTCTTGCTCTTCCTTCAATTTTGAGGGCGTGTACTCCAGTATCAATGAGTGATGGTATATGTTCTATCATGCAAAGGTCTTTTGGACTTAGAAGGTAGGTTCTGATGTTTCCTTCTATGGCTGATTCTAGTATCAGTGTCTCTTTGTCCTCTGATATTATTTTCCATGCTTTTCTGCATGGTTGGAGGCATTCTCCATTATTCGCGCTTTTACCATAGAGGTGATAGCTTAAAAGGCAGCGTCCTGATATTGCCATGCAAAGGGCTCCGTGGACGAAAACTTCAATTTCTATGGGGGATTTTCTTGTAATTTCTTTTATTTCATCCAGTGAAAGTTCTCTTGATAGTATAACCCTCTTAGCCCCTATTTTTTTAAGTATTTTTAAACTTTTGGCGTTGGTGATGTTAGCTTGGACGCTTACATGGACTTCAAGTCCGTTATCGGCGGCTAATTCAATGGCTCCAAGGTCTGATACTATGATGGCATCTATTCCTAGGCTATGTAGTGTTGGTAGCTTTGATTCCAAATCTTTAAGATCTTTGTCTTTGAGTATGGTGTTTGTGCAAACGTATATCTTCGCATTATTGTCATGGATTATCCTTGTGGCTTCTTTTATCTCTTCTAGGCTGAAATTGGATGCGTTGGCCCTGAGATTGCATCCTTCCATTCCAATATAGACTGCATCGGCACCATTTTTAAGGGCTGCTGAGATTGAGGGGAAATCTCTAGCAGGTGCTAAAAGTTCAACCATAAGCTCACCTAATAGAAAAAAATTAATTTTTGATTTTTGATGGTATTGGGGTTGGGTATTCTCCTTCGAGGCATCCTGTGCAAAGATCTTCTTTGCTGATGCCTATGGCTTTTACGAGGGATTTTATGCTCAGGTAACCTAGGGAGTCAACACCTAGTATGTCCTCTATCTCTTTGATCGTCTTATTGGATGCTAGGAGTTCTTCTTTTGTTGCCATTGCAATTCCATAGTAGCAGGGTGATATTATTGGAGGGCACCCTATCCTTAGGTGTATTTCACGTGCTCCGGCTTCTTTTAGCACGTCTATGAGGGCTTTTGATGTTGTGCCTCTGACTATGCTATCATCTATTAATACTATTCTTTTGTTTTCAAGTTCTGATTTTATAGGGTTCATTTTGAGTTTGACTGCTGTTTCTCTTTCTTCTTGGGTTGGCATGATGAATGTGCGCCCAACGTAACGGTTTTTTATAAGGCCTTCACCATAGGGTATCCCTGATTCTCTTGAGTAGCCGATTGCGGCTGTTATGGCAGAGTCTGGTACTGGCATTACGATGTCGACGTCAACTGGATGTTCCCTGTGGAGTGCTCTTCCAATGTTTAAGCGGACTTCATAGACGTTCCTGCCGTCTATTATGCTGTCTGGTCGTGCGAAGTATACGTATTCGAACATGCAATGGGCTCTTCTGATCTTCTCTGAGCCTTTGATGATGTGTGATTCTATTTTATTGTTTAGGTGGATTATTTCCCCTGGTTGTATGTCTCTTTGGTATTCAGCGCCTATGACATCGAATGCAACACTTTCAGATGCCACCATCCATGTACCATTTTTTTCTGCTAATGCTAATGGTTTTATTCCAAGGGGGTCTCTTACAACATATAATTCGTGGTTGAAGAGGATTACGAGGGAGTATGATCCTATGAGTTGTTTTGATGTTTTTTCGATGGCTTTTATAATGTTGTTGTCCTTTTGGTATTCCCTCCTGATAAGGTGTGTGATGACCTCTGAGTCTGTGGTTGATTTGAAGGTGTGGCCTTCTTTTTCTAGTTTTCTTCGAAGTTCCCATGAGTTTACTATGTCACCGTTATGGGCTATAGCAATATCTAAGCCGTCTATTCTAGTATGGAATGGTTGTGAATTTTCTATCCTAGATTTTCCAGTTGTGGAATATCTTACGTGGCCGATTCCCACGTTTCCCTTGAGTTTTTTCAGTTTTTTGCCGTTGAA
Source organism: Methanothermobacter sp. MT-2 (assembly GCA_003584625.1). Taxonomy (NCBI): domain Archaea; kingdom Methanobacteriati; phylum Methanobacteriota; class Methanobacteria; order Methanobacteriales; family Methanobacteriaceae; genus Methanothermobacter; species Methanothermobacter sp. MT-2. The sequence goes on along the minus strand of AP017647.1, from coordinate 410,613 downwards.
TACCTCGTATACTAGTCCCATTCCCTTGTGTGTGTAGGATATTTTGCCGTTTGATGTTGATATGCCCGCTGATTCTTGTCCGCGGTGTTGGAGGGCGTAGAGTCCATAGTAGATGTGGGGGGCGATATTTTTATCCTTGTTGGAGGAGTATATGCCCACGATACCACATTTGTCCTTCACTTTAGATTCTCCCCCCACGGTTTATCACTCTTCTTCCGTGTTCATTAAAATCAGGATTGTTCTTATGGTTCTCAGACAGGCCATCGCATCCTCTTTTGAGGTTGCAGCGATGTAACCTTGTCCTATGATCAGATTTTCAGTTTTAAGGGTGTCTGCTACCTTTACAATCTTTTCTTCATCTTCTGGTTCTTCTTCAAAAAGGTCTTTCCATAATTCATGGAGGGGGAATATTTCAAGGAGGTTTTTACCTTTAAGATCCTTGTATTTTTCTTTAATTTCCTGGTACTCTTCCTTGAGTTTGGTGAATTTCTCATCTAATTCTTCTAATTTGGATTTCAGTTCCTCCTTCTCTTCCTGGATTTTTTCTATTTCATTGGCTAGGTTGGCATTTTCAGTTTCTAGATTGTTGTTTTCATTGGCTAATTCGCCTATTTCATTTTTATATTGGTTTACCTTTTCCTCGAGTTTTCTAAGTTTTCTTATGTTGGAGATTGAGGATAAACCCGCCCTTATAATAGCATTTTTTATCTCTTCCATCATTAGCCTGGGGTCGATGTATTCCACATCATGGCCATAGGGTAATTTCACCCTTTCAACATGCCCCACAGCACCTTTAAGGTTTCTCTGGAACTTCTCTGCAAGTTCTCGTCCGGTTGCATCCGCATCTGTGGCTATGAGGACTATGTCAGCGCCTTCAACAGCCCTTTTAGCTATTTCTAGGCTTGTGGTTGGTATTATAGAAGAGATTGTTATATGGTACTTAGAACCCAATGAAACATCCTGAAGAGCCCTGGAAACGCTCTCCACATCAGATGCTCCCTCAACTATTATGCGCACATCAATAGGGGCCCGATTATCCAACATCTATTTCAACCTTCGACCATTAATCTTCTTATTCTGCCAACTATAACGTCTCATCCGCTTGGATCTTCCGAATCCACAAGCAGCACATACCTTTTTACGTATGTGATAAGCGTTTCTTCCACAACGTCTACATCTTATATGTAAGCTTTTATTCCTCTTACCGAATGATGGAGTGCCTTTCATGTTTTTGAATCCCTCCTAAAAATGAGCTTTAATCCAAATTTTCTATGAATACTATGGAGATATATAAACTATGTTATCTCCCCTAATTAATACTGTTCCAAGCCTCCTGGTAACCTCACCATCTTCCAGTTCCTCGGCATCATTTAACACAAGGTTCATATGGAGGTCGAAACTCTTAAGAACACCTCTGAATTCCCTGTCACCCTTCAGTTTAATTAGAACTGGAGAATTCAATGAATTACCCAGCGCATCAAGTGGTCTTTGTATATTACCTCTTTGCGAATTCACAATTATCACCTAATACTTCAATTTAACCAAGAGTATATTTAACTTTATCGGAGGTTTGAAAGTCCTCAATGCCAAGATCAAAGATATCAACATGCCAAGTATTTAAATGTATTTAAGGTTCATAAAAGGGCAAGATCTGCAGAGGCGTTCAAGGGCTTTTCCACTCTCCCCACAGATCTCATATACTATTATATGGATATTACCACTATATAATATTGTTCACCCATCCACCCTCATATCGCCCCTTTTAGAACAGAGGGGGAGAGTTTAGTAGCGACTTATGGTGAGACCCCTTGAAAGTGAGGAAAAGATACCATTTAAAGAAAAGGGAACTTAGAAGGATAAAGGAAGGATTAGCAGATTATTCCAGTCTCATCCCAAAAAATGCCATTGTTGAATTCCTTGAAACGGAACCCTACCCATTACTACTAGTTGATGGAGAACCACTGATCATGTTAATAGGTGAAAAGCCCTTCCCCACCCTCAAAGGCGCCCTTAAAAGCAGCGCAGAATCCAATCGCGTTGTGGTTGACATGGGAGCTGTTAAATTCCTTGCAAACGGTGCGGATGTGATGAGCCCAGGTATAGTTGACGCCGACCCAAATATAAAAAAGGGAGACCTAGTAATAGTAGTAGATGAAAAACACGCCAAACCCATAACAATAGGAATAAGTCTAACAGATGGCGCCTCCATGATCAAAAATAGAAAAGGAAAAGCAATAAAAACCATACATTACATTGGAGACAAAATATGGAACCTGAAAATATAAAATTAAACTATAATTCAGGTAACGTCCTATCAGCTACCATCCACAGGATAGGTATACTAGCCCTAGGCTCCCACCTAGAAAACCATGGCCCAGCACTACCCATAGATACCGATGCCAAAATATCATCATACCTAGCCCTTAAAGCAAGCAACAGGACAGGAGCCAAATTCCTGGGCATAGTTTATGCAGCGACAGAACACCCCTATATAAGACATGGAATACACATCAAACCAAGAGAACTAGTGGACAAACACTTGAAACCAATCCTAGAATGTGCAAAAAGGTCACTCCAAATCCAAAAGGTCCTCATAGTAAATGGGCATGGAGGCAACATGCCAATAAAAAAATACCTAGACAAAGTTGCAGAGGAAATCGGAATAAAGATAAAACTAAATAACAGGATAATTGAAATAGAAGGCCCCCACGCCGGATCAGGTGAACTTTCAATAGGCCTAGTCCTAGGGATAGCAGACCCTAAAAGACTCCAAGAATGTCAAAACATTGAAAAATATCCCGAGATAGGGATGATAGGCTTCAAGGAAGCCCGTGAACGGGACAAGAAGATAGATGAAGCTGCGAGACAATTAGAAAATGAGGGTATAAGCGCGGATCCAACACTTGGAAGATCACTCCTAGAAGAAGCCCTGAAAAGTATAATAGAAGACATAAAAAAATTAGATGAATCCCCACCCCCCTAAAAGTTTAGGTGTCCCCCCATGAAATTAACTCCAAATGCCCTGAAGGTCCTCAAGGAAAGATACCTCCTCAAAAACGAAAGAGGAAAAATAATAGAAACCCCCAAGGAAATGTTCAAGAGAGTTGCCCTCGCAGTTGCACAAGCAGAAGAAAAATATGATGGCGACACCGAAACAACTGCAAAGGAATTCTATAATATAATGAGCAGACTTGAATTCCTACCAAACTCACCAACCCTAATGAACGCTGGCACGCCAATAAACCAACTATCAGCATGCTTCGTCCTACCAATAAAAGATTCAATGGACAGCATATTCGATGCACTCAAATACATGGCCCTTATCCACAAATCAGGTGGCGGGGTTGGTTTCTCATTTTCACATCTCAGACCAAAAGGCGACATTGTAGGTTCAACCATGGGTGTTGCATCCGGCCCAGTATCCTTTATGAGGATATTCGATGTTGCAACAGAAGTTATAAAACAAGGCGGCAGAAGAAGAGGAGCCAACATGGGCATACTAGATGTCAACCACCCAGACATCATAGAATTCATAGAAGCAAAGAAAGAAGAAGGAGCATTCAACAACTTTAACCTTTCTGTGATGGTAAATGACGATTTCATGGATGGCCTGGCATCTAATAAAGAATGTGAACTCATAAATCCCCGCACAGGCGAAGTCACAGACACCTTACCATCCCAGGAAATATTCAATAAACTTGTTAAAATGGCATGGAAAAGAGGAGACCCAGGAATACTATTCAAGGACGCTATAAACAGAGCAAACCCAACACCAACCCTTGGCAGTATAGAAGCCACAAACCCCTGTGTCAGCCAAGACACATGGATAATGACATCCAAGGGCCCAAAACAGGTTAAAGAATTAATAGGGGAAGATTGCGAGATCATATTAAATGGAAAAAGGTGGAAATCTCCTGGAGGATTCTTCCCAACAGGTAAGAGAAGATTATATAGGCTAGAGACAGTGGAAGGTTTCCAATTACGTCTTACACCAGAACATAGGATCCTCAAATTATCATCAGATGGCAAAGTCAAATGGAGAAAATTATCAGAATTAAAAATAGGTGACAAAGTAATCATAAACAGCCACAAAAGCCTTGAATGGGATGGTAAATTCACAGAAGATGACGGGTACACTACAGGTCTTGCTCTTAACGGATGGGATAACCCCAAATTAAAGGATGTGAAAATCACAGATGAAATTGAGAAGGCCTCCTCAAAATTCTACACTGGACTATTCAAGGGCCTTCTTGACTCCAATTCAAAAATATTATTTGAAGGAGATTTTGAAACTGCAAGGATCTTGCAAAGGATGCTCCTAAGATTAGGGATATTCACAAATATCAATAATTCATCACAATCGCAACTAAAGATGGTTAAAAGCCATGAAACCTTTGCAACCGTAAAAAATATAATACCAGATAGCATAGAGACAGTCTATGACATCCATGTTCCTGGTATAAATGCCTTTGATGCCAATGGATTCTATGTCCACAACTGTGGGGAACAACCACTACTACCATATGAATCATGCAACCTTGGATCGATAAACCTATCCCTCATGGTAGAGAATGGTAAGATAAACTGGGAAAGGCTATCAAGAACAGTGAAAGTGGCTGTTCATTTCCTTGATAACGTAATTGACATCAACACTTATCCCATAAAAAAAATCGAAGAAACCACAAAAAAGACCCGTAAAATAGGATTAGGTGTCATGGGCTTTGCCGACATGCTAATAAAACTGGGCATAGCTTACAATTCAAAATCAGCGCTCAATATAGCTGACAAACTCATGTCACATATAAAATCCGAAGCCCAAAAGGCTTCAATGGAACTTGCACTCCAAAGAGGCTCATTCCCAGCATTCAAAGAAAGCAGATGGTATCAAGAAGGTTTCGAGTGTATGAGGAACGCCACACTCACAACAATAGCCCCCACAGGTTCACTTAGTATAATAGCAGGTGTTACAAGTAGCATAGAACCCATATTCGCCGTCTCATTTATAAGAGAAATCCTCGACAGAAAACTTGTGGATGTAAACCCACTCTTCGAAGCAGAGGCGAAAAAAAAAGGATTCTATGACAAGAAACTCATGGAAAAAATAGCCAAGGAAGGATCCCTAAACAAAATCGAGGGAATCCCAGCTAAGATAAAACGTCTTTTTGTAACAGCCCATGAAATAGACCCCATCTTCCATGTGAAAATGCAGGCAACATTCCAAAAACATGTGGACAATGCAGTTTCAAAAACCGTGAACCTCCCAAGGGATGCGAAACCAGAAGATGTGGAGAAGGTTTTCAAAACAGCCTATAAACTTGGATGTAAAGGTATAACAGTTTATCGCTATGGGAGTAAAAAGAGAGAAGTTCTAAGGTTCCCAGAATCCATCGAATATGCCGGGACATGCAGGGACATGACCTGCCCAAACTAGACCACCATATAAACAACAAAATCTTCATTCTCATAAACCTTCTCCAAGTAATCATAATTCAAATCACTTAAATTAACCAACTTCGGATTATAATATAATAGCTTACCAGATAATACAAATGGTATAGTATCATTCATCATCAACCTCTTATCATAGACAAGATATCCTATATTTTCCCTGGAAAGTTCATCCCTCCCCGGAACCCCCAGAGAATCCTGCAATAGAGAATTAACCGGCTGACCTGAATATGCCATGACAAAAACGCCCGTATAATAATTTGAAAACGATGCAATCTTACCCTTCTCAGCCCCGCTCTTAAACCATTCAGCAAGTTCAACTTCCCCATGGGTGGGTGGCGCGATAGGAACCCTACCATAATCTGTTAAAACACCAAAATCCGCAACCTTAGAACCTGAAAGGTTCCCAAAACCTTGAAAAACTGAAAATAGGAAGACAAAAACTAAAATGATACAAGCTAAACTCCCACTTTTTCTTTTAACATTCCTGAAAGCAAATTCTAGGCCAAAACCTGCCAATATAGACAATGGTAACAGTATATAAATAAGAACCCTGTATGAGATGACATTAACACCAAAATAATAAGCCTTTGAGAGTATGAGCATTGAAAGAATCCATGATATGATGAAAAGTTCCCTTAAACCGAATCTCTTATAGGCTGAAACCAATCCTATAATAGAGAATCCGCAGACAAGATAACCTAAGGCCCCTGGATAATTTAAGATACTAGTCCCTATAGAACTCGTGAGTGATGTTTGGATACCTCCAGGGACTCCAAGGCTTTTAATATAGAGTGATGGTAGCCACCAAATAGCTGCAATAAGAAAACCTGTGAAAAAGAAAATCCCATAATCTAATATAACATCCCTAAAATTGATATACTCTCTAAATGCAGCTAATAGTAAAGCTAATGTTATGGATGTGATGGAGATGAAAAGACATAGGGTAGCTGCTGGGTGTATAAGTGCGATAATCCCCATTAAAGCCCCTGATAAACATGCAAACTTCATCTTGGAATCTTTAATGGACTTATAATAAAAATATATGCTAAATGGTAGAAGTATTAAGGCTATGTTCTCTGGTAATGGTAAAATGATTCTTGTAGCGATAAAAGCCGATATTAAAAGCATCCCAGCAGATAAACCAACAAACCTATCATAAAAACGCGAACCAACAATAGTAACTGATAAAATTATAAGGGCAGCTATGAATGGTTGCATAAACCTTACAATATCAAATGGGCCTATACCAGAGACTAATGATAAAAAGGCCAAGAGAATATGGAATAGTGGAGGATAGTTGATAAGATTGCCCTTAGGCGCATTATAGAGTGGGTCGAAGAATGTGAAACCCCTACTCATATAAACCTTTGCAAGGTGTATATGATAGAAAACATCCCATCCAAGGGGCCACTTATATTTTAAGGTTGTCCAAAGGCAGATTATGAAGACAATCAATGGAGGTATAATGTAATACAACTTATTTTTATCCATTGTAAAATCCCACCTAAAAAGCTAAATCTTGGATTTTTCTGCCTGTTTCAATGGCTTTCAGTATTCTAGAAGACTCCTTCACCTTGTCATGTTTTTTAAATGCTATCGCAATCCTCTTTATACTTTCAAGCGTTCTTAGCAGTGAGTCGAGCCAATTGAATATGTCACCTGAATATGCTTGGATTTGGTATCTTTTAATCAGCATCCTACTTATATCAGAGGGATCTTTTCCCCTTAGTCGCATTTTAACAATATACTCTGAAAGTTTATCCTGTATACAATTACAGAATGGCCTTTCTTTACATTCACAGGATAATAGGTCAATTTGTATATTGAGAACCGCTTCTTGGAGTTTTTCATCCAATTTTATAAGGTTGTCTCCATTAAAGATTATGTCTAGTGTTGAATCTGAGAATAGTCTATTTGAAAATTTAACTTGTAACCTTTGGGTTAGCTGGTTGTGCAGACGATTTGAAAGGTAAGCATTCTCAAATGGCTCCATTGAAAGGGCGATTTCAAGGGGATTCAATCCATCCAAGCTCTCCTTTATATATTCCGCCTCTTCGGGTTTCAGGAAAGACTTAGAAACCGCCAAACCATAATCTGTAGCTTTTAACCTTCCATTATCTTCTCTTATAAGATCATATGATTCCAAGACTTTAAGGGCTTCTTTTGGGCTGATAGGCCATTGTGGGTTCCTTTCAAGGTCTCTGGTGTCTTTAATGGCATTTGAGCTTATATCTGCTAGTAGGTGTTCCATGGCATCCTCTTTGGTATAATAGATGTTAACAGGGTCTAGGCTTGTTTCGAGTAATTCTATGGCCTTTGATTCTTCTGTTTCCCCATCGAATGTCATTCCAATTTCTGCTAATAGGTATATTAGGCCCCTGTCGTGGTATGATGGTCTTCCGGCTCTTCCAAGCATCTGGGAGAATTCATTGGGGGTTATCCACCTGTTTCCCATGAGTAGAGTCTCAAATATCACCTGTGAAGCTGGGAAATCAACTCCTGCTGCTAGTGCTGCTGTTGTGACCACCGCAGCTAATCTTTGGGATGTGAATTTATCCTCGATCCTTCTTCTTTGCCTATAGGATAATCCTGCGTGGTATGCTTCTGCTCTGATCCCTCTCCTTTGGAGATAATTTGCTATTAATCTTGTTTTTCTACGGGAGTTTGTGAATATTATAGTTTGTCCATGGAATCCCTTTTTTGATAGGTGTTTAAATTCTCTGGTGGTTAATTTCGCGATAATATCTCTTTTTTCCTCTTCACTTTTTGGGAATATAACATGTCTTTCTAATGTTACTGGTCTTTTATCATATTCTATTAATTTCAAATTAAAGGCTGATGCTATCTCTTCTGGATTGTCTACTGTTGCTGATAATGCTATGATCTGGGCTTCTGGGAATATCTTCCTTAATCTTGATATCATCCCATTTAATCGTGAACCTCTTTCCTCGTCATCTAGTGTGTGTATTTCATCAATGACCACAACACCAACTTTTCCTAGTATACTGGATTTGTTGGATCTTAGGATGAAGTCTATGCCCTCATAGGTGCCCACGATTATATCCGCTCCTCTGACATCGGCGTCTGGTATTACAAGCTCTCCCCTGGCCTGCACCCTGTTCATACCAACTTTTATGGCTGTTTTTAGGCCGATCTTTGAGTATTTGGATTTGAAGTCGTGGTATTTCTGGTTTGCAAGGGCTACAAGTGGTGTTAAAAATAGGAATTTTTCGCCCTTCAAAGCTTTGGGCACTCCTGCCAGTTCTCCTATTAGGGTTTTTCCGCTTGCAGTGGCAGAAACTATCAGTAAATTTTCGCCTTCCAAGAGGCCGTTTTCTATTGCGAGTTTTTGCACGGGTAAAAGTTGATTGTTCCCATACTTTTTTAGTATGGATTTGAGTTTTTGGGGTATTCTCAGTTCATCCACGAAAATTTTGGTTTTTTCTTCCTTTGAGGAGGTTATTTTGTCGTAGAGTGTTAGTTCAGATTCTTTTATGGGGTTGAAGCGGGGTTCGAATATCTTTAGGACTTTTTCCAAGTCTCCTGTTCTCTTTAGGATTCTGTTAAAGTTTTTGAATGTTGTCTTGTCCATCCCCTTGTATTTTATTTCTCTTTTTATCACTGCATTGGCGCACTGTCTGCATATTCTCTGGTTATGGTATTTGAATGAGGATTCTGGTGTGATGATTGTAACATATCCTTCAAGTAGGCAATGTTTGCATATATGGGCATAACGGTTTCTAATATTAAAGGATCCTAGGAAATCTTCTATTTCCTCGTCTTTTTCTGGTAGGAATACTAATTGTTCCCTTAGAAGTTTTATGGCCTCTTTTGGGGGTGTTGGTTTTTCTTTTTCACCTTTTTTTATGATGAAGCGTTTTATCCTGGGCCCATTTGGAGTTTTTTTCAGGCGGATGTAACCATGGAATAGTGGTTTTTTGCGTGAGTTTAAACCCCCTTTAGCATTTCCAATGGGTAATAGTTCTATTATCCTTTTTTTCCTATTTAATACTATCATTTTCCTCTTTCTTCTTTTTTAGTAGTTTAACTGCCATTTCTCGTAGTTTGAATTTCTGGACTTTGCCGCTGGCTGTTAATGGGAACTCCTCCACGAAGAACACGTGCTTTGGCACCTTGTAACGGGCTATCCTTTCTATAGCATAGTCTCTAACATCTTCTTCTTTTATATCAGCGTTTTCTTCTTTTATGACGAATGCTCCGACTATTTCACCATATTTTTCATCTGGTATGCCCACTACTTGAACATCCTTGATACCTGGCATGGTATGTAGGAATTCTTCAATCTCCCTTGGATAAATGTTTTCACCGCCTCTTATAATCATGTCCTTGATCCTTCCAACAATAGAATAGTAGCCTTCCTCGTCCATAACAGCAAGATCTCCACTATGCAGCCAACCATCCTCGTCTATAACCTCCCTTGTCATCTCCGGCATCTTATAATAGCCTTTCATGACATTGTATCCCCTGCAACATATTTCACCTATCTCGCCAGGTCCAAGTTCCTTGCCTGTGTCAGGATCCACTATCTTAACCTCTATGTGTGGTAGGGGCTTACCAACAGTTTCAACCCTCTTTTCTATAGGATCATCCACACTACTCTGCGTAATACCAGGGGAGGCCTCTGTAAGCCCATAAACGATGGTGATCTCCTTCATGTGCATGTCGTTGATAACACGTTTCATGGCTTCGATTGGACAGGGGGATCCTGCCATGATCCCTGTTCTAAGGGAGGAAAGGTCGAACATGTCAAACATTGGGTGTGTGAATTCTGCTATGAACATTGTGGGCACACCATAGAGTGCTGTGCATTTTTCTTTTTCTACTGCTGCAAGTACTAGTAGTGGGTCGAATTCTTCTAGGATTACTAGGGTCCCTGCATGGGTTAATATTGCGAGCACGCCGAGAACTATCCCGAAACAGTGGAATAGTGGCACTGGGAGGCATAGCCTGTCTTTTTCTGTGAATTTTTGTCTTTCACCTATATAGTAGCCGTTGTTTAAGATGTTACGGTGTGTTAGCATCACACCCTTTGGGAATCCTGTTGTACCAGAAGTGTATTGCATATTTATAACATCGTGGCTGCTGAGGCTCTTTTTCACCTTTTCCAGTTCGTTATCAGGGATGTGTTTTCCAAGGAGTATTAGCTCGTGGATGTTATACATTCCACGGTGTTTAGCGGCTCCAATATAAATAACGTTTTTAAGATGTGGGAAGTTCTTACTTTTGAGGTTACCTCTTTCATGGCTTCTAAGTTCGGGTACGAGTTTGTAGATTGTTTTTATATAATCCACGTCTCTGAAGCCGTCTATGATGGCTATGGCTTTCATGTCGGATTGTTTCATCACATATTCTAATTCATGACTTTTATAGGCGGTGTTTATTGTGACAAGCACAACCCCTATCTTTGCCGTGGCAAAAAGGAATGTTAACCAGTCTGGCACGTTAGTCGCCCAGATACCAAGATGCTCACCCTTTTTTAGGCCGATTGCCAGAAGTCCCTTTGCTAATAGGTTGACTCTTTCGTTGAATTCAGTGTAGGTGAATCTTAGGTCTCTGTCAGGGTAGACTATGAATTCTTTATAAGGATATTTTTTAACTTGTTTTTCTAGGAATTCGCCGATTGTATCTTCTGTGAATACCATGTAATTGGCCTCCTGGTTAGAGTGGTGTGTAGACTACTGCTAGTATCCTTGCTGGTTTATCCTCTTTTGCATGGAGGTGATGGGGGACTATTGAATCATAGTATATGCTGTCTCCTTCTTTGAGGTGGTATTTTTCTTTACCATAGACGATTTCGATTTCGCCTTCGAGTATGTATATGAATTCTTCGCCCTCATGTGAGGAGAGTTTAAAGTTATCGGTGTGGGGTTCGACTTGGACTATGAAGGGTTCCATGTGTCTGTCAACTTTCCCGGCTCCTAGTGAATAAAAGTCAAGGTGACTTTCGCTTGTTTCATCTTCCTGCCCAGAAAAGTGTATGACTTTCCCGGCTTTTCCCTCTCTTACAATTACTGGCCCTTCTTCTATTGTATCATCTAATAGTGTGCCTAGTCTTACTCCAAGGGATCTTGAAATCTTGATGAGTGGGGCGAGTGAAGGGACGATCTCACTCTCCTCGATTTCTTTTATTAGATCCTTTTTAACTCCACTATTCTTTGAAAGTTCTTCAAGGCTTATCTCTTTGTATTTTCTAAGTTTTTTTATTTTCTCGCCGATGGTAGCCTTAGCTGACACATGATCACCTGCAGAAAATCTGTATAAAAACTCTTTAATAATGTTAGAATATTAGCATATATTATATTTTATCCTGAAGTTTCTTATGATACCTATCATTATTCATAAAAAAATGATTCTGATTATCATCCAAGATTTTTTTTAGGGGGATCTAAATTCTTGAAAATGGAAAAAAAATATAGGGATAAAATCCATATTATATCATGGGGGTTTTTTGATGAGGAGGGAGTATCTTATAATAGTCGCTGTCCTTGCGATTATAGGCATCCTAGCATTTTACATGGCCGCTGAAAAGCCTTTATCTGATAAGAAGGTTGCTATTATAATATTTGACAGGTACAATCCGATAGAATTGGATGCTGCGAAAAAGATAAGTGGAAATTATACTATCATAGCCGCTGACAAGATAAACACCGACTATGACATTTATATCGAGGATATGAACCCCAATGATATAAAACAATATGATGCTCTAATCCTTATAGGTGGAAGCGGAGTATACGATAGGGTAACAGGAAAAATAGATGATCCTAACATGGACAAGGTCATTGAACTAGTTAAAGAAGCTAACAGACAAGGTAAAATCATAGGGGCGATCTGCGCAGCCCCAGCAATACTAGCAAAAGCAGGGATACTGAAGGATAAAGAAGCCACAATATACCCTGGCCTAGAATACATCCTAACCGATAACGGGGCTAAATATGTGAAAAAAGACGTTGTAATCTCTGGGAATATTATAACTGCCAAGAATCCTAATGTAGCTGATGAATTTGCAAGGGCAATAGCCGGAAAACTCGGACAATGGTGACCTATCATGGCATCCAAGAAGGATAGTAACCTACTAGCAACTTTAATAGGCTTATGTTGCCTTGGAATTCTCATATTAGCCGTTATTGGAAGTTTTTTACCGGATTCAACAGATACGACAGATAACATAACTCTAACAGATAATAAGACTAATGAGACCATACCCACCAACGAGACTACCATACCCTCCAATAATAGTAGTCAAAACATATATGAAGCAAGCGGTTATTGTTATCATGTTGTGGATGGTGACACAATAGATGTTGAAGGCATTGGACGCATACGCTTTGTTGGTGTTAACACCCCAGAGCGTGGACAGCCAGGATACCAAGAAGCAAAGGATTTCGTGGAAGAAATGTGCCTTGGTAAAACAGTCTATCTAGACATTGATGATGCGAAAAAATATGACAAATACGGTCGAATACTCGCCATAGTCTACGTAAATGGCATAAACCTAAACGCAGAATTGCTCAAAAGAGGATACGCCGAGATAATGTACATACCACCCTCAGAATTCGACCCATACACATGGATTTAAACACATTTAACTAGGGCCGGAACACAACCCCACCATAATTATATAAACAAATAGAGAAAAATATATAATATGAAGTTTGTTAGGTGGGGGGATGAAGAAAAACCAGATCCACCCTAAAAACAAAGTTTCCTCATGGATTTTATTCATAGAAAAAAATTGGAGAGGAGAAGATGGATATAAAGGTTGTGCTTTCTATCTTTGCCGTGATAGTAATTGTAGCATCCTGTTTTGGATGTATACAATGGCCACCAACCCAGAATAATACCTCAAATCCGCCTGTGGTTATCCAAACTGGCGGCGGATCCTCTGGAGGAAGTTCAGGGGGGCCAACAGGAGCCCAAGCATGTCCAAACTGCGGATACTATCCATGGTATGTGAATACAAGGTGCCCAAATTGTGGATATGGAGATAATGATGGTATATTATACTGTCCAAACTGCGGATCTTATAGTTATCATGCCTCAAGTTATGGGGACCCCTATGGCTATTGTACAGTTTGCGGATACGGCTACATTTAAGCTTAATCTATGGGGTTGAAGGAAACATAAAAAAGAAGAGGATTTTTTTATCCTCAATTTCCTTTTTTTTATAGGTTGAAGGATTTTATGAGCAGCTCCTCGTTCACAAAACCTGCTCTGAATACTTCGCCTGTGCGGAGATCGTTAATGAAAACTTCTGCTGGGGCGAACATTCCTTTGTCTATCTTGTAGAAATCGTAGTCAGCCTCTTTGAATATTTCATAGAATGGTCTGCCATAATCTTTGGAGGCTGATGATGGAAGATTCTCAGCAAGGGATTTTAGGTCGTCACCCTCCTCTGATTCGATATAATAGTATGTTCTGCCGCCGAAGAGAACTGCATCATTTGTTTTACCCATTGCTTTCAATCCATCTGGGTCTACTGGTGCTATTGGGGCTATACCAGCAGCATATTTAACCTTTTTAACGTCAAAGTCTAAAGCTTCAATCATCTTATAGGTGCCGTTTTCAACAACTCTACCTGAAATTTGTATTGAACCGACAATTGAGGCTGTTGGGGCTACAAGGGCGTAAACATTTTCTGTTGAAACTCCACACTCTTTTGCTATGTTTTCTGTGACATCCTCGCCTGGTAGCTTGTCGCTTTCAAGTGCTATTATGGCAATATCAGCATCATCTTCATAATCTATTTCCTCGTATGTTTCGCTTGGCTTCTTTGATAATGCTCTGGCTGGTCCTGAGCCAAGTGCAAAGAAATCTCCGACATTAACAGCCCATCCTGCCTTTTGGGATCCTAGGGTTGAAATGGCTGGAGAATCTGTTTTAATCTTCACTGAGGGTAATGCCAATCTTTTGGAGAGGTCTGCTGGTATTGATATGCCAACATCTGCAAGTCCGCCGAGGCAAACTTTTGTGTAGAGTTCACCAGCTTTTATACTCCCATCAACTTCCACTCCACAATCTATAACCTTCGAACCATTATCTAACTTTTTTAATTGGATTTTAAGGTCGTCTGCCTTTGATATCATCTCATCAACGATTTTTTTAGCCTTTAAATTCACACTTACCATAGTTTACCACCTCATATTTTTTTGGCTTCATTGAAATTAACTTCATAGATGTGGGCGCTGATAGAATGGATCGTTATGGGGCCTGTTTGGACTCCTGTCTTTTTTGCAACATATCTGGCAAGGTATGCTAGGCCCACTGCATTTGGGAACCATGCCCCATAGATGTCATGGGATCTCCAAACTCCTGTGGTGTAGAGTATGTTATCTCTGATTTTGAAGTCTATGAGTATCATGCAGGGTACTTCATCTTCTTTTGTGTCGATTCTCGGATCCCATGTGGTCATTGTAGCTCTTCGCGTTCCTTTGAATTTTTTAAGTCTTTTGATGGCTTCTTCTACTTGGTCGACTTGGAAGTGGCTTCTTAGTCTGTTCCCGTAGGTGTAAATGAATCCTTGTCTGTCTGGTGTGAGGAATTGTTTTGCGTATTCTTTGAGTTTCTCCCCACTCCAGAAGTATCCTTCTGGGGCTTCTATTTCTTCTCCTATCTGGTAGAAGTTGGTTTTGAATGGTTTTTTGATTTCTACTATTGTGTTGAGGATTTCTCGCGTCTTGGAGCCTCTTTCGTCTTCTATTAGTTTGCCTTCGTCCATTATTTTTTTCACGAGTTTTTGCCATCCGTCTTTGATTTTATTGGCTGTTATCTTGTAGGGCATTGGCTGCCTCCACCATGTTTTTGAGTTTGGAGAATGCCACGTTTCTTGGGAGTTTTCTCATCCCACAGTCTGGGTCTATGATTATATCTTCTCCGATTATTTTGATACCTTTTCTGATGAGTTTTTTTATTTCTTGTATGGTTTCTATTTTGTGGCTTTTTGTGTCTATGCATCCGAATCCTATCTTTTTGTTTTTTAGTTCTGAGTCTTTGATGACTTGTAGGTTGCTGGGTGTTCCTGCGAATTCGCAGTCTATTATCTCCACATTGAACTTTATAAGGTTGTCGAAGATTTCTTTTATATCTCCACATGCGTGTAGGGCTACTGGCACGCTTATAACATCTGATATGATTTTAATGGCTTTTTTAGCAGTTTTCATGTTGACGATGCCTGTGGATAGGAATGGTTCGTCTATTTGTATCATTGAAGCTCCTGCTTCTTCAAGGTATAGTGCTTCTCTTTTTAGGGCTTCTGCCATGTCTATTGTCATTTTTTTCTTGTCTTTTGGATCATAGAAGCCTTCAACCCTTGATGAGTAGATGAGTGTGCTTGGACCAGTGATTATACCCTTAATTTCCCGGCTGTTTCCAAGTTTTTTAAGGATTTTTTGGGATAATCTGAGGTCTTGGGCGCCTATGGGGTTCTGTGGTGGTAATATCCTTGATATTATCTTTGATGTGCCATTTTCAACTTTCATCCCTGGGATTTTTGACGCGAAGATGCTTATCATGTCTCCTCGTACTTGACCATCTGATATGATATCTATACCTGCTTTTACCTGGTCTTGGATTGCTGTTTCAATGGCATGATGGTATGGATCATATGATCCTATTATCTTGGATAGTTTTTCTTTCCAGTTTCTTGGTTTGGATGGTTTGGCCGGGTAACTTCCAACTACTGTTGTTAATATTTTTTTGCACCCCCCATGTCCGGATTATTTTATTGCAAGTTTTTCTATTTTTTTTATTTCTTCTTTTTTCACTGGTATTTCTACTACGGCCGTCCCATAACAAGGTTTTGTATATGGTATCATGACTGTTTTCTTTTCTTTGTCGATGCCTATTGGTATTGGGGGTATGCCTATTAGTCTTGCTCCGAGGATTTTTTCACCGGCTTTTACATATAGGGTTTCCCGGGCTTTTTCTTTGATCAGTTTTGCACATTCTTTGAAGCCAGCCCTTGAGATGTGGATTTCGTAATCTTCTGATTGCTGTAGATAAGTTTCAAGGCAAAATGACATTTTAATCCTCCAGTCTCTCCAAGAATTTGTCTATGCGTGTCTTCAATGGGTTAGGGTTGTGTTGGGCTCTTGCAGATATTATATGAGAATTTGTGTTCTCATTAACTTCACTTTCAAGTGTATTTAAAATTTCCGCGTCCCTCTCAAATATTATTGCTATAGATGGAATTTTTAGTATGCTATCAAATGTTATGAAGTATGCCAGGGCAGCGTCATTATGTATAAAACCGAATAGGAGATCATATTTTGCTTCTGAAAGACTGTCAAGGGTGGAGTCAAGATCTGATGTTTTATCCAAGTATAATCTAGCCGGGTCTGCTACTTCAAGCAATCTTAAAGCAGCTGGATTAGCAGTTACAGTTACATTATATCCTCTCTCCCTGAGCTTATATGAAAGATAAAGGGTTAAGGGGGCTTGTATAGGAGATTCGGGACAGCCTAGGAATATTAAAACCTTTTTCATTAGTTACACTTCCTTTATTTTAACTACATGGGCAACTATCAAGGAGCTTAAAAATATGAAAGTTAAAAGTGCTGTTCCATTAATACTTCTATTAACAATGAAAAGGCCTATAATAGCCTGGGATATGAATGCTGTGAGCGAACCTATAAGGAGAGCCTCTCTTCCAAGGTAACTTTTCAAACCCTCCTCTCTCTTAGATCGGTAAATCCCAAGCAACTTAAAACCTAATAGTATGATACCAAGACACCATACCAAGAAAAAGAACAATGTAAGATATCCGAAATCATAGGCCCAAGCAAATATTCCTGGTAACATATAATCTATTATATCCTTTTTGCTTACCAGCACTCCATAGAATATTGGTAATGGTAATCCAAAGAACAATATCAGGGATATGGGCAGTGAGATGTATCCATCTGCGAAACCTTGGGATGCGTCACCCCAATATGATGATGAGGGGTCATGTCCAATAAGATAAGTATTTTTAAGAACCATCTTTATGCTGGGAATGGCATTTTCTTCCAATCTTAATATCCTCAGATAAGGGCTTAAAATTGCCATTTGAAAAACCCTTGAGACCAATTCCAAGACTCCGAACGCCCCTATAACTACTATGATGAACATTATAACCCTTTTAAGCGTGAAAGCCGATTTCTTGCGGAATGACTTTGATGTTATGATCAGGCCTATGAATAATCCTAGAAGCCATAAAAGGAGGAAAGAACGGTGCATCAGTCCACCGAATATTGTTATACCGGCGATGAGAATGTATAAGAATCCCTTCAAACCTCTAACATCCACCCCTGCATCTTCCATTATGTTTATCGCTGCTAATGCGGTTATCATCGCCATAAGTGCAAGGGGTCCGAATGGATGGGTGTATTCTTGTTGTCCAAATGATGTGAAAAGGGAAATTATATCGATTCCAAATATTACATTGAAGATAACCCCAAGAAGAAGGCAAAGGAAAAGTATGAAGCCTAGTGAAATGGGCGCGAGATTAAATAGGAATATCATACCAGCATATAATATCAATGCTACTTCTATTATTAGTTGAAGATGGTTTTGAGGGATTAATGGCATTTTATTTTTCCCCCGCGGGGTTCTTTAATTAGCTTTAATCCCATATGGATTAACTTACATAAATAATTTTATTTTACAGATTTTTCAAATAGGACCATGTCTTCCCCTTCACCATTATAGTCCTTGAAAACGTTCACGTCACTGACCCTGCAGGTTTCAGGACCCTTATATTCTCTAAAACCGTGTTTCTTGTAAAATGATATCGCTCTTTTGTTTATGGGTTTTGTTATGAGGGATATTTTCTTAACATTCACTTTTTTAACTTTGTTTATAAATTTTTCTAGGAGCTTGGATGCTATACCATTTCTTCTGGATCTTGGATGTACACATAATAGGTGTATATAAGCTTCCTTGGGGTTGTCCTGGGATACAAATCCTAGAAGGAATCCTATTATCCTTTGATTTTCCTCGGCTATGAATGATGTGTTTGAAAAGAATTTCGTGAACAGATGGTATATGGAATTTCTTTCGATGGCCATTGGATGGCATTTTTTTGCAAGTTTTGCTATTTTAATGAAATCTTCTTCTTTAACGTTCCTAATATTCAATTTAAGGAGCCCTCCACACAGATCATAGTCTCTTTAGATTGGGGTTAAATTTAAATAATATAATATTTGAATAATTAGTTTGAATATTCTTGGAGGGGCTGGTAGCTCAGGTTGGTAGAGCGTCGCCTTGGCATGGCGGAGGCCCCGGGTTCAAATCCCGGCCAGTCCATTATACTATTATTTCGCTGCTTTGTAGATGTTTTCGATTATTATATTGAATAGGTCGTCTGTTTCTATTTTGGAGGGTTTCTTATCATCTAGAAGTAATCTTAGGGCCATTTTTATTATTTCATCCACGTCAGTTGATCTGTGCATGAGACCATTCTCTATATAGAATTTGTCTACTGCTAATGGTTTTCCTGGGTAACATGATATGACTGGTGTTCCTAGTAGTGCTGCTTCACGATTCATGGTTCCTCCGGCTCCTATCATAAGGTCGCATTTTTTCATTAGGCTGAAGGTGTCTACTGGTGGTTTGAGGATTGTCACATTCTCATAGTCTTTGAATAGTTCGGCTTGTTCTTTGAATCTGGGTATGATTAGGATGTTGGCATGATCCTTGAGTATTTCGACTATGGGTGTGAGCACTGATTTATGGCAGTCTGCTTCGAGGTATGATGCTAGGGCAGGTTCTGGGCGCATTAGGATTGTTTTTTCTTTTTTCAGTTTTAGTTTAAGGTCTTTGAAGATGTTATCATTATATTGGAAGTTTTGGAAGTGTAGGATTTCTGATGTGCCCTTGTAGCGGATTATGGAGTTTGGGTCTGCGCCGGTTTTCACCACATTCCACACATCTATGACTTCTGGCATTATTATCCTTTCACATAGTGGTAGTGTGAGTTTATTAGCGGCTAGGGCATGTTCATTATCAAGTATGTAGACACTTGGAATTCTAAGACCGAAAGTCACCCTCGGAAGTTCTATTGAATGTTTGGAAACTCCAACATCTGGTTTTTCTTCTATTATCAGCTTTGAAAGTTCGTATGCCCTTTTTGTGCTTTCAATTAATTTTTCTGCTAGTGAGACTCCGTGTTTGCCGATTGATATGAAATCGAATCCAAAAAGTTTCATTAGTTTGTGTATATCACCAAATTTGCGCGTGGTTATAATAACATCTTCACCTTCACCTTGTAGGTATTCTATAATGTGCTTGAAGAATCTTACATGGGGCGCGTTTGTTATATCAATCCATACCTTCACATGACCACCAAAAACTCGATATAGAGGCTTAGATGGCCTCAAGGATGGCTTCTATCACATCCTCGATGCCCTCATTATTTTTTAGGCTGGTTTTTATAACCTTTACATTGGGGTTTATCTTTGACACATCATCTACCATTTTATCCACGTCGGCCCCGACTGCATCTGCAAGGTCTGTCTTGTTTATGACTACGAGGTCTGCTTCTTTAAAGATTAGTGGATGTTTCTGTACGGTGTCATCGCCTTCTGTTGCGCTTATAATGACTATCCTCATATGTGAACCAAGGTCGAAGTCAACTGGACATATGAGGTTTCCTACATTTTCTATGAACAGTAGGTCTATCTTGTCAAGTGGAAGGTCCTCGAGGCCATGTTCTACTAGGTGGGCGTCAAGGTGGCATTCTTTGCCTGTGTTAAGACCTACTACTGGGATGTTATAGCGTTTAAATCTTTCAGCGTCAAATTTGCTTATAATGTCACCTGCTATCACACCTATTGAGAAGTCCATCCTTTCTATGAGCTTCTCTATTAGGGTGGTTTTGCCTGAGCCCACAGCTCCTAGGAAGTCTATTGCGAATACACCTGCCTTGTCTAGGAGTCTCTGGTTTCTTTTGGCAAGTTTTTTGTTAGCTATCAGTATATCGTTTTGTATTTCCACCTCTGCGATCTTGTGCATTGTTTAATCCTCCTTTTCAATTTTTATGTTTTTGATGTTGCATTCTCTCCCGTCGATTATCTTAAAATCGCCCTTGCCACATGATGGACATAGGATAAGTGGATTATAATGGTCTAACTCATCATCGGCACTTATCTTCCCCTTATATCCGCAGGAACATTCTATCTCGGCGGGTATTATTTCAATGTTGAATTTCGCCCCCTCTAATATAGTGTCTTCACTTAAAACTTCTAATATGAATTTTATCTGCTCTGGGTTAAGGAGGGTTAATTCTCCGATCTCTATTGTAACTTCTAAAACTTCTATAGCATCATTCTTTTGGGCAGCGTCAATAACTGTTTTTATTATGGCATCAGCCATGGAAAGTTCGTGCAAAGAATTCCACCTCATCAAAATTTCTAATTTTACTTAGTGTATTAGGGTTTATATTTTATCTATGAGGGGAGTTAATATAAAGTCTATGTATATAACATCTTTTTGGAATGGGTGATTATCTTGATAATAGGGGGTTCCGCATCTCAAAATCTAGCAGCAAAGGTTGCCAATCTACTTGATGAACAATTATGTCCAATAGAAACCCGTAGATTCCCTGATGGTGAAAGATACGTTAGGATAAAAGATGAAATTTCTGATGAGGTTGTTGTGATACAATCAACAGGATATCCTCAAGATGAAAATTTCATGGAATTATTTTTCATAATAAAAAACCTTAAAGATATCGGCGCCAAGAAAGTAAAAGTTGTGATACCCTACCTTGGATATTCGAGACAAGATAAAAGGTTTAAACCTGGTGAAGCTATTTCAGTGAAGATAATAGCAGAATTATTAGAGGCTGCGGGTGCTGATGAAATATTCTCTATTAACTTGCATGAACATAAGATAATCGAATTTTTCAATATCCTAGCACATGACCTTTCAGCCATCCCACTCTTAGCAGAACATTTATCCTCAAAGGTTGATGATCCTGTTATAATTGCACCTGATAAAGGTGCCCTGGATTATGCCAAGACCATGGCTAATATAATTGGATGCGAATATGATCACATGGAAAAAACACGTATTTCTCCTGAAAGGGTGGAAACACGCATCAAAAACCTTGATATAGAAGGTAAGAGTGCTATAGTGGTCGATGATATTATCAGCACTGGAGGTACAATAGTCAATGCATCTAGGATACTTAAAGATCAAGGAGCGCGGGAGATCCGAGTGGCTTGCGTGCATCCTGTGCTAGTTGATGATGCCCTTCTAAGGATATTTTCAGCGGGCGTGGATGATGTTATAGCCACTGACACCATCAAATCAGAGGTGAGTGTTGTGTCAGTAGCGCCACTTATAGCAGAAACCCTAAAAAATGGTTAATGTGTTGTGGGATTCTTCATTATACTCTTTGGCATGATGTCGCTTATCCTCTGCATCTTCTCTATTAGACTCTCTTTGCCCTTACCTATGAGCGCATGTTTAAGCACGTCCCCTAGACTCTCCACTGGTATTACCTCTATTTTGCCCTCATATTTCTTTTCAATCATAACATCATCCATGTTGGCCTTGGGTATTAGGACTTTCTTTATCCCTGCTTCTGCCGCGGCTTCTATTTTACCTGTAACTCCACCAACTGGTAAAACGTCGCCTCTTATGCTTAGGGATCCTGTGAGCGCGACTGATTGGTCTACTGGTATTTCCTCGAGGGCGGATATTACTGCTGTTGCAACTGATACGCTGGCACTGTCTCCTTCAACTCCCTCGTAGGCTTGTAGGAATTGTATGTGTATATCATAGTTTGAGATGTCTGTTCCAGTATATTTTTTAATGAGTGCGCTTACGTTTTGAACGGCTTCCTTTGCTATATCTCCTAGTTTGCCAGTGGCTATGATCCTACCTTCCTCTTTGCTTTGTGCAGGAGCCGCCTCAGCAGCTATAGGTAATATTATGCCACTACGATCCCCTATGATCGCAAGACCATTCACTTTACCGATTTCGCCACCATGGGATTTGAACACACTATATTTCTTCTTTTGGGTGATGTATCTGTCAGCTATCTGCTGTTCGAGTGTCCTTGCAAGTTTCTTGGCCTTTAGAACGTGTTTTTTGGATACGAGTTCTGCGCCTTCACTTTTGGCTATGTCACCAGCTGCCCTCACAAGACCTCCTAGATCTCTTAGTTTGAGGGTTAAGGAATCTTTTTTACCTGCTCTTCGCTGCGCTTCTCTTATGATCTCTTGTATGGCGTCCTTGTTGAAGTGTGGTATTCTCCCATCCTTTTCTACTTCTTGCGCCACGAATTGTACAAGTTTTTGCCTGTTCTCCTCTGTGTCTGGCATGGTGTCTTTCATGTAGACCTCATAACCGTAACCTCTTATCCTTGAACGTAAGGCTGGGTGCATGCCCTCAAGCACGTGTAGGTTACCTGAGGCCACAAGGACGAAGTCGCAGGGTACTGCCTGGGATCTTACCATGGCCCCGCTGCTGGTTTCGCTTTGCCCTGTGATTGAGTATTTTTTGTCTTGCATTGCTGTTAGGAGTTCCTGTTGTGTTTTCATTTTCATTGTGCCTATTTCGTCTATGTATAGGACTCCTTTGTGGGCTTTGTGTATCATGCCTGCTTCTACTCTTTCATGTGCTGGGGTTCCGAGGCCTCCTGATTGGTATGGGTCGTGTCTTACGTCTCCTAGTAGTGCTCCTGCATGGGCTCCGGTTGCGTCGACGAATGGTGCTGTTTTTTCACCTTCGTTGTTTATTAATAGTTTTGGTACCATTATTGTTTTGCGTGGTCTCATTTGTTGTAATGCTAAGAATATTATTCCGGCGGCTATTATGGCTGCGAGGAATTGTTTGAGCATGAAGCCCATTATGAGTATGAAGGTGATTATCATTATCATGAAAAGGCTTTTCTTTTCTTCTTGGGCTCTTGCCCTGTTTTTGTGGCTCATCACTATTTTTCTGCCTTCTCCGGCGGGTACTGTGCTAATAATTGGATTGTTTGGGTCGTCGAGGTTTGGGTAAACCAGTATATCCTGGAGTTGTTCTCTTGGTAGTAGTTCTGCCATTGCTTTTGCAAGCATTGATTTTCCAACGCCGGGTTCGCCTATGAGTAGTACGTTGCGGCGTTGCTCAGCAGCCTTTTTTATGGTTTCAACTGCTTCTTCTTGTCCTATTATCTGGTCTATTAACCTTTCAGGTACTTTTATATCCTTTGAGGTTTTATATGAGAATGATTCTCTCATTGTGGCTTTTTTAACCTCGCTTGTCATTTTTATTCAGCTTCCTCCCGATTTAATGTGAATAGGAAAAAATAATAACTTTAATATTTCTAGGTTTTTTATAGGTTAAATATTTTTCTAACATTTATTTACTATTATTTTTTTATCTCGGCTATAAGTGCAAGTGCATTCTGTATGAATTTTTCGATTACTCTACGATACTTCTCCTCGCTTGCCCTTAACTCCTTTTCCATCTTCTTTCTTTCGCTGATATCCCTGATAATAGACGTGGTATAATTTTCTTCCCTGAAGCTCCAGGGGGTTAATGACATTTCAACTTCTATGATACTCCCATCAGCTCGACGACTCTTAGTTTCGAATATTCTGCCTGCAAGTGGATGTTCACCCTCCCTCTTAAACCTATCCATAAGTTCCTTAAAATCTTCATGAGACTCTGGGGGTATTATAAGGGTAAGGTCTTGGCCTATGATATCATCCCTATCATATCCAAATATTTTTGAGAATGATGGGTTTGCTTCAACAATCTTACCATCATCATCTACTATGAGTATAGCATCGGCAGTGGATTCAAAGACAGATTTAAACCCTTTTAGTAATTTTTCGCTGGATTTCATTGACAAGAATAATCTTCCATTTCCGAGTGGAACACAGGTTGCAATAACTGGTATTGAACCATCAACACTAAGATTCAGTTGTAGATTTTCAAGGATTCTGCCAGTCATCAAATTTTTAGTATCATCTTTTATGATATCCGCGAGGCTAAGCCCTATTATGGTATCCTCTGGTAGACCAGTTAACCTTATGAATTCACTGTTATACTTTTCTATCCTAGAATCTTTTACTATGATATTAGCACTTTTGGAATGTTCAAAGAAGATATCTTCAAGGCTAGTAGATTCCATGAAATCAACCTCACTACTTTTATCTTTAAACATTGGATATATATAACTAATAGTCTCTGGGGGGACAGTTATCATATGAGCGCAAAATGTATAATGATACAAGGAACATCATCAAACGCTGGTAAAAGCGTTATGGTAGCAGCACTATGCAGGATATTCGCGAAAAAAGGCTACAGGGTCGCGCCATTCAAATCACAGAACATGTCACTCAACTCCTACACAACAAGAGAAAACAGGGAGATAGCCATGGCACAGGTACTCCAAGCAGATGCAGCTGGAATCGAACCATCACATCACATGAACCCCATACTCCTAAAACCCAAGGAAGACTTCATATCACAGGTGATAATCCATGGAAAACCAGCAGGTAACATGAACTTCTATGAATACCAGAGAAAATTCCGGCCAAAAGCCTTGAAAGCCATAAAAGAATCCCTAGATCATCTCAAAAAAAACCATGATCTTATAATAATCGAAGGTGCTGGTTCACCAGCCGAAATTAACATGCGCCAATACGACCTCGCCAACATGGAAATAGCACACCTAGCAGACGCCGACGTGATACTCATAGCAGACATAGACAAGGGAGGCGTTTTCGCATCAATCGCAGGCACATTCATGCTACTAGACAAAAAAGATAGAGAAAGGATAAAAGGAGTGATAATAAACAAATTCAGGGGAAACCTAGACATTCTAATGCCAGGTATCAGAAAAATAGAAAAAATAATCAAAGTCCCAATACTCGGAGTCATACCATACGACCAAAACTTAAAATTACCAGAAGAAGACTCAGCTTCACTATCAGAAAGAAAATACAAAAGCAAGGGAAAAATAAAAATAGGAGTCCTAAGACTGCCAAGAATATCAAACTTCACAGACATAGACCCCCTAGAGTATGAAAAAGACGTGTCAATAAAATTTATAGAAGCAGAAGACACCCTTAAAGGATTAGACGCCATCATAATACCCGGAACAAGGAACACCATAAACGACCTCCTATTCCTAAAAGAAAAAGGATTCCACAATGAAATAAACAACCAAAAAGATGAAAGTTTAATATTCGGGATCTGCGGCGGATTCCAAATGCTGGGCGAAAAAATAATAGACGAAAGCCATAGAGAATCACACCATGGAAGCATAAAAGGCCTGGGATTGCTCGACTGTAAAACAGAATTCACAGGCGCCCCAAAGATAATAACACAAAGCCGGGGAAAAATAATAGGCAACGGAATATTCAAAAAATTAAAAGGAGCCCATATCAGCGGCTACGAACTCCATGAAGGCACAACAATCCTAGGAAACTCCAAAGCCCTCATACGCCTAGAAAAGGGCTGCGGCAACATACCAGGAAAAAAACTAGACGGAGCAGTTGAAGGAAACATCATCGGAACATACCTACATGGCATATTCCACAATCTCAGATTCCGCCGCTACTTCACAAACATACTACGTGAAAGAAAAGGCCTAGAACCAGAACCCTACAATATAGATGAATTCCATAACAACAGCAGATTCTCACTAGACAGATTAGCACAAATCGTGGAAAAAAACATAAACCTAGAATTCATAGAAAAACTACTAGGCTACTAGGAACGGCTTCGCTATTGTGAAGATTACAATAATCGTTAAAATCACCCCAATTATAATTAATGGAACTCCACTTCTCGGAATATCCCCTAGTTTCACAAAACCTGTTCCATAGGCCATAGCCACCGTAGGATCAGCTGTAGGTAACAAGAAGGAAAGGGAACATGCCATTGCAACAGGCACCGCATATGTGCCTACAGGTAAATGTTGCGTATGAGCCAGTGTAACAGACAATGGAACGAGTATAGCTGACAACGCTACATTAGACATAACCTGCGTTATAATAACTGATAATATCATGAGAACAATCATTATAGCAATGGGGGAAGGAGAACCCATAGCCACTATTATATCTTCTATAAGCCATTTGGCTGCTCCTGTATTTAAGAGCGCTGATCCGAGTGAAAGAGCACCCCCGAAGAATATTATAAGGCCCCAGTCAATGTTTTTCTGCGCATCCCTCCAATCTATCACACCTGATAGGATGAAGAGCACACCAGCTATAAGCGCCACGGAATAGCTGTTTATACCGGTCCAACTGGCCGTGATCCACAATAAAATGGCGAAGGATAATATGAGAGTGCTCATCTTCTCATCTCGATTCATTGACCCTATTAGATCAAGTTTGTCAGACACGAGCTTATCTTTACCCTTAGTATCATGGATTTCCGGTGGAAAGATTCTCAAAAGGATCTTCCAGATTATGAGCATGAGTATTATTGCAAGTGGGAACCCAAAGATCATCCAATTTACGAATGGCAAATTTGTATAAGCCGCCGCCATAAGGTTGGGTGCCGTTCCTATCTCTGTTGCAAAGCCCCCTGCCAATGACCCGAAGGACGCGCCAAGCACCATACTCTTCGCGAAATTGCTCCCACCATGTTCACTATTTTTACAACCCATAAGGTTAACTATCTCCTTTATAATGGGGAGTAACATTGCAAATGCCACAACATTCTCGATCCAAGCAGATAACAAGCCAGTTGAGAATATACTCGCAAAAAGCGCTCTTTTAGGGGAGATTCCAAGTTTTGATAGTAAAGTGTAGGTTAATCGGAGTGCAAGTCCACTTTTCCTGATGGCTTCCGCCATTATAAAACCACCTATCATAAGAAAGATTATAGGGTTTGCAAATCCTATAACAGCTTCTTCAAAACTTTGGATACCAATTATCGGCTGTATAAATAATATGATCAGAGAAGTCACAGATAATGGCACGACCTCAGTAACCCACATGACAATGGCAAATACCAGTAATGATAAAGCAGCATGGCCAGAAGATCCAATACCATGTAATGGGATCATATAAACCAATAATGCCAAGATTATGCTTATCAGAAAATAAACTGCCCTTCTTGCCACCATATCACCAACATTTAAATGAAACCCTCCCATTATATAAATATTATGGTGGGGTTCCTCTATGACTTTTCTAAAATTTTAAATTTCATAGAACACTGAAAAGAAGGGTAGGAGGAAAAAATGGAAACTACTCATAAAATAATCTTTAAAAATTCAAGGGATATAACTGAGGTTCTTCCTGGTACTGTGAATCTCACAGTAACCTCGCCACCATACCCAATGATAGAAATATGGGATAAGCTGTTCTCCTCATTTAATCCTAGGATAGATGAAGCACTCAAAAACGAGGATGGTATGAGAGCATATAATCTTATGCACATGGAACTAGACAAGGTCTGGGATGAAATAGATAAAATATTAGCCCCCTCTGGGATAGTCTGTATCAATATAGGGGATGCTACAAGGAAAATAGGGGATTCTTTCCAAGTTTATCCAAATCATTCCCATATAGTATCCTATTTCAAAGATAAAGGTTATGATATGCTGCCACTGATCATCTGGAGGAAAGAGACGAACAAGCCCACGAAATTCATGGGCTCGGGAATGTTACCACCCAATGCATATGTGAGACTGGAACATGAATACATCCTAATATTCAGAAAAGGAGGTAAAAGAAAATTCAACAAGGATGAAATCAAAAAAAGGAGAGAAAGCGCATATTTTTGGGAGGAGCGGAATGAATGGTTCTCTGATATATGGACTGATCTGAAGGGCGCCCCCCAAAATTGGATCATCTAGAAAGAAGAGCCGCCGCATATCTTCTTAGATTAGCATATAGACTCATAAGCATGTACTCAATCCAAGGAGGCACTATCCTGGATCCCTTCCTCGGCACAGGGACAACTACAATAGCTGCAATGTGCACCAGCAGAAACTCGATAGGATACGAGATCAACCCAAAATTCAAAACTACAATAGAATCAAGAATAAAAATGGCGCGAAAGCTATCAAAAAAGCTTATAATGGAACGGCTAGAAAAACATGCCAATTTCACCCAGGGAAAAACCCAAAATACAAATCAAAACATTACAACTTCAATGTCATGACAAAACAAGAAAAAGATATACTCTTTCAAACTATAAAAAAAATTGAAAAAATCAATGAAAACGAATTCAAAGTAACCTATAAGCCATTCTAACCCAAAACTTTGGGGGGATGGTGGATAAACAACCCCCCGGATCATGACTTGTATTTCCTTTCAAATCTTCTCCAAGACTTTGCAATATATGGTTCGCATTTATCAAGTTCCGTGAGGAGACACATCCTTATAGTATCAGTTTTCACCTCCTCTTCACCCTCCAATTTCCTAGTTACATTCTCATAAATCCTGTCAATGATCTCCTTTTTCTCTTCAAGACTATAACCCGCATCGATAGTGGCCTTTTCAAGGGATGCTCTGATCTTAGAAGGCTTATATGCTTCACGCACCCCTCTCCTCTTTATAACCTTCATTACTCTTCACCATGCATTATATATGATCTCCAAAGATAAAATATTTTTCCACAAACATAAAATCTTCAGACACCCAACCTAAAATAGGGGTTTGGGCACAAAATTATTATTATCTAGATTAGTATATCTATCAGAGAAGTTATCTTGGTGTTCATAATGCCAGTTATAACAATCGATTATGAAGATCTAAAAAACCTTGGAGTGGACATAGACAAGGACAAACTCATTGAGATTCTACCCATGCTAGGTAGTGACATTGAAGAATTCGATGAAAAAAGTATAAAAGTAGAATTTTTCCCCAACAGGCCGGACCAGCTCTCGGTAGAAGGTGTTGCAAGGAGCCTTAAAGGTTTCATCGGCATAGAGAAGGGAATGCCATCCTATAAAGTTAAAAACTCAGGAATGCAAGTATATGTGGATGAGAGTGTAGTGGATGTGAGGCCATATATTGGGATGGGTGTTGTTAAAAATGTTAATTTTAATGATAAAAGGTTAAAGCAGGTTATGGAGTTCCAAGAGGATCTACATTGGGTGATAGGAAGAGATAGGAAAAAAGTGGCTATTGGTATACACAATCTCGACGTAGTGGAAGCCCCATTCACCTATAAAGCAGTTAAACCAGATGAAGTGAAATTCACACCACTTGACTGCGACCATGAAATGACACCAGCCCAGATACTCAGAGAACACCCAAAGGGCGTGGAATACGCACATCTTTTAAAAGCCTTTGACCGTTACCCCCTAATCGTTGACAAAAACAAAAAAGTACTTTCAATGCCTCCCATAATCAATGGAGAACTCACAAAACTCAAAGATGATACCATCAACATACTTATTGATGTTACAGGGACTGATGAGCGCGCAGTCATGCAAACATTGAATATAATATGCACATCATTCGCAGAAACCGGTGGAAAAATAGAAACTCTAAAGGTAATACGTCCAGAAAAAGAACTTAAAACGCCAGATTTAACCCCAAAAACAAAAAAATTGAAGATTTCAAATGTTGCAAGGATAACCGGGATAAAAATCAACCCAAAAACCATAAAAGATCTCCTAGAAAAAGCTAGGATGGATGCAGAGATCATCTCAGAAGATGAAATCAAGGTTAAAATCCCACCATACCGGATCGACATACTCCACGAAGTCGATATAATCGAAAATATCGCGATACAATATTGCTTCAAGAACATCAAACCAGAATTTCCAGCAATCCCCACCATTGGAAAAGAAAATCCATGGCACGAAGCCGACAAATCCATAAGAGAGGTTATGATAGGCTTAGGCTTCCAAGAGATCATGAGCCTAATGTTAACCAACGAGGAAAACCACTACAAAAAAATGAGACTTGAAGAAGATGAAAGAGTTGAAGTAGCCCAGCCAATATCCACCGACAGGACAATGATACGAAAAAGCCTACTTAACAGCCTACTAGAATTCCTAGAAGCCAACAGACACGAAGACCTACCCCAAAAGATATTCGAAATAGGCGACGTAATATACCTTGACAAACGACAAGAAACAAACACTCGCATAATCAAAAAACTTGCAGGGGCCATAATACATTCAAATGCCAACTTCACCGAGATAAAATCTACAGTAGCAGCCATACTAGAAAACCTTGGATACAAGTTCAAAATAGAAAATCTAGATCATCCATCATTTATCAGGGGACGATGCGCAAAGATAAATGACAAAAATGGATTAAAAGGATTCTTCGGAGAATTACACCCGGAAGTCATAACCAATTTCAATCTAGAGTATCCAGTTGTCGCCTTTGAAATAACCTTCCCCCACAAAATGCACTTGTAAGACCCCCACATCCCGAATGGGGGGGACACACAAAAGGGGAAGTGGACAAGATGCCCTTTCCATAGAATCGTAGCCTTGTTCTTTAACAAGAAGAACATGAGATGGGGGTCGAGCCGGGAAGACTCCCATAGGTGTGAAACCTAGGTGAATTCCTCAACTTGTAAAATTTCATGTTAGAAACTCCAATGGTAGCATTGGGGGGGGTCACTTACCAAGTATAGTGACCCTGATTCTCCGGCTCCTTGGACCATCAAATTCAACAAAGAATATGCTCTGCCATGTTCCAAGATCAAGTGAACCGCCGATGAGGGGTATGCTCTGGCTGCCACCTATAATCATCGCCCTTAAATGGGAATCCGCATTATTGTCAATGGCATTATGTCCATATGAACCCCCCATTGGAATCAACCTTTCAATGATCTTTTCAAAGTCTCCCAGTAGCCTTGATTCGTTCTCGTTTATAAAAATGGCCGAAGTCGTGTGCCTTGTGAAAACATTAACTATACCATCCTTGATATTGGAAGATTTCACAAGACTTTTCACCTTATCGGTTATGTTTACAAGTTCTACTCGCTTTGTAGTTTTTATGTTTATCTCATCTGAAAACAATTCCATATTTGGTCACTCCCCTCCATTTTTTGATAAACGTGAAGTTAACTTGTAAAGGAAACTTTTCTCATGATAAAATGCATGATGGGGACAAAGTTCCATACAACATAGACAATTCACACACTTCTCATAATCGAATCTTGGAGATGATGGGCCTTCACTAAGAGCTCCGGCTGGACATGCCTCTATACATATTCCACAGTTTTTACAACACCTATCATCAATGGCTGGTCTCGACCACCAAAACCTGAGAAGTATCCTTGCAAGTTTAGAAGGGAAAAATTCAAGGACATGATATATGTTGGATGGCCATTTGAAATCATCTATCACTTGTGGTTCGTCTCCTATAATCTTGATGTTACCTGGGCCGCTGCCAAGACCTTTTTTTATCGCGATTCTATTAGATGGGATCATGTAAGGGTCCATTCCAAGGATATGGGAGATGTAAACATCTAATGCAACAGCGTCTTCTGATGCTAGTATCATTCCAAGTTTTCTGGTGTCGCCTCCAGAGGGGCCGTTGCCTTCCATTCCTATTATACCATCTACTATTGTCAGGTCTGGTTTTGCAAGTTTGTATATGTCAACTATTTTTTCGCTGAATTCTGATGGTCTTGGGTATCTTCTGTGGTAATCCGTTTTTCTGGCTCCTGGGATGACCCCATACATGTTCTTCACTGCACATGTTAATATTGTTAGGTTATGGGTTTTTATTTTTGGCAGGTTCACGATGAAATCGCATTCAAGGATGGGTTTTGCTATGGGATATTCTTCTGATCCGAATTTTTTGATATATGATCCTGTTGATTCGAAGTTTAAAAGTTTGATGTTTAGTTTTTTTGCTATGGTTTTCATTCCTGTTTTTTCCCAGAGATTTTTTAGGTTGGTGTAGGGGCTTCCTGGGCTGTCTCCTATCATAATTTTTGCATTTTTTTCGAGTAGTATTTTTGCTGTGGCTTCTACAATGGAGGGGTGTGTTGTTATCCCCTCTTGGGGTGTGCTGCTCATTAAAAGGTTTGGTTTAAGCAGCACATGGTCGCCTTTTTCCAAATCTTTAAGGCCGTCTATTCTGTCGATACATTCTCTGATGGCCTTTTGGACTTTTGGGAGTTTGTATGATGTGCATTTGGCCACTGATATTAGTGATGTCATTTTATGGTCTCCTCATCAGATCTTTTTTTTGGAAGTGTTTGTGGATTCTCTCGGCGATTTTCTTGTTTATCCCATCTACTTGGCTTAATTCTTTTATAGTAGCATTTTTTATGGCTTCCACCCCATCGAAGTGTTTTAGTAGGTTTTTTTTCCTTTTAGGTCCGATGCCTTTTATTTTGTCGAGTGTTGAAGTTTTGGATTTTCTGTCTCTTAATTTGCGGTGGTATTTGATGGCGAACCTGTGGGCTTCGTCTCTGACATGCTCTATAAGGTGTAAGATTTTTGAATTTCTGGGTAAATATATGGGATTAGTGGAATATGGGGTGTATATTCTTTCGTCTTTTTTTGCAATTCCTATAATTGGTATTTTGATATTTAGTGATTCTAGGACTTGGAGGGCTGAATTTAGTTGTCCGAGTCCTCCATCTATTATTATGAGGTCTGCTTTCACTTCATCTTTTAGGTATCTTCTTTTTATGATTTCACGGATCATGGCATAATCGTCTGGTCCTCTTGTGTGTATTTTGTATTGTCTGTACAGGCCTTTGGCTGGTTTTCCATCTATGAATGTTACCATTGATCCTACTGGTGTTTTTCCACTAATGTTTGAGATATCATAGCCTTCTATCCTCCTGGGATATGTTGGGAGTTTAAGTTGTCTTTTAAGTTCTGATAGTATACTATGGGTTTCTGATTTTCTCTTGGATAATTTGATGTTCTCTCTTGCGATTTTTAGGAATTTTAGGTCTTTTCCCTTTTTTGGTTTTCTGATTTTGACTTTAACCCCTTTAATATCTGATAGCCATTCTTCCAGTAGTTTCTTGGATTTTGTGTTGTGTTCTATGAGTATTTCTTCTGGGATTTGGTGTGGGGTTGAATAGTATTGTTGGATGAATGCTGATAATATCTTTTCTTCTGGTTCTTCTTTGGTGTTGTTCATTGTGAAATCATCTTTTCCTGTGATTTTCCCATCTTTTATGTGAAGTATTATGATAGAGGCTTTTTCATCATCTAGTTTCGCAGCTATAACATCCTTTTCTATCCCAAGGGCGAATGTGGTCTTTTCTCTTTCCATAACCTCTCTTAGTGATGCTATCTGATCTCTTAGAAGCGCTGCCTTTTCAAATTCAAGTTTTGAGGCCGCTTCTTCCATTTCCTTTTTTAGTTCGGTTATGATGTCTTTGTATTGTCCCTGGAAAAAAAGTTCAACCTTTCTGATTATCTGCATATACTCTTCCCTTGAAATATTACCAGCGCAGGGACTGTGGCATAAGCCTAATTGCTTGTTGAGGCATGGTCCGTCCATTACTTTACAATCTCTGATTTTGAATAGGGATTTTAGAAACTTGATCATCTTTTTAGCGGCGAATGTGTTGGTTAGGGGTCCGAGATAAGAGCCATCCGAGGTTATCCTCCTTGTTATCGTTATCCTTGGATATTCTTCCCTGGTGATTTTAATGTAAGGGTATCTTTTATCGTCCTTGAGCTGCACATTATATGGTGGCCTATATTTTTTGATAAGATTACTTTCCAGTATCAGGGCTTCTTTTTCAGTGTCTGTTAGGATATATTCTATGTGATCTAGGTGTTTTCTCATGGCTTTTATCTTCGGATTATCAGTGGCTTGGAAATAGGATTTAACACGTTTCCTCAAGGATATGGATTTTCCAATATAAAGTATGTTACCTTTCCCATCCTTTAGTATGTAAACGCCGATTTTATCAGGGAGATCTTCAACCTTTTCAACAGCCACTGCCAAATTATAAACCCCTATCATAGTCTCTTACAAAATTATATATGACACCATGAATATATCATCCTTATAGTTCATAGAATCCCGGTTTTTCTGCCAGTGATAAATGATGAAATTTAAATTAGAATCAGATTTCAAACCCCGAGGGGATCAGCCCAAGGCCATCGATGCACTAGTCAATGGGATAAAGGAGGGTTTAAGGGAGCAAACACTCCTTGGAGTCACTGGATCAGGTAAAACCTTCACAATAGCAAATGTCATAGAAAAGGTTCAAAAACCAACCCTCGTAATCTCACATAATAAGACGCTCGCCGCACAATTATACGAAGAATTTAAAGAGTTTTTCCCAGGGAATGCAGTGGAATACTTCGTAAGCTACTATGACTATTACCAGCCAGAAGCATACATTCCACAGACAGACACCTACATAGACAAAGAAGCCTCAATAAACGATGAAATAGACTTGATGAGGCACTCAACAACACAATCACTCCTCACAAGAGAAGATGTTATCGTGGTATCAAGCGTATCCTGCATTTATGGCATAGGCGCCCCATGGGATTATGGCCAATTCACACTCTCATTAAAGGTCGGATCCCATAAAGACAGGGAAGATATCCTATCAGAGCTCGTGCACATGCAATATGAACGAAATGATATCGAATTTGACAGGGGACAGTTCAGAGTCAGAGGCGATATACTAGAAGTTAACCCAGTCCATGGAATGCCCCCGATACGCATAGAATTCTTCGGAGACCAGATAGACTCAATATCTCTAATACACCCCACAAGGGGAGAAACTATAAAAAACCTGGAAAAGGTCACTATATTCCCGGCCAAACACTTCATCATATCAGAGGATCGTATGGAAAAAGCCATAGAATCCATAGAAGAGGAGCTTAAAGAAAGATTAGGAGAACTGAGAAGCCAAGGTAAGCTCCTAGAGGCTCAGAGGCTTGAACAGCGCACAAAGTTCGACATTGAAATGTTAAGGGAGATGGGGTATTGTCCAGGTATCGAAAACTATTCACTACACCTTAGCGGGCGCAACTGGGGTGATAAACCCTACACACTATTAGATTATTTCCCAGACGATTTCCTGACAGTTATCGACGAATCCCATGTTACAATACCACAAATAAGAGGAATGTACAAGGGGGACAAATCACGTAAAGAAACCCTCATAGAATATGGTTTCAGATTACCTTCAGCACAAGAAAACCGTCCACTTAAATTCAAAGAATTCCAGGACACTATAAACCAGATAATATATGTGTCAGCAACCCCTGGAAGATATGAACTTTCAAGAAGCCAAAGGGTGGTTGAACAGATAATAAGACCCACAGGACTTGTAGACCCCAAAGTCATAGTAAGACCGGCTAAAGGCCAAGTAGACGACCTCTTCGATGAGATAAAGCGTCACATTAGAAGGGATGAGAGGATACTTGTAACCACACTCACAAAGAGGATGGCTGAAGACCTCACAGACTACTATTCAAAGATGGGTATCAAGGTAAGATACCTCCACTCTGAGATAGACACTCTTGAGAGGGTTGATATCATAAACAGTCTTAGGATGGGAGAATTCCATTGCCTCATCGGAGTCAACCTACTAAGAGAAGGACTGGACCTGCCAGAAGTTTCCCTCGTAGCAGTCCTAGACGCTGACAAAGAAGGTTTCCTAAGATCTGAAACCTCACTCATCCAAACCATTGGCAGGGCAGCCCGCCATGTTAGAGGCGAAGTCATACTCTATGCTGACGAACTCACAGACTCGGTAAAAGCTGCTGTAGAAACCACAAACAAACGTAGAGAAATGCAACTAGAATATAACAAGAAACATGGCATAACACCAAAAAGTGCTAAGAGAAGCCTCAAAGTTAAAAAGGAGAAAATAGAAGTGGAAACCCTCAGCGAAGTTCCAGAGGATGAACTGAAACTCATAATAGCCGATCTTGAAGAAGAGATGAAAGAAGCCGCATCAAACCTCGAATTTGAAAAAGCTGCCAAGATCAGAGACCAGATACTAGCCCTTAAAGGCATCTCAAAATAGAAATTAAGGGATACCATGGAAAAGAATATCATGATCAAAGGTGCAAGGGAGCACAACCTCCAAAACATAAACCTCAAAATCCCAAGGGACAAATTTATTGTCATAACCGGAATAAGCGGATCAGGAAAATCATCACTCGCATTCGACACAATATACGCAGAAGGACAAAGAAGATACGTAGAATCCCTATCAGCATACGCAAGACAATTCCTAGGACAGATGAAAAAACCAGACGTAGACTATATCGAGGGACTGTCACCAGCCATATCAATAGACCAGAAAGCCACAAAAATGAACCCAAGATCCACCGTAGGAACAATAACAGAAATATACGATTACCTCAGACTACTCTTTGCGCGTATAGGCAAACCCCACTGCTACATTTGTGGAAAAGAAATCTCACAACAAACCTCAACACAAATCATAGACCAGATACTCCAAGAAAAAGACGGTACAAGAATATACATACTAGCACCGATCATAAAAGACCGGAAGGGAGAACACAAAAGGGTGCTGGAAAAACTCAAAAAGGACGGATTCGTAAGAGTCCGTGTAGACGGTGAAATACACAGCCTAGAAGAAGATTTCAACCTTGAAAAGAACCATAAACATACAATAGATGTTATAGTAGACAGGCTCATAATACGCTCAGACACAAACTTCAGAAAAAGACTAGCAGATTCCGTCGAAACAAGCCTAAAATTAGGTGAAGGCACACTAATAATCCTATACCATGACACTATGAAAGAAAAAGTCTTCAGCGAACACTTCACATGCACAGACTGCGGCATAAACTTCGAAGAAATCAGCCCAAGGATGTTCTCATTCAACAGCCCCCATGGAGCCTGCCCAGAATGCAACGGCCTTGGAAATAAACTGGAAATCGACCCAGACCTTGTAGTCCCAAAACCCGAACTCTCATTAAACCAGGGAGCCATCATACCATGGAGCAAGTCCCTGAAAAAAGAAAACTACTACTATCAGATGCTCAAAGCCTTAGCCAAACACTACGGATTCAGCATGGACACACCATTCCAAGACCTCGACCCAGAACACCAAAAAATCATATTATACGGATCCCAGGATAGAATACAATTCGTATTCAAAAGAAAAAACAGAAAATATCGCGTCAATAGAAGATTCGAAGGTGTAATCCCCCGCCTAGAAAGAATCTACCTAGAAACCAAATCCAATTATATGAGAAGATACATCGGAGAATTCATGAGCAACAGACCCTGCCCCACATGTGGCGGTAGCAGACTCCGCCCCGAAAGCCTCGCAGTTACAATAAATGGCAAATCAATCCACGAAATCACTGAAATGTCAATCAAAGAAGCCATGGAATTCTTCCAAGAACTCAAATTAACCCAAAGAGAAGAACACATAGCAAAAGACGTTCTAAGAGAAATAAAAGAACGTCTAAAATTCCTAGTCGACGTCGGACTAGAATACCTAACACTAAGCAGACCATCAGGGACGCTCGCAGGCGGAGAAGCCCAAAGAATCAGACTAGCCACACAAATAGGCTCAGGACTCGTAGGAGTGCTCTACATCCTAGATGAACCAACCATAGGCCTACACCAAAGAGACAACATCAGATTAATAAACACCCTAAAAAAACTCAGAGACCTCGGCAACACACTAATAGTTGTCGAACACGACCCAGAAACCATATTATCCGCAGATTATATCATTGATATAGGCCCAGGAGCCGGTGAACACGGAGGCCGCATAGTCGCAACAGGAACCCCAAAGGACATAATGGAAAACCAAGAATCACTCACAGGAAAATACCTTTCAGGCCAAAAAACAATACCAACACCCACCAAACGAAGAAAACCTGATGGTAAACACCTCACGATAATTGGCGCCAAGGAACACAACTTGAAAGAAATCAACGTTAAAATACCACTAGGAGTCTTCACATGTGTTACAGGCGTCTCAGGTTCCGGTAAAAGCACCCTTATCAACGACATCCTCTACAAAGGCCTCTATGAAAGATTAAACAACAAACATATGAATCCAGGTAAACATAAAGACATGAAAGGCGTACATTACCTAGACAAAGTCGTGATAATAGACCAATCACCCATAGGAAGAACACCACGCTCCAACCCCGCAACATACACCGGAGTATTCACATACATAAGAGAACTTTTCGCCCAAACACCCGAAGCGAAAAAAAGAGGATACAAGCCGGGCCGATTCAGTTTCAACGTGAAAGGAGGCAGATGCGAAGCCTGTAATGGTGATGGGATCATAAAAATAGAAATGCATTTCCTAGCCGACGTTTACATCCCATGTGAAGTATGTAAAGGTAAAAGATACAACGAAGAAACACTACAAGTCAGATACAAGGGAAAAAACATTGCCGATATACTTGACATGACAGTGGAAGAAGCATTAGATTTCTTCCATAATGTACCATCAGTCAAAAATAAACTCCAAACCCTATATGATGTTGGCTTGGGCTATATAAAATTGGGACAACCCGCAACAACATTATCTGGCGGCGAAGCACAAAGAGTCAAACTTGCAAAGGAATTAAGCAGAAAAAGCACAGGCAAAACACTCTATATATTAGATGAGCCCACCACAGGCCTGCACTTTGATGATATAAAAAAGCTTTTAGATGTGCTAAATCGCCTTGTAGATGCGGGGAATACCGTGGTGGTCATAGAACATAATCTGGATGTTATTAAAATGGCCGATCATATAATAGACCTTGGACCGGAAGGAGGCGAAGAGGGAGGTAGAATAGTCGCGGAAGGAACGCCCGAAGAAGTTGCAGAATCAGGAACATACACCGGAAGGTTTTTAAAAAAGGTGATAGAATCCTCAAAACCCTCATTCGAGGCAATAATCCCAAGTGCAGGTGAACTACCCCACCCTCTCGGATGGGGCTTCTCCCGTTCCACCTGAACTTGCGTCAAAGGCTTCATTTTGGGAGTTCCGAGGGTATAGCCCCC
The DNA here is from genome assembly GCA_003584625.1 of Methanothermobacter sp. MT-2. Taxonomy (NCBI): domain Archaea; kingdom Methanobacteriati; phylum Methanobacteriota; class Methanobacteria; order Methanobacteriales; family Methanobacteriaceae; genus Methanothermobacter; species Methanothermobacter sp. MT-2. Next base: position 371,281 of record AP017647.1, on the reverse strand, counting down.
AACCCCACACCTCTCATTAGATGCGGGCTAGTTTTTCACACCAAAGTTAGCTGAAATTCCTTCATAGGGTAAACATCTCACCATAACTTCTATAACACACAAAATATTTAAACCCGCCTCCTCTATTGTGTATCCCCTTTGGGAGGCGGGTCTTGACAAGCAACAGAAAAATAAAGCTTATATCTGTAGCGTTTAAGTATCTGAATGACTCCATTTGCAACCGAAGTGTAAACACGCTCAACATCGAGTAATGGTTCTCTTACGTTTTAAGATGCGTTTAAGATTTAAGTACGGTGAATTCACATCCGTTTTTGGTTTAATGTCTAATTTTTATTTAAGATGCTCGGTTTAAAGGGTGTTCCACGATACTGGAGAAGCTCTTCAAGGACATCGGCACCCACTCCCTGAATACGATGCTCGACTTCACAGTACGCTTATTCAACATTATATTTGGGTGGCAATTGACGGAACAAGCCACTCCAATAACCATGAACCCTAATTTCAAAAATTGATAGAAACAATTATATCCATAGTGAAGAGAGAGTTTTCAATGATAAAAATTAGTGCAAATAAGTATCAAGTAAGGGAATAAGGAAACTAATCTGGAAGATGTCTACAACATATAGACATGTAAAATATTTATTCACATAAAAAAACTCAACAAGGAATCAAAAGAACCCTATTCATTATACATTTTTCATGTTGAATAGCTCAAGAGACGAAGGAACTATTCACATTATTCTACAGCAAAAAAAAGAAAAAATAAGTCTCTCTTCAAGTAATTGACGGTCCTTTTGCTTTGATTTCAAGCATATTATATATCAAAAATCATTTCATGACAAGTATTACATGAAGCGTTAATAATATTAAAGTCGTGCTTGGAGCGCAAGCAAAAAAAACACGACCAACTATAGGATGGGTGTTATAATGGCCTTATAGTGGTTTTTTGGGGGGTTTAGTTTGTTTAGAATTGGTTTTTGAGCTATATTCACGCATAACGAAGTTACCAGTTTTTTTTGGTGTTTTGGTTGATTATAAGGTTTGGGGGGGATGTGATGGGTTGCACTGAAAAGGTATAATAGTTTTTTTTTGGATTAGTTTTTTAGGTTTTGGGGGAATGTTATTTTGAATTTTGTTCCTGGTTTTGTTTTGTGGGTTATTTTTCCGTTGAGTTGTTTGGTTAGGATGTTTACGAGTTTTAGGCCTAGTGTTTCTGTTTTTTCTGGTTTGATATTTTCTGGGAGGCCTATTCCGTCGTCTGCTATTGTTAGTTTTATTTTGTTTTTTTGTTTTGTGAGTTTTATTGTTATGGTACCTTTTCCATTTGGGAATGCGTATTTGATGCTATTGGTAGCGAGTTCGTTTATTATTAGGCCGAGTGGTATGGCTGTGTCTAGGTCTAGTTGTATTTTCTCGATTTTCAGTTTCTTTTTGATTTTAGCCTTGTAGAGGATGACTAGATCTTCTAGGAGTTTTTCTATGTATTCTTTGATGTTGATTTTTGCTATTGTTTCTGATTGGTATAAATGCTCATGTACCATTGACATGGCACGTATCCTTCCTTGACATTCTTGTAGCAGTCTTTGAGTTTCTTCTTCTTTCATTCTGGCAGCTTGAAGACTTAACAAACTTTGAATAATCTGCATATTATTCTTAACCCGATGATGTATCTCCCTCAACAATGTCTCCTTTTCCATGAGGGATTCTTTGATCTTCTTTTCTGCTTTGTAACGCTCAGTAACATCTTCTATGATGAGTGATAAGCCCATTATTTCACTATTTTTCCTTAAAATCGAAGGATATGCTATGTAGTAGATTTTTTCACCTTTCAGATTTGTGAAGCTTCTAACCTTCTCCTTTATCTTCTCTCCTTTAATAGCCCGTTCAAATAAATCAAAGATCTCCACAAGGTCTATTCTGACCCTGGGAGCTAATTCTTTAATATCTTTACCAATCAGCTCCTCTTTCCTGAACCCGGAAATTTCCAGCGCCCTCTTGTTAACCTCAACCACCCTCCCAAACTTATCAAAAATCAAAACACCATTAGGAGCTGTTTCCACAACAGCCCTGTACTTCTCCCGGCTTTCCCTAATCTTCCTTTCAGCATTCCTAAGCTCAGTAACATCAACAAGCGAAGCCACGCTCTTCCCAGTCCCCGGAATCATCCCTATGGTTAATTGTATATCTCTGATTTTTCCCCATCGGTCACGTAACTTGAAAGTGTAGTTTCTGGGTGCTAGGCTAAGATCCATCCTGCGCAGCTTGTGGTATCTTTTCATTTTTTCCAAGTCTTCTTCTACTACGAATTTTGTCCAACTTTTTTTACCCTCTATTTCCTCCTTAGAATAGCCGGTAAGTTCTTCAAATTCTTTGTTGCAGAGTGATATTGTGGTGTCTTCTTCTATTATGGCTGTCGCGGAGCCAGTATTATCAAATATGCTCCTGTATAATTGTTCTTTTTCTTTGAGTTCTTCTTCTAATTGTTTTTGTCTTGTCACGTCCTTGTATACTGCTACTATTTCTCCTGATGGTAATTTATACACGAAATTGTCTCGCCATCCACTAATCCTATCATCTTTATAATAGGAGATAGGGAAATGTTCCGGGTTGCCTGTCTTGTATACTCTCTTAAAAACTTCTAATAGGCCAAAGTCTTCCACTCCAGGGAATATCTCCGTTACTCTTTTTCCTAGAATGTTTTCTTTTTTCACTTGTTCGGTTTGTTCAGCAGCCCGATTAAAGTCTTTGATGATAAAGTCTTTACCATTATCTACAGGTTGATAAACTGCCACACAAGTATCTATATATTTAAAAAGGTTCTTGTAGCGTTCTTCTTCTAAAATAATCTTGTTAAAAACAAAATGTGTGCATTGTTTAATTTCTTCAAGATTAAGAGGCTTGTCTATACAACAATGAGGACCTGTAAAAACAGCTTTATCCTTAAAATCGATCAGAAACGTGAAAGGCACAGTAAGATCCTTAACAGACCATTCTATCATTCGTTCAGGGGTGGTATATATCAGAACTATGTCGGGTTTAAATTCTTTAACGTTTTCAATTTCACTGGCAACATTAACAGTAAAACCAAGAGACTCCAGTTTTTCCTTTAAATCTGAAGCTTCAAGCCCAGCATCTTCCACTAAAAAAATGTCAAACATTAACCATTCACCCCAAGTTTCCCATATCCTATCTATTATATGATTCTCTTTTATTATTTATGGTAAGGGGCGCTTAAATTCAAATATCTTTCACTTGATCCCCTAAATAAAGGAAAGAACAGAAATCCAATGAAATGAAAGTGGGATCCATCAGTATCTTTCAAAGGGGGCCCTCTCGCATCTGATCATTGGGTAACTCCACTCATTAAAAATTTTATGAGGTTTCAAGTCCTTTCCAAAATTCAATGGCATGATCTAACTTCGTTATGTGTATCTATAACGAAGTTCAACCCATTATGAACCAAGGATAACTAAACCATATAGGATGAAATAAAATACGTGGCGAAAAACTCGAAATAGTCAGCATATTCCGCTCAAAATCCTACAAAGAACCCAAAAGCAAACTAAACACGATTCTAAACAACATAAAAAGCTATTCAAAGGTTATAATGTTAATAGTAACTTTTAAAATTGTTCATTACTTCAAAACGTTTCTTGTGTTCCTGATTGACTTGAACATTGGGCCAAGCACAAATAAACTGGAAAAATTTTCCAGAAAATCTTCTCAGAAAATATTAGCGCCTAATGGAAGTCAAAAAAGATTTAACATCGCGTATAAATCTTAGAATCAAAATCATAAGTCAAATGGGGGTTTTTGAATATTACGCTCAGAAGTTTTTGACAGCCAGTTTTTTTATGGATCCGTAATCTTTATATATGATGTTTGTTAACACAATAATGTCGGAAGAAGGCTTCCGGTTTCCGATAAATTTTGTGGAGGAAAAATAATATGAACGCAACAATAAACCCTGGCGACACCGCTTGGATGCTCATATCAACAGCCCTGGTATTACTCATGACAGTACCAGGAGTCGCACTATTCTACGGTGGACTAACAAGAAAAGAAAACGTACTAAACACAATGTTCATGTCCATAATAGCATTCGCACTGGCAAGCATAATATGGGTAATATACGGCTACCCACTAGCATTTGGCGGGGACATACACGGCCTAATAGGCAACCCAATAAACATATTCATGAACAATATAAACATCAACGACCCTGCAATACTCGCACCAACAATACCAGCCTTAATCTACATAGGATTCCAATTAACATTCGCGGCCATAACATTAGCATTAATCTCAGGTGCAATAGTAGAAAGGATGAAATTCTCAGCATGGATGGCATTCGCCATACTCTGGATAAGTCTAGTCTATGTACCAGTAGCACACTGGGTGTGGGGCGGAGGCTTCCTCGCACAACTAGGAGCCCTAGATTTCGCAGGCGGCACAGTAGTCCATATAAACTCAGGTATAGCGGCACTAGCCCTAATATATTTACTTGGTAAAAGAAAAGACACAAGACTACTACCACACCATCTAGGATATTCCGTGATAGGAGCATCACTACTATGGTTCGGTTGGTTCGGATTCAACGCAGGTTCGGCCCTCACAGCAGGTGGACTTGCAGCATCAGCATTCCTCGTGACAAACACCGCAGCAGCAGCTGCTATGATTTCATGGATAATCATAGATTACCTTAAAACAGGCAAACCCACCCTACTTGGTGCAATATCTGGTGCAATAGCAGGTCTCGTGGCCATAACGCCGGCAGCAGGATTCGTGACAGTACCAGCAGCAATCATAATAGGCTTGATCACCAGTATATTCTCATACTTTGCAATATCCTATCTAAAAGCAAAGCTTGGATATGATGATGCCCTGGACGTTTTCGGCATACATGGAGTCTCAGGCCTTTGGGGTTCAATAGCAACAGGTCTATTCGCAGCTCCATTCATAAATGAACTTGGAACTGGATTATTCTATGGCAACCCAGGACAACTGCTTATACAAATATTGGCAGTGGTAGTTGTAATGGCCTACTCATTTACAGTGACGTTAATCATAGGTAAATTGTTGGATATGACAATTGGGTTAAGAGTATCAGAGAAAGAGGAGATAGAAGGACTCGATGCAAACTTACATGAAGAGACAGGATACAGATTATAAGAGAGGATGAAAATGAGAGCTATAATCGCGATAATAAGACCTGAAAAACTCGAAGAAGTTAAAAGAAACTTGGTGGATGTGGGATGTTATGGTATGACCGTCACTGAAGCAAAGGGGCGCGGCAGACAACTTGGCATAAGGGAAAGCTATCGTGGAAGAGAGTATCATATCGATCTATTACCGAAAACACGCCTTGAAATAATAGTGAATGATGATAAACTCGAAGAAGTCGTGGATGCTATAGTGAAAAGCGCCCAGACAGGAGACATAGGTGATGGTAAAATTTTCATATTACCAGTAGAGGATGTGGTAAGGATAAGAACAGGTGAAAGAGGAGAAAAAGCCGTTTAACTACCATGATCCTAAATATCCCCCAATAAAAGGAAAAAATACAACAATAGGAGGTAGAGGAGCTATGAAAAGTTTATAGTAAGGGAGGTAAGCCCTCTCCAAGAAGCACCCAAACCTCTAATTATGGGACAGTTCACACAACAATAAGAAGAATGGGGGTTTAAACCCCAAATATTATCTTTTTTTAAAAAATAGCTTTACCATCCTCTTTCTTGTAATCTTTCAGAATCTGAAAGTTCGCTTATCTCGAGGCCCGGCATGGCTGCGCCGAGTCCGCGTGAAACTTCTAATAGGACTTCAGGTTCATCATAGTGTGCTGTTGCCTCTACTATGGCCTTTGCGTAGGCTTCTGGGTTCTCTGATTTGAATATTCCGGAGCCGACGAACACGCCATCGGCGCCTAGTTGCATCATGAGGGCTGCGTCTGCTGGTGTTGCAACACCACCAGCCGCGAAATTCACAACTGGTAATCTTCCAAGTTTAGCTGTCTCTTTTACTAATTTGAGTGGGGCCTCTATTTTCCTTGCGAATTCCCAGAGCTCCTCTTCTTCTTTTTCTTTAATTTCTCTTATCTGTCCCATTATTATCCTCATGTGACGGACGGCTTCCACGATGTTACCGGTGCCCGCTTCGCCCTTTGTCCTGATCATCGCGGCTCCCTCGTCGATCCTGCGGAGAGCTTCTCCAAGGTTTCTTGCACCGCAGACAAATGGTATTTTAAATTTCTTTTTATCAATATGGAAGCGTTCGTCTGCTGGGGTTAAAACTTCGCTTTCATCTATCATGTCAACGCCAAGGGCTTCAAGTATCTGGGCCTCTGCAAAATGGCCTATTCTAACTTTTGCCATTACAGGAATTGAAACCGCATCCATTATCTCTTCTATCTTGTTTGGGTCGGCCATCCTTGCAACCCCACCTGAGGATCTTATATCGGCGGGGACCTTTTCAAGGGCCATTACTGCGACTGCTCCAGCATCCTCTGCTATGATGGCCTGTTCGCTGTCTACAACATCCATTATAACGCCGCCCTTGGTCATCTTTGCAAAACCTTTCTTGAGAACTTCTGTACCATGTAGCATAAAATCTGACCCTCCAACAAAAAATTTTATCAGTGAACTATCCCACCCTTTTGGGGGGGGGTGGGGCTTCTCCTGTTTCACTTGACGTAAAAGTCAAGTGGGTTTTATTTTTTTGGGAGTCTGTGGGGTTAAGGCTTCCCTCCGTGCTTTTTATTAGATGTGGGCTAGCTCCTATCACATTTAACTGAACTTCCTTGGGGGGAACCTCTCCCAAGGTTACTTTAGTATTCGAAGTATTTAAATTTAACTTTATCCCCCTTCGCTTTTCCATTGTATTTTACTACTCCTTTCAAGGTTTGGGGTTTTGACAAGCAAGCAGAAAGATGAATGGTTTTTTTGGTCTTGGAGGCATATAATGATTTCCTAGGGAACAATTTTGTACTATTTTTTGTGGTGGGGGAAAGTTTATATAATTTGTTGTACTATCCTCATGATACTGGAGTGTGGTTTGTCTTGGTTGCGGAAACACTTACCGGATCAATATTTTATTCTCATGTCATGCCTGCTATCCTCGGATTTTTAAGTATAATTTTAATTTGTAATGGTATGATGGATGAGGACAAGAAGCAGTTGTTAGCAGGGATAGTCTTATTTTTTGGCGCGGGACTGTTACCTTTCTTTGTTCTTCGTTTTGTGTTAGGGGTCTAGGAGTCCTTCTAGTTTTTTCGTCGCGATTTTTGAGGCGAATTTCCCGGCCTTTAGGGGATGGCTGTCTTTTCTTTTATGTATATATGCTGCCATGTATGTGTCTCCTAGGCCTGTGGGGTTGATGATTTGTTTGGCTGGCACTGCTTTTATCTTCCAGTGTCTCTTATTAGAGTATATTATGGAGCCTTTTTCGCCGCAGGTTATTATGGTTTCTGATGGCCCCATTGACCCCAGGAACTTGGCGGCTTTCAGCGGGTTTGGTTTGAAGATCCGGGATTCTTCCTTGTCGAGGAACACTTTATCAGCCATTTCTAGTAGCTTTTTTATATTTTTTGGTTTTTTGGGTGTTACTTTTCCGTTTTTTTCTTTTCTTAGGTAGCCTTGTAGGTTTATGTGGGTGGTGTTTTTTCTGGTTATATATTTTAGTGTTTGGGTGGGTATGTCTGTTGGTAAAAGTGGGTTTAGGAGTATGGAATCCCAGTTGGCCTTGATTATAGGTTTTATGTCTTTTATTTTGATGGGGTTTTTTGCGAAGTTTGATTTTTGTATTCTTTTTTCTGGGTTGAGGTAGTGGTTTTCGAATTCTAGTGTGGTTTTTTTCCAGATTGGCACTATCCTAGTCTTTGGGGGGAAGTCTTCTAGGAGTTTTTTATCTTTTTTTGAGAGGGTTATGAGGCTTGTATGTTCCACTCCAAGTTTTGAGAAGACTTTTGATTGGTAGTAGACTGCTCCGCCTGTTTTGATGGTTTTTTTGTCTTGTATGATGTTCTTGTCCCGTGTTACTGGGCCTATTAGTAGGTATCCCATTTTGGGTTTCACCTTATATGTAGTGGGAGTTTTCCTTGGTGTAGTGTTGTGCCGGCGAGTATTTTTTTGATTCCTATGGAGGATAGTGTTGGTATGTCACTGGTTTTTATACCTCCTCCTGGGATTATGTCTAGTCCCTTGAATTTTTTTATTAGTTTCTTGTTGATGCCTTGTTGTGTGCCTACTCTTGTTATGTCTAGGAGTATGATTTCTCCTGGGTTTAGTTGTATGAGGGTGTTTTTGAATTCTCCTAGTGTCATTTTAAGGTTTTTGGAGTATAGTTTGCCTTTTTTTGTATCGATGCTCACCACTATCCTTGATTTTGGGAAAACTTCAAAAATCTTTTTGAGTTCGTTGATGTCCTTTAGAGTTTCTGTGGCGACTATAACCTGCCATGCTATGTTTAATCCGAATTCGAAGCCTTTAAAGTCTTGGATTCCGAAGTCGAGCATTACTGGTATGATATGGTTTATTTTTTGGATGAGGTGGATGTTGGAGCCTTGGCCTGTGATGGCATCGAGATCTGCGATGTATATTCTCTGGGCGCCGGCTCTTTTTAGTGATAGTGCGATTTCTATAGGGTCTGGTGATGTTGCGAATATGGTTTTGAGGGGTTTGTATTTTTTTCTTTCACCGGATTTTCCCGTGACTGCTAGTGAACCCATCAGGTCCAGTACTGGTATGACTTCTATCATGTTTATTATTTTAAGTTCCTTGTACCATGATAAGTTTGCCTGTTTTGGGGTCTTTGTATACTGTGCCTAGTTGCACCATACTTGAACCAGACCCTGATACGGTTTCTGGTGTGGTGTTGAGTTCTTGTCCTTGTTGTATTTCAACTACTTGTTTTATGGCTTCCATGGCTGCTTGGCGTTCTTCTGGTGACATGTTAGAAAATACGACGCTTTGCATGTTCCATGATATGGTTATGAATATTAGGAAGCCTACTGCGAGTACTAGCATTGCATCTACTATGTTGGCTGAGCCTGCCATGGGGTCTTCTTCATTTTGATTTCCAAGCAGCCTCCGCCGTCGGCGCAACATCTTTCATCACCTCTATTATTGTCTCGGATAGTGCTTCGAGGTTGGAGAGGTATTCTTCGTACCATCTTCTTCTTATTTTTGATATGACATAGGCTATGCCCCCGGCTGCGAGTCCTACGACTGTGGTGTCGAAGGCTACTATTATTGCCTGTGCTAGTGTTTGTATGTCTCCTGCTCCAAGGGCTGCTAGTCCTGGGCCCATGGGTATGAGTGTTCCCATGAGTCCTAGTGTGGGTCCTAGTCTTGTTATTATGTCTGTTTTTTCTAGGCTTTTTGCGATTTTTAGTTCTTCTGCTTCTATGAGTTTTCTTGCGAGGGCTTCTCTTGTTTTTGGGGTTAGGTTTGTTGTTTTCGCAAGTTCTAGGAGTATCTTTTTTTGGCTTTCTGGTATGTTTAAGGGTTTTATTGTTTCTTTTATCTTTTCTGGGTTTCCAGGGTTTGTCATGGAGAATATTGCATTTTTTATCTCGTTTACTTCTATTTTTATCCTGTTTGAGTATTCTGAGAGCAGGCCGCCTAGTGATATTATGGCGTAGGCCATGAATAGTAGTAGTCCTACTATGACTGGTATTAGTAGGCTTTGGGAGACTACGTGTAGGGCTGCGCTTAGTATTTCGCTGCCTGGTACTGCGACCATGGTTTATCACCTCAAAATTTTATTTTATTAGTGTGCTGTTTTTCCTGTTTGTTATGATTCCTAATCCTATGAGGAGTATGGCGCCTATTATGGCGTATGTTAGTGTTTGTGGGTCTGGGATTGTGATTGGACTCATTTTTGTGGCTAGTACGCTGTTTATGTTTGGTAGTACTATGGCTGATGCTAGGAAGTATAGGCCAGCGAATAGCATGAAGTTGCCTAGTAGGATTGGGTGGGGTTTTTTGGAGATTTTTGCTATGGTTTTTGATGTGAGGTAGAATATGCCTATGAATATTCCTAGTAGGATGGCGGCGTATTTTCCTATTGTGAGTGCTGATGCGCCTATTATTGGTGCTATTAGTATTATGCTGAGGGTTACGGCTCCGAAGCAGCATGGGCATGGTGCTATCATTGCTAGGCAGGTTGTTGTGGCTGTGTTTTTTTGGTGTTGTTTCCATTCTTTGATGGTGTAGGCTCCTGCTATTATTAGTATTGCTGCCATTATTATTGTCATTAGGGATGCGTATTCTGTGAAGTAGTGGTGTAGTGTTTCCATGTAAGGGTTTGCGAGGGCTGAAAGTCCTAGTATGCCTGCTGAGTAGGCTATGATTATAATTGCTGCTTTTTTTCGGGATAATCCTGCGAGTCCCATTGCTAATCCTATTTTAACACCGAATAGTAGGATGACTGATAGTATTCCTGCTTCCCATAGGATGTTTGCAAGATTCATGTTTTCACCTTTCAAATTTATTCTTATATAATATTTAATATATAAGATGTATTATTACTATAGGGTTTGATCAGGCCCTTTCAGTAATAACACTTTTTAAGTATACTTTATATAAACTAAAATATACTTTAATATATTTTTTTTGTGGAAATTCCAAACACAAAAAAAGCACCCATAAAACTAAATATCCAAAAAAAGAATAAATGGTTTAGATTTTCCCACGACCACCAAGGAAATATCCCACACCAACAAGAACCACAAGGAATATTATACCAGCAAGTGCATGCACCGGCAATCCAGAGCTTGCTCCAGACACCCCACCAACCCTACTCACCTCATAAACTCCACCAGGCGCGCCAGAACCCTGACCAACACCCGAACCAGACCCAGAAGCACCCGAAACGCCAGCAGAAGCTCCTGAACCCGCACCTGCCTGGCCTCCTATTTCTCCTTGATTGCCACTGTAACCTGGACTTGTACCAGGCGCGCCAGGCTGTCCAGGAGATCCCGTAGGTGCAAATATACCATTTCCTGTGGCCCCATAAATCCTTGATTTAACCGCATTTAAAAGGTTAGGATTCACATAACCCATAGCCCACTGTATCATAGCAATATTACCACAGCTACAATCACAACAAGAAACACCATACTGTGAAATCGACGAAGCCCACATATTAGTTATACTCTTAAGAGTATTCTCATCAGTATCCCAATAACCCATATAGATAACATTTAGCATATTACCCGTGGAACTTATCATAGCATATGCCCTATTACCACTTGAAAGCCAACTTGTAACCCCAATATTATAACTATCCCTTAAATATACATCATATGTTGTCTGCCACAACGAACTGTAAAACTGTTGTGAAGAACCCACATCACTCGTATAAGTAGATCTTGTAACTGTCCATCCCACTAGATTAGATATAAATTTCCTACTAATATATCTGCCAGTAGGATCGCTTTGCATCATACCCTTAATCCACTCAGGATTGAAATAACGGCTTGCAGCCTCCTGACTTATGAAACTTTCAATTGTCAATGCCTTGGGAGTGGCCCTGTTACCATAACTTAAAACATACATTGTTGGTGCACGGCCATTCACTCTTTCTACGGCGAGTGAAAGTCCACCCCAATAATCAAGGAAGTCATCATTGTCCAATACGCCATACAAGTTAGTGTTTCTACTCGTGTATACCGTTCCAACACCGCTAAGCGCTCTTTTGAAGACTAATGGATTGGACGCCCCCCAATAGTTACTTGAATATATGTTACCCATCCTATTAAGGTAGAAGTCTGCAAGTTGCATCCTGTCTTCCCATGTCCAACTCAACTGTATACTCTTTGAAATTCCAGCCCCATAATCGTTCTCTGGCGGGGCGAATATCCTTGAAATCGCATACTCCCCAGCGATCTCTGGTGTCATATTAAGTGACATGTAATATCCAAAGTCCTCAACCCAATGTTTAGCCACAAAATTACAATCTAATGATTCGTCACCAACACCATAGAATCCAACTGGTCCTAGAACATAATCCAAGGCTTTTTCTATCTTCTCACCATATTTTTGTTTAAGTGTCTGGTTGTCAAGGATAGTATAATAAGACCTTGCAAGAGCTACTCTAAATGCTTTATCAAGCAATCCAGCTTGTCTACTGTAAAGATCCCTGAAAAGACCAGTTGTTATAATTACAACATCGATTCTCTTTTTCTCCCAACCCTCTGGACGCACCAAGTCTCCGAGTTCCACATACTTCGGCATCTCTTTAAGTTTAGCACCTCCCACACCAGCACTTGGAGAATCAGACCAGTCAGGTTCCATTCCAAGCAATGCTAGTACCATTGATACTAGTGCGGCATCATCACGTGCAGTCTCGGTGCAGAATATGCCAACAGCCATTTTTTCCATGGTATCATTAAAGTTTTCAAGTGCCAGTAATGCCAGGGTCTTACCATACTCAAACGAACTTTTTGTAGGTATCTCAGCAGCCTGATCCTGGAAAAAATTCCTGCCAGTTGGCAGGGCATCAGGGTTGTTCACTGGATCGTTACCAGCCCCAGGAGGAATATAACCACAATTCAAAGCATCTAATAGACTTTCTATCTCAGCATCTATGCTCTCATACACCTTCATCACATATTCCTGGGCTAACTCCAATGCCACTTTTAAACTGGTTGTTGGCCTGTTAGTTAAATTGTTGAGTGTCGCGTTTAAGCCATTGTTAATGATGCTTTTCACTGTTTCGATGCACTTCTCTTGCACTTTCTCCTTTTGCATGCTTGTAAGGTTTCCATAGGATCTTCCATAGAATAGTAGGGCCACTTCATCTTGTAATGTTGTCTCTTCTGTGGCGGAAACCTGGAATGGTACTGAGAGTATTGATGAGACTAACATTGCCACTTCATCTTCTGTCCAATTCTTGCCAATAGCATGTAAACCATGGGGATACAATGTATCCTGAGTTAATTCAAGGTAATCTTCTATTGTTTCCACTAGTTTATCCCCATCTATTTTGTTAAGTGAGACGCCCATTGCCATTTCTATGAGTGTTGTGAGATTATTATCTGCTATTGTTTTCCTTATCTTATCGATTATTTCAGCCTTTGTTAGTTCATCAGCACCATCATATTGACCCACCAAGGCTGCTAGTGAGGCATATCCACCATATAATGCCGTGAATGTTAATGGTGGTGTTAAATGGTCTATTATAACAGCCGAACCTCTTCTCTTAGCCTGGATACCCTCTGCGAGTCCATCAACTATATAATAATAGACTTGGGGTGTGGCCCCAGTCACGACTTCAGGGAAATCATAGGATGCTAATAGAACCTCTTTCCCTGGCAGCCACTCGTAAGTGGCGTGTCTTCCAAGATGAACCATGGCATCCACATTTTCTTGCAAGTAAGCATAAACTGCAAGGTACTGGTGTGGTGGAGCCACCACCATGCTATGATAAAGTTTGTTAATATCGCCTTCCCATCCACGTTGTGGTTCTGGGCAAATGAACATGTTACCAAACCAAATCCCTGGGATTACAAAATATTTTGTACCATTCTTTTCTGTTGTCATAATGTTTCCTGGTGGTTCGCCCCAACCAGATAAGCCACTAATATTAAGTGCAAAAAATTGTTTCTTATATTCTAAGAATTCATTATAATACTTGGAGTTTCCTGTTAGGATATAATTTTTTAGAGAGGCCACTATCTTGTCTAGGAGTGGTGTCGCTACACTTGTCCTATTTTCTGGCAATAATGATATTATACCATCGTACCAGGAGTCTATGCGGTTTTCCATTCCACTTGTATAATTCAATTCTATCGCTCTTTTGCATAATTCTCCGATATAGCCTACTGGCCCCTCGATGACCTGAACTTTTGTAATATTATCTAGTCTGGAGAACCATTCCATGTACTTGTCGACGGGATAGAGGATGGCGCCGTTTTTCACAAGCCTTTCAAGTTCCCCAGGAGCCCATGGCGCGACATTAACACCCCTCTGGATTATCATATCATGGAGGATTGTTGTATTGGCTGGTATGCCATCAATAGCATAGCCTTCTCTCTGGAAAATGTTAAGAAGGTTGTAGATGCTTGTTATAACATCAAGGTAGCTTGAGCCGATGTTATCTTTTCCTGGAGGATAATTATAGTATATTAAAGCCACTTTCTTTTCATTGTTCCCCAAGTTTTTCAGTTTAACCCATCCTTTTATTGTATCGGCGAGATGCTCGATATTCGCTGGTATTATTTTATAGAGACTATATGATAATCCTGTGTCCGGATCTGTAATAGGGTTGGAATTCGTGGCCACTATAGTAGGGTCTATGATCCCCTGGGTTTCTGAGATGGCTATGTGCCACCATCTGTCACCTGTAAGTTGCCTTAGTCCTAGGGTGCTGAGCTCCCATTGTTCTGGAAGAAGATAATCAGAGTGTAATGCTTTGAATACGGGTACATTTATGAATTCAAAGAATTTAGTCACGTTTGTAAAGAAGTCGCCGCCTAGTCCATAGGCTGGCATGCTCACTATGGCATCAACATATACTTTATATTTGGATGGATCTGCGAAGAAGCTTTCAACGCTAGGAGCATCTGTGAATGATTCTACCATAACCCTTAATTGTTCTGGTGTGGCCCCATATGCTACTACTGGTATGACATTGAATCCCCTAGCTTCTAGTGCATCAATGATAGCATAGTATGGTTGTAGTTTCTGGCTGTCCACGTACATTTTGCTTTCGAGAAGTCCTATACAACCTATGGCGTTTGCTTTGAAATATTTATTCGCATATTCTGTAAGATTTTCATACCAGCCATAACGGTATATGCCATAGGGTTTTTCGCCACTGGTTGCCCATGTTGGAGGTTTCCAATAGCCACTATTAGGAACACCTATAAGGTTGAGAGCCCAGACAATCTGGTTTACGAATGCTTGCTTATTATTGATATCCTTGTAGAGTACTGCCATATTATATTCTATAGGGATATCACAAGATGTTGTATTTAGTACTGTTTCGAAGTTGGTGCCTTTCGTCGTGTTCTGATAGTAGTCGATTAGAAGCTCATCTGAAACATTAGAGAGAATATATTCTCCCTTAATATTTGAGTATTTCATCAAGCTTGTGTATGCTGGATTATAGACTATTGCCGGTTCTAATATAAGGAACATGCCACTGGTTTTTTTTGTTATTTCGGGGTGCGCTGAAAGTAGACGTTGTAGATGTGAAGATGCAGTGTCACTGAGATATTCTCCTATGAATATGTCACAACCTGCTAGAAGGTTCAAGAGTTCATCATCTGACATTTTAGTTAACTGATCGCAACTTCTGATCTGTATCTGGACCTTCTCTCTTATAGGAGCATATCCTAGGACGTTTGCATCATGGGCTGCCTGATTAATGACCATTGATTGTCCCTCATCACTTACAATGAAGACTAGGATATTACCACTCTTTTTAACAGTACATGACCTGTTATATTCATTGTTTGTCTCGTTGAGTTCTTGTATCTTGTTTTCCGGGTCTATGATTAGTTGTAGTGTATGTGCGCCTGCTGTTGTTGGAGTCCAAGTAAATCCTATTGTAGTTGTCTCGCCACCAGCGAGTACTGGGATAATCTGAGTGCCAAGCTTCACACCATTATCATAAAAATCAACCCTGACCTGACCTGCATCTACTGGACCAACATTTGATATTCGCGCCATGAGTGTGTATGTTTCATTGGCTATGAGATCAGCTGCCAAGTCAATGCCTTTGAATATGACGTCAGGGTGTGGCTGGTCTACCGTCAAAGACAATGTAAACTTGTTGTTTGTCTCGTTGATTTCTTCTATTTGATTTTGAGGGTCTATGATTAGTTGTAGTGTATGTGCGCCTGCTGTTGTTGGAGTCCAATTAAAGTTAATCTCTACAGTCTCCCCACTCCTAATCTCTGGGATAATATGACTATCCACGCTCATACCATTATCTAAGAAGTCAACCCTAACCCCAGAAACATCTAGGTTACCTCCATTCCCGACAAATGCGCTTATATTATATGCTAAGTCCTTTAAAAATGTCCCTTTAATATTTGAGGTTATCCATAAGTCAGGTTTCGCGATTATAGGCGGCTTGTACTTGACCTCCAAGAGAGCTAAGATTATCTTGTAAAAATTGCCAACACGATCATATGTTAACCTATTCACACCCATAAGATCAAATACTTTAGTCACATTCCACTTGTTCAGGCCGCTATAACTTCCAGTTAATTGGTTCCCGCTCAATCTTCTATCATTGAATGTATATTGACCATCAATACTTGCAGCATGGACGACAGTGAGAGTAGCATCTTCTATGTCACCTGCAATACTCGACTTGAAAATTGTTTCGCCAACATAATCTCCCCCATAATAATAAGTATCCACATCATGGCCCATGTTAACCCAATAAGCAACCGTATTATTACTTCCAGGGATGTTATAAGCCGCCACTAATGTTATTAATTTTATGCGGCCATCTGTAATGCAATTGTAGGTTGTTACATTAGCCCAATTCCTAGTACCTGTAATATTGGTCACATCATACCATAGAAGGTAGTCACTTGTAACCCGCACTATATGATCATTTATCTGAAGGTATTGTGGAGCTTCCTCATCTTCTTGAGGAAAAGTATACTGTGAGGATAAGCGTGTGCTCTCTAAGAGTTGACCATTATATGTGATGTTCACGTTGAGCGGATAATCATTCAGCATATGACCCTGGTATACGAGCACGTAAAGTTGTGCCCATGCAACATTGGCATTACTGGGCAAATCCCTAAAAGTATATACTACGCTAGAATTGCCAGGTTTGTCATTCATGCTATAGTTTGCCGGTCCATTGGTGCCAAGGTAACTGTCACTGTAGAGACCTCCACTCACAGTCCCATTGTTGATTGTTTTAAGTTCTAGGCCTCCACAGTATGGATCGGCATATGATGAAGAAATTAACGTGAATAATACCACCATTAGGAGGATAACACCCACCAGCTTTTGAATCTTTTTCATACCTCTCACCCTCTTCTAAATAAAAAAAATTTAAAAATAAAAAATTTATATTGTGACGTAATTTGGTAGTCTGTGGTTTGTTCCATAGAATGCTATGATCTTAGTGTACATGTAGACTAGGCGTTGGAATGGTATTCTGCCAAGGCTTGTGCTGGCATAATTGGGTGCTCTGCCATAACGGTTAATGAATGATAGAATGTTCGCTGCAACCTGCACATATTCCGGTTTGTAAAGTCTGCCATGCCTGTAACTTCCACCCGGTGCAGTTGGAGCTCCAACAGCTGTGACGTAATTTGGTAGTCTGTGGTTTGTTCCATAGAATGCTATGATCTTAGTGTACATGTAGACTAGGCGTTGGAATGGTATTCTGCCAAGGCTTGTGCTGGCATAATTGGGTGCTCTGCCATAACGGTTAATGAATGATAAGATGTTCGCTGCAACCTGCACATATTCCGGTTTGTAAAGTCTGCCATGCCTGTAACTTCCACCCGGTGCAGTTGGAGCTCCAACAGCCCTCGGAGCAATCGGATTCAAATTACCCATGTTTATATTAACTGTAGCCTTTGTAAGCAAGTATAACAGTTGAGACATTGTATAATTCTGGCCAGCGATCACCACTCGACTTGGAAGCCTACCATAACGCTCATAATACGCCTTAACCGTATTCGCAGCTGAAACAAGATCACCTAAACTAACACCAGCTGGAGTCACATTCACATTCACCGGTGCCAGCCCATCTATTGTTATGTTGTATGTTCCGGCTTCTAGTGTCCTCGTGAATGTTACTGTCTTGGTTTCTCCAGCACCTACCGTGACCGTCTGATTCGCCACAACTATACCGTCTATTTTGAGTTCTGCTGTGTAGTCTCCTGCAACATCACCAGTATTTGTTAGTGTGCAAGAAGCTGTCACGTTTAATGGTGCAACACCAGAAGTTGGCGCTACAGTAAAGTTTTGTAGGATGAATTCGGGGCCTTTGTAGGCTGTTATGTAGTCTTGTTTTGTTAGTGTGTTTTGTCCTCCTGGGCCTTTTATTGTGAGTGTTATGTTGTATGTTCCTGGTTGTGTGTAGGTGTGGGTTGGGTTTTGTTCTGTGCTATTTGTACCGTCACCGAATTCCCAGAGCCATTCTGTGGCTCCTGTTGACAAGTCCTGGAATTGTACTGTTAATGGGGCGACTCCACTTGTTGGGTTGGCTGTGAAATTGGCTATTGGTGGTTCATATTCTAGGATTAGGATGCTTCCTAGGGCTACCACGTTGTCTCCGTTGCTTCCGTTGTTGTAGCTTTGTATTCTTGCCGTGTTTGTCCCGTTTTGTAGGGCTTCTTTTATGTTGTAGGTGCTGAATCCTATCTGAGGTCCTGATAGGTAGTCTTGCCAGAATCCTGTGTATTCTTGGTTGTTGAAGTAGAATTTGCTTTTGTTGGCTTCGTTTGCTGAGGCCATTATGATTATTGTTGTGGCGTTTTTTACTATATTGGAGTTTATGTTGCTGAAGTTTGCGTATGCTGTTGCTTCTGTGTTGTTTACGCCGTAGTCTGTTCTGCTGTAGAGCATGTCTGCTTCTTCGTTTATCATGATTGTCTTGGTGGTTTCGTTTTCGTGTTCGTAGATTATTAGGAGGTATGATCCGTAGAGTGCTGTTGTTGTGTTGGCGCCTGCTGTAAGTACTAGGGTGTTGTTTTCATTTGCCCTGAATAAGCCTGTTACATTGTATACTAGTAGTCCGCTTGGGTAGTTGCTTGTTCCGTAGCCTTTGGTGTCGTTGTAGTGTGCTGTTGGGTTTATGGTTTCTCCGTTGAATGTTGCTGTGAAGTCTGGGATGCCAAGTGCGGTGTTCCATGTGTATGGCTGATATAGTCTGGCTTCTTTTATTGTGGCTCCTTCTGGTATTGGCAGGTTTGTTGGGGTCCATGTGACGGTGTATGGTGTTTGCCAGTTGCTTGATCCGCTGCCACGATATGTTGAATTGCCAGTTGAATAAATTAGTCCAAGTTTACCTTCTAGAAGTAGTATTGTGTTTATGTCGTCTCCTGCGGTGTATCTTTTGCCTTTGTATCCGTTGTAGTAGACTGTTCCTGTTGTCTCATAGATGTTATTTGTTTCATTGTTTTCTTCGATTTCATCATCACTGTCAACTATGACACTAATAGTTATGGGTCCTGTTAGTGTTGGTGTGAAATCATCAAAAGTTACGTTGACTGTTGAATTTGCAGCCAAGCCTGCTATTATCTTTGTACTATTATATTCTCCTATTATGAGCTTCACTTTGAATTGGCCCGCATCAAGGTTTCCTTCATTAAATACTGTTACTCTGATCGTGTTGGGTTCGTTGGCGAATAGTTCGCGGTGTCCGGCCGCATTACTTGGGTTGTAGGTTATATTGGTGACTTTAAGGTCCCTTGTTAATGTTATATTTGCAATGTTATTGTTGATGTTAGCGTCCCTTATACTAGTGTCTTGGAGGTAGTGTGTTGTTTCATTGTATAGGATGTTTACGGTGATTGTGTGGCTTCCCGGGCTGATAGTGATATTTTGTGTGATTGTTTGTGATCCTCCGGCTGGTAATGGATCTATATAGTGCAGGTATTCTTGAGTATCGTAGGCTATTTTGACTGGGAATGTCACAGTAGGGTCTATTCTGGTTATATCTGCTTTTCCATTATTTTTAACCCTTACTTGTACGCTATTACCAATTACATGAAGATCTTCAATCATTAAGTCGACGATTAATGGTTTCTGATCTCCTTGATATGGCACGTCACCTATACCATCCCCGTTAAGATCGTCTCCTGTGTAATCTGACCAGTAATTACCACCTTCTGTCGTGTTCCAATTGTTATTACTTGCATCTCCTTCTGTCTGGTTTGTATTGTTGATGAAGTAATTAACGTATAATAAGTTCCCTGTACTGGCCCCGATACCAGTGCCTGTTAATCTGATACCTTTTGTGTTTTCTTTGATTATGTTGTCTATAAAAGTATGGTTGCCTCCACTCGTCACATAGATTCCATAATTGCATCCTGTGACATTGTTTCTTATTATCGTGCAGTTTTTGGCGTTGAATGGCCATATTCCATAGTTGCAGTTTGTTACTATGTTGTCTTGTATTATGTCGCCATTTAGTGGCACGATACCTTGTCCTTGTTTGTTTGTCCCTATTACTGTGTTGGCTATTATTGTATTGTTTCCTCCACCTTCAACGCGGATTCCGCTTTTATCCACCGGCAGGTAGACTGTATTATTGGCTATGAGGTTATTGTTTCCAGAGACGTATATGACTGATCTGGGCGTGCCTGGCTTTACTATGTTATTTGTTACGATGTTGTTCGCGCCATATACGATTAATCCGCCAGCGATGATGTTATTGTATGCTATTGTATTGTTACCATCACCATATGCGTCTATACCATCACTACTGCCTTCCACGTTGTTGTATTGTATCGTGCTATTTGTCACGCCGTTGTAGAAGGATATAGCGTAAGTACAGTTCCTTATAGTATTGTTTTCTATTGTGTTACCAGTGGTTGGTTGAAGGAACAGTATAGCGTAATAGTCAGTGTCTGTTATCGTGCTATCCTTGATTGTTATCATGCTACAATTGTAGATGTATGCGCCGAATCTATTCTGTGTTAAGGTCATGTTTTCGATGTGGCAGTTGGTTGCATTGACTAGTAGTATGCCCTGTTGTGAATTTGAAATGCTGATGCCATCTATTGTGACATTTGTTGTGTTCACTAGGCCGATGAATCCTGCATCTTCACTCAAAGTTAAATCTTGGATGTTCATTAGGTAGTATATTGGTTTTCCGTTGATTGTGTTGCTCGTGTCGATATCCTCCACAAATTTCTGGAATACTCCGAAGTTGCGCGTGTTATTCCATATGCTGTTGTTACGAAGCGTGCAAGCTTCTGCATTTGTGAGCCTAATACCATAGTAGTTGTTGATGACCGTATTGTTGAGTAGTGTGCATCTATCATAACCGTTGATTAGTATGCCTGCTGCACCGCTACCAGTGGCCCCGGTAACTGTGAAACCTTCAATCTGGGTATCATTTGCAGCTATATTGATAACATTGTTTCCTGTGTTATTTGCAATGATGGTCACGAGACCATTAGCCTTCAATACTAGAGATTTATTTAAGTTTATGTTTTCTGTGTAGTTGCCCTCTCCTACCAGTATCGTGTGGCCATTCACTGTGTCATTATCGTTTATGGCATCCTGGATTTTATTGAAGGTTTCATTAGTGTTTAAGTTCATGACTCTCGCGGCTGTTATGTAGTCTTGTTTTGTTAGTGTGTCTTGTCCTCCTGGACCTTTTACTGTGAGTGTTATGGTGTATGTTCCTGGTTGTGTGTAGGTGTGGGTTGGGTTTTGTTCTGTGCTATTTGTACCGTCACCGAATTCCCAGAGCCATTCTGTGGCTCCTGTTGACAAGTCCTGGAATTGTACTGTTAATGGGAGGACTCCAATTGTAGTGTTGGCTGTGAAATTGGCTATTGGTGGTTCATATTCTACTACTAGGATTTGTAGTAGTGCTAGCATGCCGCCGGAGTCTGTTCCTTGTATGGCTGCTATGTTATTATTTGGTTGGAGTTTTCCTGTGACATTGAATACTTCTGGGTATGCTGTTTTGCTGTTTCCTTGCCATACATTCAATCCTAAAGTTTCGCCATTAAAGTATACGTTTCCTTCGTTTGGTCCGGCATTGCCTGCCCATGTATGATATGTGGCGTTTGCAACATCTTCTAAGTTTATTTCTGTTCCGTTGAATTTGGTGTATGCTATTGTTTCGTTGAGGTTTGTTCCATATGTTGAATCTCCTAGGAGTAGGACGTCGGATTCTTCTGCGATGAATATTTGTCTTCTTGGCGCTGTATTGTCATTGTAGATTACTAGTAGTGTGAATGGGTACATGCTAAGTGTGTGTGTAGTCTGGCTTGCTGGTACTGATAATGTGACATTCACAGTGTTGTCTTGGTTTTTGTTGTAGTATTCTGTTACGTTGTAGACTAGTAGGCCGTATTTGTAGTTTGGGTAGCCTCCGAAGTTTGCTTGGTCCCAGTACCATCTTGTGTAGTTTCCTGGTTGGAATACTGCCTGGTTGAATTGTATTGTTAGGTATGTTAGTGCTGCGCCTTCTTCTGGTTGTGTGCCTTTGTTATCCCAATTGTATGGGACGTACAAGTATACTGTGATTGGGGTTGTGTTTTCTGGTATGTTGGGTTGTGTGCCGTTGAATGTTACGGTGTAATTTGACCATCCGGTGGTTCCACTTGCATAGGTTGTGTCAGGCTGCACATAATATGCGATGCCGTATTGGCCGTCATAGAGTTCTACTGTGTTAATGTCTGAGCCGTTGTAGGCCCATCTTTTGCCTTTGTAGCCATTGTATAGTAATGGGAGATTTTTTATATATTGGTTGTTTGTTTCATTGGTTTCTGGAACTTCATTGTATGGGTCTATAACAAATTTATAGGTTATGTTCTGGTTATTGTTACCATAGAGCGTTTCTGCTGTGGCTGGTCTTATCGTGGGATCCGTTATATTCACATAAACGTTGCTATTTGGGTTTATGGAGGGTATGGTTGCATTTGAGACTAGTTCGTCATTGGCGTATAATAGTAGTGTTGTTGGTGGTGATTTTTCAGTGCCAACGTTTTTGATTTGGCACTTTATTGTATTGTTTTCTAGTGCAAATATCGTATTACCAGGGGCGAGGACGCTCTGGAATCTTAAGTCGATATTTGATGTGTAAGTGACCTTTTGTATTGCTAGGATGATTTTGTAGTATCCTCCTTCTACTCCTGTTCCTGGGCTTTTGTGGTATGTGAATTTGTTGGTTTCGTTGTTGTAGAGGTTTGTGACGTTCCATATTTCGTATCCGCTGTATGTTCCTCGTCTTTGGTATGTGCCATTTGGCAGGTTCTGGTTATTGTATGTGTAGATTCCGTCTTGGCTTGCTGCATGCACTATCATCAATGTGACATCTTTGATTGTTCCGGATACTGTACCATTGAAGTATGTTTCTCCTGTGTATTCTTCGTCATTGTAGCTGCTTACATCATGTCCGAGGTTGATCCAGTATCTTGTCCCGGTTGTGCTTCCTGGGAGGTTGTAGGCCACAACCAGTGTTATGAGTTTTATTCGACCGTCGTATGAGCCCTTGGTGCATACGTTGGCCCAGTTGCTTTCCTTTGTAATGTTTGTTACATCGTACCATAGTAGGTAGTCGCTTGTTACGCGCATTGTATGGTCGTTTACCATTAGGTATGGGTCTTCGTCGTGTCCAGGGCCTAAAAGCCACGTATTATTGTTTCCACCGTCTCCGGGGTAGTTGTATGTGGTGTAGAGTGATTGGTTGTCTAGTAATTGTCCATTGTAGGTTACGTTGATGTATGTTTGTCTTGCTCCTTGCATGGTGCCTGAATATACTAGCACGTATAATGTTGCGTTTTTTATCTTGGCATCTGATGGTATTGTATAGTTGAATGTGTATGTGACATTATAAGGGTCTGTTGCATTGAATCCATAGTATGAGTCCACTGCAAGGTCACCGGTTACATTACCTTCTTGGACCGTTTCTAGGGGTTTGCCGCCCACATAATTGTCTGCATAGGCTGATCCTGTTAATGAGACTGCTAACACTACTAGAATTGTTAGGAGCAGTATTTGTCTGTTTCCTAATTTTTTAATATTATTCACCCCCTTTTTATTTTCATCTATTCAGATTTACCTTTATAATTTATATATTTAACTAAAAAAAGTATTACTAATTTAGAGGTGGTATAAAAATAGTATATTAAAAACTCATGGAGTATTACTAATACTCAGAGAGAATAAAAAGGGGGTATTAACCTTGTGGGGGGGTCTCACAGCTTCCACACATTGGACTGTCTCATCCATAAGCTCCATATTAAAAAGATTGTAAGGAAGGTTAAAGAACATCCCTGGAAATATATCGACCATATATTTTTATTTTTTCCCCACACTCCGGACACTTACCATCCCCAATTCTATAATCCAGGATCTTATAAGAAAACCGCCTTATTAAAAGTTTCCCACACTCTGGACAATATGTATGTTCAAACCTATGACCGGGCACATTACCTATATAAACATATTTTATACCCTCCCTCTGGGCCTTCTTCACAGCCTCTTCAAGTATTTCTATCCTAGTTGCCGGGCTCGTGAACTTATACCTCGGATAATATCTTGTGAAGTGTAAAGGCGTGTCTTCACCCGCAAACTTCAAATGATTTTCTATTACCCAATCTATGTCATTCTCATTCACACCAGTAACAACAAGATTCACAATTTCTACATGAACACCATCTTCTAAGGCCATTTTAACATTTCTCCATATTTTGTATACGTTTATACCGCCACAATATTCTTTGTAAACGTCCTTCCCACCTTTTATGTCTATGTTTAATCCAGTGAGTCCAGCGTCAATCAGAGACTCTAGTGCTTCTATTGTCATGTACCCATTGGAAACATAGCATGCATAGAGTTTATGTTTTCTCCCTATTTTGAAAAGATCGATAGCGTATTCTGTTAATAGTGTTGGTTCTTGGAAGCTGAGACATAATCCTTCATCATGGTTTATTAAAGCTTTCTCTACAATAGCCCCTGGTGGCGTGTAGGGAATTCCCCTTGGCAGGCTCCTTGAAAGGTGATAGTTTTGGCACCATGGGCATGAAAAATTGCAAGAATAAGTTGCAATTGTAAGTGAGGTTGAACCTGGCCAGTAATGGTAGAATGGTTTTATTTCTATTGGCCTGCTTTCCATTGCACTTAGTCGTCCATAGGTTAGTGTGTATAGTTTACCGTTTTTGTTGAATCTTACCTTGCAGGTTCCTTGTTCTCTGTTTGAGAGTTTGCATCTTCTCTCACAGAGTGTGCATTGGATTTTCTTGTTGATGTTTTTGTAGAATGGGCTGGTCTTCATTAAAAGGATTATTATATTCTTTTCCTTATAATAGGAGGGGGTCGCCCTCCACATCAGATGTGGAGGGGGGAGGTGCATGGGGGGGTTATTATGTTAGGAGGGAAAAAATTTTATCATACTCTTTTTTCTGTTTATATTATGGATGATAATTTTTGTTATATGATATTTAAGATTTTCTATTTTAATTTTATTAATACTGGGAGAGGAGGATTGAGGGGACTAGTGGGATGTTTGAGCGAAAAGGAATTGTTATATCAACCCCACAATATTTTTTTTAGCGTCCCCTCAGATTGGGTGTTGGCCTAATAGAGGAGGGAGTCTTCACCCTATTAATTTAGTATCCTTTCATATAAATATCTTACTACTAAAAAGTATTATTTTATCATCATGGTTTTGGAATACCATGCAAGTTAAGGGTTGTGTTCAAAAAAAATAGAGGTGATGTTTCACGGGGGGATGGTCTTAGAGGTTTGAACGTATAAGGGAGCATAATGGAACATCGTATTTTTTTAGTTTTGCTGGATGGTCTTAGAGGTTTGAACGTATAAGGGAGATGAATTTGTAATATATTGCTGGTGGCTGTGAATTCTAAGGTTTAGGGAGATCTATCCAAGTGTTGGTCTAGTTTCTTGTAGGCTAGTTTAATGGCCTCATCAGCTATCCTGGGTTCGATTTTTGAGAATTCGTAGGGGATTAATTCAATGGAGATGTTAACGTCTAGTCCTTTTTCATAGTCTAGGATTATGGTGATGTCTAGGTCTCTTATCTCCTTTTTAGGAATCCTTGAGAAAATGAATTCTTCTATTGTTGTTGATAGGAGATTGGCTATTTTATCAGAGTCTTCTTTTGTTAGTTTTTTCAAGATTATTTTTCACCTCGGAAAAAATAGGAGAATTTAGGTCGCGCCCCCTGCTCCTGGTTTTAGGCCGGCGTTTTTCATGGCTTCTTGTAGGTTGACTTGCATTTCTTGCAGTTTCTTCATTACCCTTTCTTCTTGTCTTTCTATGGTTTTTTCGCGAAGTTTTAAAGTTTCGAGTTTATCTGATAGTTCTTCTTCTATTTCTTCCTTTTTTGTTTTTATAAGTAGGTTGCCCGCTGTCCTGTATATGTCGGCGTCTTCCTCGGCCTTTGAGAGTTCTTCTAGTGCTCTTTGGGTTTCCTGGATTTGTCTTTCTACTGTCTGTTTTTGGAGTGAGATTGCCTGGGCTTGTTGTTGTAGTTGTTGGAATTGGGCTAGTTGGTGTTGGATGTTTTTTGGCAGTTCCATATATTATCACCTTTTCAAGTTTTTTATATCATATGCGAGTTTTATCCATCTTAGGGTTGAGTTTATAGCGGCTCTAAACGCTGTTGCATCCTTTGATTTTATCTTTAGGGTTATTGTTTTGTCTTTTAGTTTCATTTCCATTTTTGATCTGTTGGATGGTGAATTTTCTATTTCTGGTTTCACCGCTTTCCATATTATATCAGCGGTTTTTTTGTCTTCCATTTGTATTTCGACTTCGCTTTGGATCATTTTTGGTTTCAATTTTCATCCTCTAGATGGATCTTTTTTATGAAAATTTTTAATCCGCTTGGTTTCTTTTCATGATATAATTCTAGTATGGCAGTGTATTTGCCTTTGGCTGGTTTAACGATCCAAGAGTGTTCCCCGCCATTTTCTTTGAATGGTATTAACTTTTTTAGTGGTTTTATATTTTCTATCGCGCCTTTCATGTTCATTGTGGGTTCTGTTTCAAGTTTTTTGGGAATTGCGACATTTATTGTTATGTATCCTACTTGTTCCCCTTTTATGTTATAGAATGTTATTTTGCTTGGGTTTCCATGTTTTTCAGATATTATGGCTATTGTGGATTCTTTGTGTTCTATTGTCTTTTGGAGGATTTCCTGGATGTTCATTTTTCCCCGGTTTATGTAGGGGCATCCAAGTGCTCTTTTAAGTTTTTGGCAGAATGATCTTGTCCGCTGGGAGGGTTTCCTTGAGGTTGTAAGTAACATTTATCTTGCTTTTATTGTTCTTTTGACTGTTGGCACTTCTTTGAATAGTATCCTGTAGCGGCATCTGGGGCATTTGTTTTCCATGTATTTTTTCAGGTCAATTTGGGCTCCGCATTGTGCGCATATGTACATTTTATTGGCCTCCGGTTATCCTTTTTATGTGTCGGGTTGCGGTTTTGCCCATTGGTGTGGATGGTAGGTATGCTCCGCCAGTGAATGTTGCCCCGCATTTTCTGCATTTCCATATGCCTCTGCTTATTCTTTTGACTCCGGGCCTGTCGCAGTAGGGGCAGGTGTGTTTCTTTTTCATCTGTTCTTCTATTCTTTTCACAACCCTTTTGGCTTTTCTGCCGTAGCGTGGCCCGTATCTTCCTGTGATGCCTACTTTTTTGGTTCTTGCCATTATAGATCACCTATTGTTTTGTCGAGTTGTTCTATGAGTTGGGGTATTTTCTCTTTTGTTATTTTTATGGCTTTTTCTATGTCCTCTATGGTTAAGGGTCCTTCTCCCCCTTTTTGCATGGCGCAGATTATGCCGTCTGATCGCATTCCTATTGATAGTCTTGCTGTGAGGATCTCTTCCTCGTCTAGGTTGGGGTCTAGGACTATCTGGTCTCCTATTTTTGCGAATGTGCACATTAGTGCTGTGTCCTCTAGGGGAAGGGGTTGTAGGTTGTCGTAGTCTAGTATTATTTCGTCTTCTTCTATTTTTGTTGTGGGTAGTTTTGTGTCTCTTAGGGCTGCTACTGTTGCGAGTACTGCTGCGTCGAATAGGTTTCCGTCGTAGTCTATGATGTGTAGGTCTATGAATAGTAGCCATACGCTGCTACCTTCTATTATACATAGTTTTTCTAGGTTGAGCATTTTGCTTTCTCTTATGCAGCGGTCTACTACCCTGGATAGTTCTATTGATCTCTCGTCTGGTGGTCCTGGTTCGAATGTTGGTGATGCCATTGGTAATAGTTCTGAGTTTGTGATGATTATGCCCATGTCTGGCGTGTCTGGGAATGGTTCTCCGATTTGTGGTTTGATGCCCACGATTAGTTGGGTGTTGCCGAGTTTTACTCTTGCTGACCCTTCTGCCTTTGTTATTACTCCTGTTTCTATGAAGATTTCTCTGAATTCGTCTAGTGCTCTTCCGTCGGTTCTTTCTTTTTTGTTTATGAGGTTGGTTATATTTTCACGGACGATTTCGGGTATTATATCCATTTTTATTCACCATATTTCTTTTTCAGGGCTTCTTTTTGTATTTTGTTTATTTTGAGGCATCCTTTTATCGCGAGGTTTAGTGCTTTTTTGAATTCTTCTTCTGTTAGGTTGCCGTCGCTTTGTAGTAATGTTATTTGCTTGTTGCGTGGGAGTATTGCGACTGGCATGTCTGCTTCTCCCTTTTTGTCTTCTTCTTCTGAGAGGTCCAATACTATGTTACCGTTTACTTTTCCTGTTGCGCAGGCAACGACCATGTCTTTCATTGGTATTCCCGCGTCTGCGAGGGCTACTGATGCTGCTGTTATACCTGCGCATCTTGTACCGCCCTCAGCCTCTAGCACTTCTATGAAAACGTCTATCACGGATCTTGGGAATTTTTCCAAGATTAGGGCTGGTCTGAGGGCTTCTGCCGTTATCTTGGATATTTCGACTGATCTTCGGTCTGGGCCTGGTCTTTTTCTTTCTTCTACTGAGAATGGGGCCATGTTGTATCTGCATCTTATAACTGCCCTGTCTGGTCTTTGCAGTCTTTTTATCTGAGCCTCCCTTGGACCGTATACCGCTACTAATATCTTGTTACCGCCTAATTCTAGGTATGAGGATCCGTCCGCTCTTTCTAGTATTCCTGCTTCGATTTTTATTGGTCGGATCTCGTCTGGTGCTCTTCCATCTTCTCTTGCAGGCTCTGAGATCCTTTTGAATTCGCGTGGTGTGATGATAATAATCACCCCTTAACCTTTTCTTTCTGGGATTCTATAAGCTCCATTAGGGTGTTTTTCACCCTATCAGTGAGTCCGGAAGTGTGGGCTTCCCTTTCGATCATTAATATTATCTTCCGGGCTATGTTCTCCATTTCAGGGTCTCCTTTCACCCATACAACTCCGTTTTGTCCCACTACTATATCGCAGCGTGTTTTCTCTTTTATCATGTTGATCATAGAACCTCTTTTACCGATTAAACGGGGGACCTTGCTGGGTGTTATATATACGAGGACTCCTCCCTTGAATTTTCCAAGTCCTCTGCCTTTAAGGCCTAGTTTAACCTTTTTAACCTCGTCAACATCAACTACTTTTAAAAAGAGAACGTCACCAATATTGAATATGTTCTCAAGGCCCCTTTTCTCTTTCCCGAAAACCTCTGAGGCTGGTAGGAAACCGGAATATGGTGAATTTATATCTAATCCCCACATTGAGAATCTTATGTCTGTTATTTCACCTATAACAACGTCACCCCTCTTTGGGATATATTTACTTACTAGGGGTATGACGTTTATCTGTTTGTTCCTTATTGAAACAAGGCCTACATGGGATGAACATATCTTATTGTTTTCCTTGAATGTTCCCCTGCCAGGAAAATAGTCATTCTTTGCTAGTACTTCACCTGGCACCACTATGTCCTTATCTTTTACTAGTATCAAATAGTCATGCCTCCTTTCTGTAGTTTGTCTAAAAATAGGAGGAAAAGAAGAAACTTATTTGAGGAGTCTTGTCTCGACTTGGCCGCCTGTCATTTCACTCATTTTCTGATAGAAGCTGTCCTGGAGTCCTCCGGGTATCTCTACGATGGCTATCCATGAGCCGTCTTTTTGCCATTCCTCTTCAAGTATTTTACCAAAATTTGAGATAATACCATAAACTGGACCGGCGGTTTCGCCGGGGATTTTAATAGCTACCTTAACCTTCTCAAACTTTATGGGTATCTTGGCACGGATAGCCTTTAAAACTATGTTAACTTGCTCGTCCACAGTCTTGAACGGGTCAACATGAACTTTAGCCTCTTTCATGGCCTTTTCAATCCTTTTGGGTGGGTGTGGGAGTCCTGTTTGGGGGTTTATAGCTTCTCTCGCTATCTTGTTGACGATTTTTTTGTATTTGTCTTTTATCATCTGTCTTCGTTGTTCTGCTGTTAATTGTATGCTCCCCTTTTTGAGTATTATCTTGGCGACTTCAAGTGGATCGTCACTCTCAAAGAGTTTACGCATGGTCTCTTCGGATGCCTTGTCACCCTTCCTAGCGTCCTTGAACACCTCTTGGACTGCTAATATATCCTCTATATCCACCTTTGATTGGTCTTTCTTGAACTCGGCGGCTAGATCTGGGTCTACGAGTATCTCGAATCTTTCCCCGTGGGATTCTAGGCGGGCTATAACAGCATCCTCGAGGCTTACCATCCTTACTCCTCTTCCTCCTTTTCCTTCCTTATTAGGAGTTCTTCAACATGGTCTCTTATCTCATCATCTGACAGTTTTCTATACATTTTATCTTTTGCAGTGATTACTGCGATTTCAACACTTTCAGGGGTGGTTTTACCCTCTGTAGCTTCATATATGGCGTCAAGGGCTAGGTTGATCGCTTCTTCTAGGTTGAGGTCGTCTCGGTATTTTTTTTCGAATTCTTCCATTGCGATTGGCCTTCCAGCGCCTATGGCTGTTGCCTTGTATTCTATTAGGGCTCCGCTTGGGTCTGTTTCGAAGAGTCTGCATCCTTTTCCATTGACTCCTCCTATGATTAGGGCTGTTCCGAATGGTCTCACGCCACCGTGTTGTGTGTAGAGTTGTTTCATGTCACATATCTTTTTAGCTAGACTCTCCACTCTTATGGGCTCGTTATATGTTATCCTATTTATCTGGGCTTCTAGTCTGGCTTTTTCTATTATGGCCCTTGCATCAGCCACTAAACCTGAGGTAGCCGCTCCTATGTGTTCGTCGATTTGGAATATTTTTTCTATGGATTTTGGTTCTACGAGTTTGCTTGTGGGTCTTTTATCAACCGCTAATACTATACCATCCACTGATTTAACACCTAGTGATGTTGTGCCTCTTTTAACAGCCTCCCTAGCATATTCAACTTGGAATAGTCTACCGTCGGGGCTGAAAACTGTTATGGCCCGATCATATCCTGCGCTTTGAAGTGGTTGCATTTATATAACCTCTCATCTATTTTTTTATTGAAATGGTAAAAGTGAAAACATTTTTGTATCTATTTTTTCTTGTTGGGTTTAATAAACTTTTGTGTTGCTGAGCGTATGGTGCCCGAGATCCCAAGGGTGTGGACAGCCACCCTTATATTATTATATTGGGAGATTGAGGATAATGCACCTCTCACTTTCTCTTCTTCTCCACGTCTACATCGTATTATACACTTTATACTATGCCTGTGATCCTTTTTTATGGTTTGCCATGTTTTGATAAGCCATAGTCTGAATTTGCTTGTTTCGCATTCTCCGTGTAATCTGAGACAGGCATTCCATATCATGGATACTATGTCATTTTTTTCTAGGGGTTTTTCGCTTATGATTTCAATGGCGAGGTATCTTTGGGGTTCTCTTAGGCTGGCGGGGAGTATTTTCAACTTCATCTTCCTAATTTTTTCACTCCTAGGATTATCATGGAGCTCCTTTCCTTGTTGAATTCTAGTATGGATTCTGGTATGGTTGATAGGGCTTCTCTGATCTTTTTTTCTTTTATGTTGATGCATTTAAAGAGTGCTATTAGGTCTCTTGGTGTTCTAAGGTCATAGGTTGTTGTGGCGCCGCTTGCTATTATGATTGGGAATTTGAATTTCTCTTGGAGTTTGATTATGTCTCTAAGGTATTCGAATAGTTTGGCGCGTACTTTAAGGTAGGAGTTTATTATGTCTTTGGTGTTTAGTTCTATTGCGACGTTGTTTTCTGCTGCTGCTCTTGCGAGTATGTGGTTTATCCCAGGGTCTCTCCTGCCCTCATATGGTTTGGAGAGTATGTCGACTTTGATGTTTTCGCAGGCTTTTCTATTGATTTTAGCGTCTCCTCCTTCTACTAGGATGATGTCAGCTTTTTCCCTGAATTTTCGCACCTTTCTTTTTAATTGTCTTGGAGTTTCGGCGCTTATACTCACACCTTTCACAACTTCAAAATCCTCAAATCCCCTTATCAGTTTTTTGATAGTTTCTTGGGCGTTTTCATAGGATTTGTCCGGGTATACGATGGCCGCTCCATGGTAGCCTAATCTTTGAGCTTCTTTGAGGATTTTGCTGTCTTCTTGGAAGTTTCTCCCTTTGATGTGCAGGTCATAGAATTTCATGGGATTAATTTCTTGATATTTTTTATAGCCACTTCTCGACGGGCTGGATAGGCTTCTATTTTAATTTTGAGGTGTATCGCATCTCCATGGGTTACTAGTTTCCAGTTTCCATTGTATGCTTCTTGTTTGTCCAATCTTAGAAATAGGTTTCCTGCCTCATCAACATGCTTTTCTATGTTTATGTTTTTTAGGAGTGGGAGTATTTTTTCTGTGAAGTTTTTTATTGTTTTTTTGTCTGTGATTTTGCCTTTTAGGATTGTGAGTGGGTTTCCATGGTGTCCTTCAACTTGTTCTCTTTCCGGAGATGCTAGGGGTAGTATGTTCTTTAATGCTCTGATAACCTTTTCTTCGTCTTCTGTCCCATGGACCATTACCCTATAGTAGATGTTATGTATCATCTTTATCTTACTTTTTCCGCGCCTTTTCCTTTGTTTCTGAGTCCTCGGTTCTTTTTACCTTCACTTGTAAGGCCTCTGAATGCTCGGCCACGGTGTTGTTTTTCGCGGATCCAATTTATATTTGGGTCGTTTTTTATGTTTGGGTGGTGTGGGTCTACTAGGATTATCTCATAGTATTTGTATTTGCCGTCTTCCCATACCCAGTATGAGTTGAGTACTTCTAGGTTGGGGTATTTGCGGGCTACTCTTTCTTCAGCTATCCTTTTAAGGCTCTTTTTTGTCGTTATCTTCCTAACACCCATACGTTTAGGTCTTCTACCACCTTTAAATCGGCTTTTTCTCATGCTCCCGCGTCTTACTCGGGTTCTCACAATTATGAATCCTTTCTTGGCCTTGTAACCGAGGGATCTTGCACGGTCGAGTCTAGTTGGCTTTTCTATCCTCTGTATTGCCTTTTGTCTTCTCCATTTCGGGACTCTGTCCCACATGAGCTCTCTTACATATGTTTCCTTTGGATTTTTCCATGCTTTCCTAATATACTTGTACATGATATTTCACCTTATGATTTGTTCAGCCTAAAATTGGCCACATCCAAATGGTGTTCCCCCCAATAGAAGAAGGTTTTCTCACACTAGCTTAAAAAAAATAGTATGTGGGGGGGTGTGGATTCAAGGTTGGGGTTTACTCTTATAAATATTTATCGATTTTCTAGGACTTCGTAGAGTATTTTCATTGCTTTTGTGAATGGTGGGTTTCCTGATGTTAAAAGCACCACTCTTAGGACGTCCACTATCTCATCCTTTGTAACATTAAATTCTTTTATGGCGCTTTCTATCTGTTTTTTCACTGCTCTATCATCCGATTTAGCGGCGGTTATACCTAGGGCTATTAATTTTTGTGTTTTATAGTCTAGGACTTTTCCTGTGTATACTGCCTCGTTTAATTGGACTAGTGCATCATAAATTTCAGGGTAGTCCTTTTTGGTGTATGCCACTCCTTTACCATAGAATATATCTTCTTTCATAATTTTTACACCTCAACTTGATAATATGTTTTTAATATTACTTATTCTTTTTCTTTTTTCATGGGAAGTTTTTCGGGGGCTTCTTTTTCTTTGAACATTTCTGATATTCCTGCTATTGAGCCTAGTATTCCTGCTGTTTCCACTGGTAGAAGTATCTTTGTTGCTTTACCATCCGCAATTTTTTGAAGAGCTTCCAGGTATTTTAGTGCTATGATATCATTGGTTGGGTTGCCGTCGTGCATTGCATTGAATATTGTGAGTATGGCCTTTGCTTGGCCTTCAGCCAAGGCTATTTCTTTGTATTTGTCTGCCTCCGCAACCTTTTTTATAGCTTCTGCTTTACCTTCAGCTTCTAGTATGGCTGCTTGTTTATCACCCTCTGCTTTTTTGATCTCTGATTGTTTGTATCCTTCAGCTTCTAGTATAGCCGCTCTTTTCATCCTCTCTGCTTTCATCTGTTTGGACATGGCCTCGACGATGTCTTTTGGAGGTTCTATCCTTTGTATTTCTACGCGGACAACCCTTGTTCCCCATCTGTCAGTTGCTTCGTCTAGTACTTTTCTTAGTTGGGCGTTTATCATCTCCCTTGATGTTAATGTTTCATCTAGTTCGAGGTCGCCTATTATGTTCCTGAGGTTTGTCTGGGCAAGTTTTGTAACTGCCTGGTAGAAGTCAACAACATTGTATACTGCGTTGAATGGGTCAACCACCTCATAGAATATTACACAGTCAACCACTACAACTGTATTGTCCTTTGTTATAACTTCTTGGGGTGGTACGTCAACTACTTGTTCACGCATGTCAACTTTTTTTATGGTTTCAATGAATGGTATTATCATGACTAGTCCGCTTTCAACAGTTCGCTGATATTTACCAAGTCTTTCAACAACACCCTTTTCATAGGGTCTCAGTATCTTAATGCTCTTAAATGCAAGTACTAAAAGCACTAATACTATTATTATACTTAGAATATCCAAATCAAATCACCTCCCATATTTTTCCACTATGAGTTTAACACCATCTATACCCTTTATTATAACCTTATCCCCCTTTTTGATCTTGTCCTGGGATTTAGCACGCCATGTTTCCCCATCCACTTTAATTAGGCCTTCTTCTTCAAAATCTTCCATCACAGTTGCGGTTTGTCCTATGAGCCTGTCTGCCACAGCCCTCCTCTGGGGCTCCTTTGAAACTTTAGAAGCGAAAGGCCTTGATACTCCAAGTAAAACCACCGAAACCAGTATGAA
Organism: Methanothermobacter sp. MT-2; assembly: GCA_003584625.1. Classification (NCBI taxonomy): domain Archaea; kingdom Methanobacteriati; phylum Methanobacteriota; class Methanobacteria; order Methanobacteriales; family Methanobacteriaceae; genus Methanothermobacter; species Methanothermobacter sp. MT-2. The sequence goes on along the minus strand of AP017647.1, from coordinate 336,400 downwards.
CGCAACAAATTGTATCGTGAAGTTAAAACCAAAGTAACTGAGCGCTGCCGCTACAAAAGCGCCAATACCAAACCATAAAAGAAAAAAGCCTGTTGTAAGCATTTCACCAATAAGACACACAGCACCTATAATAATCCAACTACCATAATCCATAATACCAACCAACTAAAATATTATATCACCACAATTATATAAAACTGGAGGGATAAGGTATGGATGAAATCCTAGCCAAGATCGAAGAATTCTTCGGATTCATCCCAGAAATATTCAAGATCCTAGAGGATAAACCCCAAATCCTAAAAGCATACTATGATAAAATGGAGAGCATATTATCTAATGATGCTCTACCACTAACTACAAAGGAACTCATAGGAGTCGGGGCTGCGGCAGCCCTAGGATCAGAACATTGCCTCAAAACACATATCAAAGTTTCAAGGCGCCTGGGAGCATCCAAAGATGAAATATTACTAGCAATCCTTATAGGAGCGGCCATGGCCGAGTCAACAGCACTCTCAAAGTCCCTTAGAGTATTCAAAGAGGAAAGCTCATGAAATTCTTCCAATTAATGTTGAAAAATCCCTTCAGGAACAAGATTAGGAGCGTGCTGGCTATTATAGGAATAGCCATTGGAATCGCGACGATAGTGGCCCTTGGTATAATAACAGAAGGGCTTAAGGAGTCCACACAGGAAACTCTCAGGGCTGGTGGGGCTGATTTCACTATCGTGGAATCAAATGTATCTGACATGTTCCTAAGCACAATAGATGAAGGCTACATCGATAAGGTGGATAATATCAGTGGCGTGAAAGAGTCGGTAGGTGTCCTAACATCAGTACAACCCATAGAAGACAGTCCATACTTTGTAGTTATAGGAATAGACCCCTCAAAGGTAGGTTTAAGCCAGATAAAGATAAAATCAGGAAGAAGTATCAAAGAAGATGATGAAATCATAATAGGGAAAGTGGCAGCAGAGAAACTCAACAAGACAATAGGAGATAAAATCAGCATAAAAAGAGAAAACTACAAGATAGTGGGGATATTCGAATCAGGGAACATCCAAGAAGACGGCGGGGCCTTCATATCCCTAAAAAAACTCCAAGAAATAGAGGACAAAAAAGGTAAAGTCACCATGATATATGTGAAAGCAGAAAAAAACGCGAACATAGAAAAAATCAGAGAAGAAATAGAGAAAAAATATGGGGAAAACCTCACAACCATAGCCTCACTAGAAGACCTGCAAAGTGTGGACCAGGGCCTTAAGACAGTTGACGCGGCAAGCTGGGCCATATCACTCCTAGCAGTGGTTATAGGGAGTATTGGTGTGGTTAACACGATGATAATGTCAGTATTTGAACGTACAAGGGAAATCGGAGTCCTTAAGGCTGTTGGATGGAAAAACAAGAGGATACTTACAATGATACTTGGAGAATCACTCATCCTAACATTAATAGCAGCCATCGTAGGATCACTAATGGGCGTGGCAGCCATACAAATACTCATGCACATCAACATGGGAGGATTCATAAGACCCGTTTATACAATAGAGATATTCCTCAAAGCATTTACAGTCGCAATCTTCGTAGGCATACTTGGAGGATTCTACCCAGCATATAGGGCAACGAGGCTAGAAGCTACAGAAGCCCTCAGATACGAATAACATGGGGAGACAGAGATGATAATCAACATAAAAAACCTTAAAAAAACCTTTGACAATGGTAAAATAGTTGCATTAGATGGTGTAAACCTCCAAGTAGATGAGGGTGAATTCATTTCCATCATGGGCCCTTCAGGTTCTGGTAAATCAACACTACTCAACATGATAGGAGCTCTAGACAGACCAGACTCTGGGATGATAAAAGTTGCCGGGCGAAATTTAATGAAAGAAAAGGATCTGAGCAGTTTCAGGGCCCGAGAGATAGGTTTCATCTTCCAGCTACACAACCTTATACCAAATCTCACAGTCCTTGAAAATGTTGAAATACCAATGTTCGAGGGCCCATACAAAGATAAGATGGAAGAAAGGGCCATGGAATTGATAGAGTATCTTGGACTTGCTGACAAGGCTGATAGGAGGCCCTCTGAGCTTTCTGGTGGTGAAAGGCAGAGGGTGGCTATTGCAAGGGCCCTTGCCAACGACCCTAGTATAATATTGGCTGATGAACCAACAGGATCCCTTGACTCGAAAACGGAAAAAAAGATATTAGAAAAACTTAAAGAATTAAATAAGGAGCATGATGTCACTATAGTCTTAGTGACTCATGACCCTCGGGTTGCTTCAAAGGCCTCGAGGATCATAGAAATCCTTGATGGGAAAATAGTAGGTGGATGAAAATGGGAAAGTTGAATGTTGCCTGGTGCATAACAGGGGCTGGAGACAAGATCATAGAAACCTATGAGGTGATGAAAGACATTAAAAACATCTATGATGGTAAGGCTGTGATAAAAGTCTTCATTTCCAGGGCAGGGGACCAGGTAGTTAAATATTATGGGATCTACCAGGATCTTGAAACAAACTTCGACCAGAAATGGGTTGAGATCAGCGCCAATTCTCCATTCCTTGCAGGTCAGGTGCAATTGGGTAAATATGATTTTCTACTTATAGCACCTTGCACATCAAATAGTGTTGCCAAGATATCGCTTAGGATAGCTGACACACTTATCACGAATGCAGCTATAATGGCCCAGAAGGCTGGGGTGCCAGTATATATTATGCCAACAGATTATGAGGAGGGTACAACAGAGACAAGATTACCCAACGGGAAGATACTAACCCTCGAAATAAGAAAAGAGGATGTTGAACACGTGAAAAAACTTTCTAGGATGAAGAACACCCACGTATTCAAGGAGCCCGAGTATATCTATAAGATATTTGAAGAGGTAACCCATGGATAGTCTATTTGATAAGTTCCTGTATGGTGGCTTCGAAGGTGTAGATAGTCCTATCATCCTCTTTTATAGTGTCAAATGGACCTGTGCCCCTGAAATAGGCTTCTATATCTCCAGCGTCGGATATATTCATTGTTAAAGGTTCCATGTCAGTTAATGATTCGAAGAATTCCATGATCTCTTCTATCTTGCTTTTATCCGGGCTCCTGAATCTTATGGATAGTGTGCCCCTCTGTTTTTCTTTCATAGTAACAATATCGTCATCCACTTCCAAATGCCCAGAATCTGTTTTAAACACTACCTTTCCATTCAAGTATAACCCCACCTTTTAGTTTCTTTTTAGTATGTTTTTTATCAGATTTAATCTTTGGGGTAGGATTATTATTAGGAGTAGGGCTCCCATTATTAAACTGGAATATATAAGTTGTTCAAGGGGTGTGAGTGGGGTTGAAAAGTCTGTGAAAATTGATGGTAGGGTCTCATAGAATGCTGAGGTTCCATCATTTACTATGAGTGCGCAGAACATATTATTAGCAGTGTGTATGCCAATAGCGGTTTCAACACCATCTTCAAATATTGTGATAATTGCCACCACCATCCCAAAGATGAAAGTATCAATGAATATATCGATATTGCCTGTGAATGTCGCTTGATTACCCCAATGCCCAGCAGCAAATATTAGAGCGGTTAATATAACAGCCAAGATAGGCTTTTTCATGCCAAAGGCTTGTAGTAGATATCCTCTGAAGAATATTTCCTCGAAACCGGCCTGGAAGAATATGGTGAGACTGACAATAACAAGGAATGGGTATGCCACCGGATCAAATGTGAATTTTAAATTAGATTCCGAGAAACTGAGAAATAGTAACATTAACAAGATCAAAAACCATACAATAAATCCTTTGAGGATCCTATGCCATTGTATTTTTTCATGGGCTGTTAAAACTGTCTTAAAGTTTCTATGATGAATGGCGACCATGCAAATGTATAAGATGAATATTAGGAACGCGCTTACAATATTATAGGATAGGATGTCTGCAAGTCCGCCTAGAAATCCCATTGCGGGGTATAAACCAATGAGGCTAAATAATAGGTAGATGTATATGGAGCCTATTATGGCTCCTATTGAAATGCCAGGATTTGTTAATATGATTGTGACAAAGTATCTCCACCAGTTATTTTCTCCCTTTCTTGCAAGTTGCAAAAATTTCATAAACTCATATGTGGGACTGCCATCTAATAAAAAAATATGCCATGATTATAAAGTTAACCACAAATTTAATACAAGTTACCAAAGTCTTAAGAAGGATCACCTCACCCCCACAAAAAAATCAAAAAACTGATTGGAAGATTATAACATGGAGAAAAAAATCCCCATATTCTCCGCAGTAAAAAACAAGATTGAAATGGTTGAAAAAATTGAACTCTCAAATGCAGAGTGGCGCAAGATACTTGATCCTAAGACATTCCATGTTGCAAGACTAGGAAGTACAGAACCGCCCTACACAGGCAGATACCATGACTTCCATGACGACGGCATATACAAGTGCATATGCTGCGGCACTGACCTCTTTGACTCAAAGACCAAATTCGATTCAGGTACAGGATGGCCAAGCTTCTATGATGTGATATCAGAACACAATATTAAATTAAGAAAGGATCGGGGACTTGGAACGCTACGCTGTGAGGTTCTATGCGCAAGGTGTGACGCCCACCTTGGACATGTATTCGATGACGGTCCCCTGCCAACAAAAAAGAGGTATTGTATAAACTCTGCAGTGCTGAAATTCATACCAAGAAACAAGATATGCTGACCTACCATACCTTAATATAATTCTTTGGCTCTGTAGATATGGGGTCGCTAAGTTTTATCAATCACAAGCTTGAAGGGTGATTCCTGGAGTAGTATAGTGCAAAAAGAGTTAATAAGGTTCAGGTGTTGCGTTTAAAGTGGCCTAGAAAGCTTTACCAGCCTATTCTAGCATGAAACCGGGGCTTAAATGCACTTAAAGTTAATTTATGGCCTTTTCATGTCCTGAGGTGTGTTTGTGGACTTGGGTGCCGAGAATTCGCATCACTTATCAGTTTAATGTTCCCCATCATTGCTTGAAATGCTTATCTTGAGGAGTGTTCACCTTGCAGAATTTATTTAAACGTTTCGGATTATAGATGCTGGAGAAAATGCTCACATTAAGGTTTTTTAATATCAGGAGTCGGTGTGTGGCTATTGAGGGGATGTGGGTATTTCACTGGCCCGGTGCAATCAAGTAGCATTACAAATTGGTTGAAAAAATGTTTTGGTGCTGGAGTTGTGTGGGGGACATGGCAGCCTAGATCTTATCTTTAATAGCACTTTAAGAAGGGGGGTTATGAGTGTTATATTACATTCATGGATTCTGGAATTCTATGTAGAGTTTTTAGAGATAGTTCATGTTTTAATGTGCATGGAATGTGAACTTCCCTTTGAACGCGGATGGAGGTTGGAAGTCCTTCTTGGGATAGTAATTGGATGGTTCATTACATTCCAAGGGTGAATTATTCCTCGGTTTCGGATGGGGACTTAGCAGCAGAAAGTTGAAAGCTTCTCTTAGGGGGTGGTTCAGAATTTATAGCCTATTTTTCTCAGGAATTGTTTTCTTTGGATTATATCTTCTTCTTTTTCTATTTTACGTGGGCTTTCACCGTCTATGACTCCTATGATTCCTCTGCCTTGTTGTGTTTCAACTATTAGTACTTGTACTGGGTTGGCTGTTGCGCAGAAAATGTTAACAACCTCTGGAACGTCTTTTATGCGTTGAAGCACGTTTATTGGGAACGCATTTTTTAAAAGTATCAGGAATGAATGGCCTGCTGCTATCTCGAGCATTTTATCGGCTGCTAGCTCTTCTAATTCCTCGTCGTTGCCTGTGTGTCTCACGAGGCATTCTCCTGAGGCTTCTGCGAATGCTATTCCAAATTTTGCATGTGGTACTGTATTCACTATGGCTTCATAGAGGTCTTCAACTGTCTTTATAAAGTGGCTTTGGCCGAGTATGAAGTTTATATCTTCTTCAAATTCAAGTTCCATGATTTTTATTTCCATTATTTCACCTCTTTGTATTTTATCTATTTGGGAGGAAATATTATTATCTCTTTTTTTTGTCTTTTTGCCATTGTAACCACACTAATATCAAGTTAATTTTATTTTATTTAAAGTAAACTTTAAATATTAGTGGAAGTATAATACAAAAAAAATTTGTAAAGGAGGTGAAAAATATCAGGAAATTAACCCTAATAATCTTACTTCTACTCGCCATTACCTTGACAAACACAGTATCGGCCACAGAAGTCAACGGTTATGTCAAAGAAATCTACAATGAAACAAACGGAACCTACACCAGCCTAGACAACGCCATACCAGCCGAAAACGCCACCATAAGGATAAAATACAATGAAACGATCATAAATGAGACGAAAACGGACAAGAACGGCTACTACACCATCAGATTCAATGCCACAACACCCATAGAATTAGAAATATCATACCTCAACTACAAAAAAACCACCTACACCATCAACAATACATGCACAATAAACCACACATTCATACCAGACATTGCAATCATAAGCTCAGCACCAGAAAAAGCCAAAATACTCACCCTACTAAACAACAGACGCATAATATACCACGACATGTGGAATCCCAACTCCCAAACCAACGACTGGATACTAGAATATGTGAACTTCGCATACATTGACATGGCAATGCCAGGCACAGGCTGGGGCGACTCATGGTACCCCTACCTCCTAAAAAGCCCAGCCAACAAAAAATATATGATAGCAGCAGCATTCGGCTACCCCACAGACACCGACACCGACCCATGGGGAGGCGACGGCCTACACCTACTCAAAGGACACAACACCAATGACACACCAAACACAATAGAAAACACTTACATAGCCAGCTACTGGGCCCTTGCCTCGGGCGAAACCGCCAGAGAAAACCTCGAAAACATGATAAAATACATCTACTTCCTCCTCGGCGAAACAGAATACAACCCAGTAGAACACGGTGAAGGACCAATAATGTCAAATCCAGACTGGGGATTATACCATCCAGATTATGGCATCGCTGGCATCATCCCCACAAGAGACCAGATAAAAAATTGGATAGAAACAAACCCTGGACTACTCCCACCATATGACAGCCTAAAATGGATAGATGAAAATTACACAAACTGGGCGGCTGAACAACGCTGGAACCTATACAAAGACTTCGGGGAATGGTACAATCAAACAAGGAATATCACAGAACCATTCATTGTCGTGGTGAGTTACTCACCATCCAAAGTGGTTGATGCAATAATAAGAGAAGCTGAAAAAAATGGCAGAGCCATATTTTGTCTCTATCAAGGTGCAACAAACCCTCCTGTAAGCTCACTCCTAGAAGAACTTGTAACTGGCAGAAACGATACCAAACCACTTGGAAGAGACATAAACGCCATCATATCATTATACTCATGGTCACTGAATTACTCCAACCTCCAAAATGGAGGCGCGCTCCAAGAACTTGAAAAAATGAACATCCCAGTGATCAAAGGCGTGCAGTTATATGACAATTCAAGCCTCAACAATCCCCTCGGACCACAATCTGAATGGACATGGCAGGTTACAATACCAAGCTTCGAAGGCGTATTCTCACCAATCGTTGTATCATACACTGATACAAATACATGGGAAGAAACACCAATAGAAGAGGGTGTTAAAAAGATAGTGCAAATTGCAGATAAATGGGCGAAGCTAAGAGAACTCCAAAACAACAGCAAAAGGTTGGCTATCATAGTCTACAATTATCCCCCTGGAAAAGACGGGCTTACAGCATCCTACCTTGACGTCTTCCAAAGTCTACACGATCTACTCCTCAAACTTAAGGAAAACGGTTACAACACAGGTGATATACCCTCAAAAGAGGAATTATACACACTACTAGTAGAATGTGGCAACAAGGGCACCTGGGCAAAACCCCTACTCCAACAATACTTCTCAGAGCATAGATCCCTTCTAGAGGAAAACAAGCAACTCATAGACACCGAAACATACCTCAACTGGTTCAAGGAACTCCCAGAGAAACTAAGAGAAGAAGTTATCGAGAAATGGGGAGAACCGCCAGGAAATGTCATGACAGTAAACCAGACCATAATAATCCCAGGAATCATACTTGGGAACATCTTCATAGGGATACAGCCAAGCCGTGGATGGGAAGAAGTGCAAAACTACCATGACCCATACTTGCCGCCACACCACCAGTACATAGCATTCTACCAGTGGATAGAAAAGGTCTTCGGTGCAAATGCAATGATCCACCTTGGAACCCACGGAACACTTGAATGGCTCCCAGGCCGCATGATAGGATTAACAGAAGAAGACTGGCCATTCCAACTCACAAATCTGCCAAACATTTACCCTTATATAGTCTCTAATCCTGGTGAGGGACTCGTGGCAAAGGACAGGAGCAACGCACTCATAATAGATCATATGACCCCTGCGATGGTTCAAAGCAGCCTTTACGGTGATCTTATAGAAATCCATGATCTCATACACCAATACCAGAATGCTTTAAAGGTTGGTAACATGCAGATACTCCCAGAACTTGAAAGTGAAATAAAGACAAAGGCTTCAAGGTTAGGCTTTGAAATGTCAGGCGACTTTAAAGAGGCTTTGGAGGAACTCCATCTCAAATTACATGAAATTGAAGATGATATAATACCCCTTGGACTTCATAGCCTTGGTAAGGTTCTCAGTGGCGAAGAACTCGTGGAGGAAGTTTTCACCGTCGCATCTTCAAGGTCAGATCTTCTCGAAAACGTGAAGAATAAACTGTATCCTTCAATCACAATAGACTATTCTGAAATGTCTAAAAGCATATATGAGAACGAAATCGAGAATATCAAGGAAACAGCGAAAGAATGGATAAGGAGTATAATAAATGGCATCATACCAGAGGGGATCGACGCCAGTGACCTAGAATTTATAAATGAAACAATAAACAAGATCAGGGCCAACAGAGAGTGGCAGAACATCCTAGATGCCCTCAGCGGAGGTTTTGTGGAACCGGGACTCGCTGGGGATCCTGCATGGAATGATGTGCTGCCAACGGGTGCTAATTTCTATGCGGCTAATCCCAAGAAGATGCCGACAAAGGCTGCATGGGAAACCGCTGAAAAAATCGTGGATAAGCTACTCGCAGACTATTATAAGGTACATGGGAGGTTCCCGGAACTTATAGGGATGGTCATGTGGGGCACGGAACTATTAAGGACAGATGCCATTGCAATAGCAGAATTCATGTACTTGCTCGGTGTGAAACCTGAATGGAACCCTAATGGTGACGTGAACCCTGAACCCGTCCTTATGAGTCCATCACAGCTTAAAATAGTCATCGATGGTGTGGAAGTGCAAAGACCCCGTGTTGATGTTTTTGTAACTGCTGTCACAGGATACCAGGGATGGATAGACCTGATGAATAGAGCTGTTGAACTCGCAGCATCGGCTAACGACACCTTGAACCATGTTAAAGAACATTATATGGAGTGCGGGTCCCTTGACAGAATATTTGGTTTAAGGGGTCTTGTACTCGAAGGTACTGGGGTTTCAGATCTTCTACCTAGCACTTCAAAATGGGAGCTGACAAGTGAACTTGTCGATGTTTATCTTTCCAGGGTTTCATATGCTTGGAAATCAACGGCCACTGGCATCAGTATACAGCAGAATAAAGGGACTTTTCAGTATCTACTTAAAAACATGGATCTCATGACGCAGAATCTTGACAGTACTTGGCGTTTGCTTGACACAGATGACTATTATGACTGGTTTGGTGGAATGTTATTGGCTTCAAGGCAATTGGGTGGCAACCCAGACACTTCACTTGTTGATATAAGGAACAAGAACAATATCGCTACAAGAGACATTAAAGAGGAAATTGAATTGGAGATAAGGTCTCAGCTCCTTAATCCAAGGTACATGGATTCCCTTCTCGGCTCTCCGAGTGGTTGGATGGAATATGCTTCAAGGTACAAGAATGCATTTGCAATAGCGGTGACCAGCAATTCTATAAGTGAACAGTTATGGACTCAGATGGCTGAAAACCTTCTAACACCAAGATTCGGCGCTCCAGGATCCTATGGGGCCTTTGCAACAGAGTCAATGATTGGATGGGTGCTTGAAGCCAATAGGCGTGGTATATGGACTCCAAGTGACAGTGGTTTGGTAACAAACCTTGTAGACAAGTACATAGGAATTGCAAACCAGTATGGTGTTGCTTGTTGCCACCACACTTGTAGCAACATTGTATTTAACCAGTGGCTTGTTAGCGTTTCATCACTGGATTCTGCGACCCTCCAAAAATTTGCGGGTGTATTCACAGCCACTACTGGGGCTAGAATCGTGATTCCAGGGACTTCAAGTGTTCCTGGCGTCCCGGGACAGTCCGGAACTTCGAGTGCTCCAGTGGAACCTGGTTCAACCCCGGGTTACACCGGCACCCTAAGAATGGGAAGTCAACCCAGCGCAACACCAGGAACAGGAGTTGGAGCAGCCACAGCAGGAGTGGCTGGATCATCAGGCGGCTCAAGTGCCGGGCAAGGGAAGGTATTTGAGGTTTCAGCATCCCAAACGGGAGGTTCAGGGAGTCAAATGCCATTCTACGCACTTTTAGGGGTCGTAGGTATCGTGGTCCTCATAGGCGCCGGATACTTCCTAAAAGGATATGGAAAACTCTAAAAAAATATCTTTTTTCTTCTATTTTATTTATCGGACTCTTAAACTGAAAAGTTTTCGATTCCAAGCTTCTTTTTTAGTATGAGTATTCTGATAGAAGAAGGATACTTTTTTTATATTAGAGTAAACTACTATTATCATATTGATTTTTCTACCTTAGGGGTGCTGTTAATGAAAGAGAAAACTCAAGAGATAGGTGCAAGAATAAAAGAACTGAGAGAACTTTCAAATATCACAGTAGAAGAAATGGCTGAATATTTAGGGGTTCCTGAGGAAACCTATAAAAAATATGAGACCGGAGAAGAAGACATACCCGCAAGTATATTATTCGAGGCAGCTCACAAACTCGGCGTGGACATGGGACTCCTACTCACAGGAGAAGAGGCCAGGATGCATATCTTCACCGTCACAAGGAAAGGTAAAGGAGTTAAAGTTGAAAGACGCAAACAATACAAGTATGAGAGCCTAGCCGAGAAATTCATCCACAAAAAGGCCGAACCATTCATAGTAACCGTAGAACCCCGAAAAGACAAACCAGAGATGAACAGCCACCCAGGCCAAGAATTCAACTACATCCTAGAAGGTACTATAAGATTCTATATCCACGACAATGAAATAATACTCAAAGAAGGCGACTCAATATTCTTCGATTCATCATATCCACATGCAATGGAAGCCCTAAACAATAAAAAGGCGAAATTCCTAGCAATAATAATGTAGAGGTGGACAGGCCATGACATCAATACTAGAAAAATTCGTTAACAAGATAGAATTCGAATCATATGAAGATTTCAAAGAAAACTTCAAGATAATCGTCCCAGAAAACTTCAACTTCGCCTATGACGTGGTTGACTGGTACGCTGCAAAACACCCACAAAAAGAGGCCCTAGTCTGGTGTAACGACAATGGAGACGAACGCATAATAAACTTCAAAGAAATGAAAGAATACTCAGATAGAGCAGCCAACTTCTTCAAGGAATGCGGGATAAAAAAAGGCGACAGGGTAATGTTAACCCTAAAAGGAAGATACGACTTCTGGTTCTCATTACTGGGCCTCCATAGGATAGGGGCTATCGCAATCCCAGCAACCCACATGCTAAAAGAAAAAGACATAATATACCGTATAAAAAAAGCCGATATAAAAATGGTGGTTTGCATTGCCGAAGACGGCGTCCCAGACTGCTTCGACAGAGCCCACAAAGAAATGGGCGACACACCACTCATAAAAGTTATTGTAGGCGAAAAAGACAGGCCAGGATGGATCAACTTCAGAAAAAAACTTGAGGAAATGCCAAGAACGTTCAAAAAACCAGAAGATTATCCTTCAAGCGCGGACATATTATTAGTATATTTTTCATCAGGGACGACCGGAATGCCAAAGATGATAAAACATGACCATACCTATCCACTTGCACATATAGTCACTGCAAAATATTGGCAGAACGTCCGAGAAGACGGCCTACATTATACAGTAGCCGACACAGGATGGGCCAAATCAGTATGGGGTGGGATCTACGGCCAATGGATCTGTGGAAGCGCAGTATTCGCCTATGACTATGACCGTTTCAACCCCATGAACATGCTGGAAAAATTAGAAAAATATAATATAACAACATTTTGCGCCCCACCCACAGTATACAGGTTCCTCATAAAAGAGGACATTTCAAAATATGACCTTTCAAGTATAGAATATGCAGTGACTGCAGGCGAACCACTAAACCCAGAGGTATTCCATAAATTCTATGAACAGACTGGCCTGAAACTCATGGAAGGTTATGGACAGACAGAATCTGTTGTATCCATTGCTAACTTTCCATGGATGGAACCAAAACCAGGATCAATGGGCAAACCAGTACCATTATATAATATAGAACTAGTTGACAACAACGGAAACCCGGTAGATGTAGGGGAAGAAGGAGAGATTGTCATAGACACCTCAGAGGGCAAACCATTAGGATTATTCGGCGGCTATTACCGAGACGAAGAAAAAACAAAAGAGGTATGGTATGATAACAAGTATCATACAGGTGACACAGCATGGATGGACGAAGACGGATACCTCTGGTTCGTTGGCAGAACCGATGACATGATAAAAAGTTCAGGATACCGTATAGGGCCTTTTGAGGTTGAAAGTGCTGTTATATCCCACCCAGCAGTGCTTGAATGTGCAGTTACAGGCTACCCAGACCCCATCAGGGGACAGGTAGTGAAGGCCACAATAGTACTCGCCAAGGGATATGAACCATCAGAGAAACTCAAAAAGGATATACAAGACCATGTGAAGAGGGTTACAGCCCCCTACAAGTATCCTCGTGTAATAGAATTTGTTGATGAATTACCCAAAACAATCAGTGGAAAGATAAGAAGAGTTGAGATAAGAGAAAGGGACATGAAAAAAGCAGGGGAACGATAATGGAACCATATCCAGTAATTAATCCACTGGAATGCAAAGGATGTGAAAGATGCATATTGGCTTGTAAAGGGAAAGTACTCTTTATGAGCGAGAAGATTAATGAGAGAGGATACCATTACGTGGAATACAAGGGCAGCGGATGTAAAGGTTGTGGGAACTGCTATTACACATGTCCAGAACCCCACGCCATAGAAGTGCACATCCCAATCAAAAGGAGTCGATGAAAATGGCAACCCAGATGGTGAAAGGGAACACAGCAGTGATCATCGGGGCGATGTATGCTGGATGCGACTGTTACTTCGGATACCCCATAACCCCAGCCAGTGAAATACTCCACGAAGCCGCTAAATATTTCCCAATGGTGGGTAGAAAATTCGTACAGGCAGAATCTGAAGAAGCAGCCATAAACATGGTATATGGGGCGGCCGCGGCCGGACACCGTGTGATGACAGCATCCTCAGGGCCGGGCATAAGCTTGAAACAGGAGGGAATATCATTCCTTGCAGGCGCAGAACTTCCAGCAGTCATAGTTGATGTGATGAGGGCTGGACCAGGCCTTGGGAACATAGGCCCTGAACAGGCAGACTACACCCAACTAGTCAAGGGTGGTGGACATGGAAACTATAGGAATATTGTTTTAGCCCCTAATAGCGTCCAGGAAATGTGCGATCTTACAATGGAAGCATTTGAACTCGCAGACAAATACAGAACACCAGTTATTGTGCTTGCTGATGCCGTTCTCGGGCAGATGGCAGAACCCCTAAAATTTCCAGAGAAGGCCATAAAACATGAACCCGACACCTCCTGGGCTGTCCAAGGCAACAAAGAAACGATGAAAAACCTTGTAACATCAATTTTCCTCGATTTTGACGAATTAGAAGAGTTCAATTTTTATCTTCAAAGGAAATATCAGCGCATAAAAGAAAACGAGGCAAAATGTGAAGGTTACATGTTGGATGATGCTAGTATCATCATAGTAGCCTATGGCATAAGCAGCAGAATAGCAAGAACAGCAATCGAAATCACCAGAAAAGAGGGTATAAAAGTTGGACTATTGCGCCCCGTAACACTCTCCCCATTCCCAGAAAAAGAACTTGCCAAGTTAAGCGAAGAAAACCCAAAATTCATATCGGTAGAGATGAGCAACGGGCAAATGCTAGAAGATATAAGATTAGCCACAGGATGCAAAGACATCAGCTTAGTTAATAGGATGGGTGGAAACCTAATCCAACTAGAAGATGTTGTCAAAAAGATCAGGGAGGCAGCCCTATGACAACTGAAAGAATCATCAAAAAACCAAAATGTATACTTGACGTGTTCGAGAGAAAAGGTGGAAGCGCACCAACAGCAACACACTATTGTCCAGGATGCGGACATGGCATACTACACAAACTCATAGGAGAAGCCATAGACGAACTTGGAATACAAGAGAGAACAGTCCTCATAAGCCCAGTTGGATGCGCAGTCTTCGCATACTACTACTTTGACTGTGGTAACGTACAAGTCGCCCATGGAAGAGCACCAGCCGTGGGAACAGGAATATCCCGTGCAGAAGACAACGCCATTCTAATACTCTACCAGGGAGACGGAGACCTTGCATCAATTGGATTAAATGAAACCATCCAAGCCGCTAACAGAGGAGAGAAAATGGCAGTATTCTTCGTGAACAACACAGTATATGGTATGACAGGAGGCCAAATGGCCCCAACAACACTCGTGGGCGAACCCACCATAACATGTCCAGAGGGTAGAGATCCAAGATTTGCAGGTTACCCATTACACATGTGCGAATTACTCAACAACCTACAAGCCCCAGTGTTTATCGAGAGGGTTTCCCTCGCTGACATAAAACATATAAGAAGGGCTAAAAGAGCCGTTAAAAGGGCCCTTGAAATACAAAGGGATGGTAAAGGTTATGCCTTCGTCGAAGTCTTATCTCCATGTCCAACAAACCTGCGCCAGGATGCTGAAGGCGCCCAGAGATTTATAAATGAGGAAATGGAAAAAGAATTCCCTGTTAAAAATTTCAGGGACCGAGGCGATGAGGTAGAACCGCTCAAACGCGGCAAAAGCGATTTTTCCAAGGAAAGCTTGGATAGGATATTCCAATTAGATGAGTCTCTTCCAGAACCCATAGACGACCCGGAATTCGGGGAGATTAAGGTGAAAATAGCAGGCTTCGGAGGCCAGGGAGTGCTCAGCATGGGCCTTGCCCTTGCACAGGCAGCCTGCACAGAGTCCAGGCACGTATCATGGTATCCTGCCTATGGACCGGAACAGAGAGGTGGAACCTCAAGTTGTGCCGTTGTAATATCAGGTGAAGTGATAGGCTCCCCTGTAGTAGATAAACCAGATGTATTAATTGCATTTAACCAACCATCACTCGATGAATTCGCCCACACAGTACCAGAGGATGGTTACATACTCTATGATTCCACAACCATAGAATACAATGGCAAGGGTAATATTATCGGCGTCCCAGCCTTTAAAATCGCCAAAAGAGAAGGGGCGGAGAGAGCTGCTAACACAGTCATGCTAGGAGTTCTCATGGAACTCGGACTCACAAAACTCTCCAAAAAATCCTTCCAAGACGCTATAAGATTCATATTCAGTGGAAAAGAGAAAATCATAGACATAAACCTCAAACTGTTAGATATAGGGGTTGAATGGACCCGGAAAAACATAAAGGGGAGCTTATAATGGCCTATAGGGGACTTGCGAAAAAATTACTAGATTCAAAATCTATTAAAATCGGTGACCGGATCAAAATCAAAAAAGATGATATAAGCTATGAGGGCATGTTACTTGACAGGCCAGAAGATGCTGATGACAAACACCTAGTGCTAAAATTAGACAACGGCTACAATATTGGGGTGGAAATCAAAGACGCTAAGATAGAATCGATAGAGGAAGGTTCAAAGCCTAGTATAGAACTTCCACCAGTTGATCTTGAAAAAAACCCAGAACTCCCAGACATCTCCATAATATCCACAGGTGGTACAGTAGCCTCAATAATAGATTATAAAACAGGTGCTGTTCACCCAGCATTCACAGCAGAAGACCTACTAAGAGCCAACCCAGAACTCCTAGACATTGCAAATATACGTGGAAAAGCCATATTCAACATTCTAAGCGAGAACATGCGCCCAGAGTATTGGGTTGAAGCCGCAAGGGCCATAGCCAAAGAAATAGAAGACGGAGCCTATGGTGTTGTTGTGGCCCATGGCACAGATACCATGCATTATACCTCAGCAGCATTAAGTTTCATCCTAAAGACTCCAGTGCCAGTAATCCTCACAGGAGCGCAGAGAAGTTCTGACAGACCATCCTCTGACGCACACCTCAACCTTATAAGTTCTGTTATAGCTGCAAAATCTAACATAGCAGAGGTCATGGTTTGTATGCACGCCAGTATAGAAGATAAAAACTGCTATTTACACCGTGGGACAAAAGTCAGGAAAATGCACACATCAAGAAGGGATACATTCAAGAGCATAAACACCAAACCAATTGCAGAAATTAAAAATGGTAAAATCAAAGTTTTAAGGGAAGACTACCAGAGGAGAGATTCTGCAGAACTTGAAATCAGGGATAAGATAGAGCCAAGAGTAGCTCTCATAAAAACCTACCCTGGGATCAACCCCGAAATATTAGAATACTACATTGACAACAATTACAAGGGCATAGTCTTAGAGGGCACTGGCCTCGGACACTGTCCAGACGATCTTATACCAGCTATTGAACGCGCTAATGAAATGGATATAATAGTTGCGATGGCTTCACAGTGTATTAATGGGAGAGTTAACATGAACGTTTATAGTACTGGTAGAAGGCTGCTTGGAGCTGGAGTTATACCAGTAGCTGACATGCTCCCTGAGACAGCCTATGTAAAACTTGTATGGGCCCTTGGCCAAAGCAAAGACCCAGAAACTGTCAAGAAAATGATGATTGAGAATATTAGTGGCGAGATTGAGGATAGATCTTTGCTTGAATACTTCCCAGGGTGATGCTTTATGGACTGGGATGAAATCGGGTTAAAGATGGGTTTGGAGATACACCAGCAACTTGACAGCAAAGGGAAATTGTTCTGTCCTTGTAACTGTGAATTGACAGATGATAAACCAGAATATACTATAATGAGGAGGTTAAGACCCACACAAAGCGAACTCGGTAAAATAGACAGGGCCGCGTTTGAAGAGGCTAAAAGGAAGCTCAGATTCTATTATCAGGCATATTCTAGTCATACTTGTCTTGTGGAAGCTGATGAGGAGCCTCCACATCCCATAAATAGTGAGGCTTTAGAAATTGCGGTGACAATTGCATTACTCCTTAACATGAATGTGGTTGATGAATTCCACACCATGAGGAAACAGGTCATAGATGGTAGCAATACTGGAGGTTTTCAGAGAACCGGGCTTGTGGCGACTAATGGTTATGTTGAAACAGGCCATGGTAGGGTGAAGATAGAAAACTTGTGCCTAGAAGAGGATGCTGCAAGAAGAATAGAAGAAAGGGAAGATGGTATAGTTTTTCGTTTGGATAGGCTTGGAATACCCCTTGTTGAGATAACAACAGACCCTTCTATTAAGGATCCTGACCAGTTAAAAGAAGTGGCTTATCAGATAGGTCAGATACTCCGTAGCACCAAGGTTAAAAGGGGTATAGGGACCATTAGACAAGACCTTAACATATCAATAAGGGATGGTGCAAGGGTCGAGGTCAAGGGAGTCCAAGACCTTAACTTGATACCAGAGATTGTTAAAAGAGAGGTTCAAAGGCAACTAAAGTTACTGGAGTTACGTGAAAAACTTAAAAATAGGAAAGCGAAGGTTGTAGATAAAATATATGATGTTGGGGACATCTTCAAGGATACGAGATCAAAGATAATAAAAGGTGCCGAGAGCGTTCTCGCAATTAAACTAGAAGGTTTCTCAGGTTTTATAGGTATGGAACTTCAACCAGACAGGAGATTCGGGACTGAACTAGCAGATTATGCCAAGAAAATGGGGGTTGCAGGTATATTCCATACTGATGAACTCCCAGCATATGGTATAAGCGAAGAAGAAGTTAAAAGACTACTCGAACATTTAGATGCTGGTGAAAATGATGCTGCGATAATCATAGCAGATGAAAGAGATAAGGCAGAATCAGCCCTTTTAGAGGTTGTTTCAAGGGCTAAAATGGCCATGCAGGGCGTTCCAGAGGAGACTAGGAAGGCTTTAGAAGATGGTAACACCTCCTATTTAAGGCCCTTGCCCACTGCCAGTAGAATGTATGTTGAAACAGACATTCCGCTTTTCAAGATCGGTGCAAAGATGATTAAAAGATTAGAGGATGAGCTTCCAGAGCTTCCATCAGAGAAAAAAGAGAGGCTGATAAAAGAATATGGTCTAAGCGAGGATTTATCATCTCAGTTGGTTAAGAAGGGTTTTGCAGACGATTTCGAAAAACTTACAATGGTGGATGTTGACAACACCCTAGTAGCGTCATTACTCGCCTACACGCTCCCAGAACTCAAAAGGGACGGTTACAAGATTGAAAATTTAAAACTTGAAGAAATAGAAGGGGCCTTGCAATTACTCAAAGAGGGTAAAATTTCAAAGGATGCCCTAAAAGATATCATAGCATACATAGCAGATAAGAAAGTTGAACCAATTAGGGCAGCCCAGGAACTGGACCTTTTACTTTTAAGTGAAGAAGAAGTCGGGGAGATAATCCAACAGATCGTAGAAGAGAATGAGGACATGATAAAAGAGAGGAAAATGGCGGCCATTGGCCCGCTCATGGGAGAGGCTATGAAAAAATTGAGGGGAAAGGCTGATGGTCAACTTGTGAACAGGATGCTTAGAGAGAAGATACAGGAAAAAGTTTAACTTTGACAGACTTTTTCTAATATTTTCTCCAGTTTATCCCCTATATATTCCCTCTTATATTTTTCTGATTGTTTCAAGCCCTCTTTTCGAAGTTTTTTATAGAGTTTTTCATCTTTTAGTAGTGTTTTGATTTTATCTGCTAGGTCTTTCCAGTTTCCTGGTTCGAAGAATAGTCCTCCTTGGCCTGCGCTTGCTTCTAATATAGGTGGTATCCTTGAAGCTACGAAGGGTGTGCCACATTTCATGGCTTCTACTATAACTATCCCAAAGCCTTCAACTGTACTAGGTAGGCAGAATATGTGGGATGATGCTATGATCTTCAAGACTTCTTCGTGTTTTTTTATAAAACCGTGGAATTTCACGTTTTTTTCTAGTTTGAGTTTCCTTGTGAGTCTTTTCAGTTGTTTTTCTAGTGGTCCGGTTCCAATGATTTGGCATTTGAGGTTTGGGATTTCATCTTTTAATAGGTTTGTTGCTTTTATGAGGTCTTCTACTCTTTTGTATTCTACGAGTCTTGCGACACATGCAATTGTTGGATTTGGATATTTTCTGTGTTTCGGTACTTTGAAGTCTACCATGTTGTGGACTACTGATATTTTCTCTTGTGGGAAATATTTGGCTAGTTTATCCTTTGTATATTTTGAGACTGCTATTATATGGTTGAAGTCCCGTGAGAGGTTGTATCTTTCTATTATTTCGCCTAGTATCCCGGTGACGCCCATGTTTTTGATCCATTCTCCTATCCAAGTGTCATGGTAGCGTGCAACTGAAGCTTTTGATGTTTTTTTCCCTATTTTCCATGCTATTGGATGTGTTATGAAATTGTAGCCTATTGCAATGTCAAAGTCTTGTTTTATCCCTTTTTTGTAGGCGTCTTTCATGAATAGTGAACGTTTGATGATGGAGCCTTTCTGTACATAGGCTCGTTTGGGGCTGCATCCTATGACATTTATATTTTCTATGGAGTATTCTTTGGGTGTTCCCTTGGTCTTGGATGTTAGGACTGTTACCTCATGTTTTTTTGATAGTTGGAGGGCTTCGTTGAACGCGCACGCCTCTGCCCCGCCTCTGATATCGAATTCCAAGGTTTTTGGGAAGTATTCTGTTATTATTAGTATTTTCATCGTCTATTCGTCCTCTTCCGATTCTCTGAGTGCTAATTCTCTGACTAGTTTTGTTAGTTCCATTTCAAGGTTCTCTATCATGATATATATCCTGAAGAGGATGTAATAGGCTCCTATTATCGCTAATATGAGTATTAGGTCTAATCCTCGGCCAATCCCCAGAATGTTTGCAAGGTATGAGGTTGCATATGGGTTTATTGAGATTATGATCAATGAAAGCCATGCTAAGAGCCAAATAATTAGAACTGTGGGGGATGTTTTACCCTCTTTAAACCTCTTTAAGGATAATGTTATCCCTATCAAACCTATTAATATTCCTATGACTTGGTATAACAATCTCGACACCTTTTCACAATCTTTTCAATATGTTAATTATTAGTTTGACCAATATCCTAATACCTACACTAAGGTTCGTGCCCTTTGAGATCGTCTCTGGAGTGTATATAGTTTTTATGGGCACCTCTTTCAGTCTCAAGCCCCTTCTTTTGATTTCGCTTATTATCTCAGATGATACTCCATAGCCCCTATCATTTATTTTGATCTTAGATGCTGCAGTGCGGGTGAATGCTCTTAATCCTGATTGTGAATCAGAAACTTTGATACCATAGAATATCAAGGTTATGATATTCATGATAAAGTTTCCAATATTCCTTGAAAGTGGCATTTCACTAAAATTTCTCTTACCAATAACAGCATCTGCTTTATCATCGATTAGTGGTTTGCAAACTTTTTCTATATCATCTGGGTCGTGTTGTCCATCAGCATCAAATGTCACGATATAAGATGTTTTTCTTGAAAGAGCTGCTTCTATACCAGTTCTTAGGGCTGCTCCAAGCCCCCTATTTATAACATGCCTGTAAATTTTTATATTATCATCTTTGAATCTTTGTAACAGATAGGGTGTGGAATCTGTTGAGCCGTCATCCACAATGATAATATCATATCCTCTATCCATTAGATCATTTATAACTTGTATGATGGTTCCTTCTTCATTATAAACTGGCACGATAATAGTGACGTCCCTTGGATTCATCCTCGCCCAACCATAACAATCTTCAATTATAAAAAAAGGTGTCTTAACTATAGTGGTCCGACGTCTGGTTTACCTTCCCTCATCCCCATACCAGCTTCCCTTATCAATTTTTCAGGTTTGAATAACATTTTTATAACATTCTGGGCATGTTCACGCGCACGATTTTCCGCAAGGATCTTCAAATCCTTTGGATTAGATTCCTCATCCTCATGGACGAAAACCTCAATTATATGAGTGTTCGTCATAAGTTGCGCTTGTATCAGTCCAGTTGAAGCCTCATGGGCGCACATTTTATCTTTTTCCTCCGGACCCGGCATCCCGAAGGCCATTACAATCTCGCAGCCTTCTTCCTCGATTAATTTTTTACAGGCCACCGGAAGATCCTTAACACCCGGCACAGTCCTCCTTATAATCCTCAGATCTGGGACGTGCATCTTTAATTCGTTGATAGCGGCCCTTGCCATATCATATCTTGCGAAGGTGGTGTCACATATCCCTATACGTTTCATTCTATCACCTTCCATGTGTCTAGGAGTCTTCTTCTGGCTTCGCCTATGGTCAATGGGTAAGGTTCCTTGAATGGTAGTTTGTCTTCCTTTTCGAGTATTTCCATGAGATGAGCTATCCTTGGAAGTCTTAGATTAGCGCTTCTTATAGTTTTAACATCCTTGAATACTTCTGTGGGTGTGCCTTCTTTGATTATCTCACCCTTGCTTATTATGTATATTTTATCGGCATATAATGGTGCCATGTCAACATCATGTGTTGCTATGATTATCGTCATTCCTTCCTCATTGAGCCTGTAGAGTAATCTCATTATATGTGATGCGCCCTTAGGATCCAATCCAGAGGTTGGCTCATCCAATACCATTATCTTAGGGTTCATTGCAAGTATCCCTGCTATTGCAACCCTCTTTTTTTCCCCACCACTCAAATGGTGTGGTGGTTTATCCTCAAATCCTAGCATGCCAACCTTTCTAAGGGAATCTTTCACCCTCCTTTCAATCTCATCCATTTCCAAGCCTATGTTGAATGGGCCGAATGCCACATCTTCTTTTACTGTTGGGGCGAATAGTTGGTCGTCTGGGTTTTGGAATACTATACCAACCTTTTGTCTTACTTTCATAAGTCCCTTTTTTGTATAATGGATTGGTTCGCCTTCTACTTTTATTTGTCCTTTTTTTGGTCTGAGGATCCCGTTAAAGTGTAAGAATAAGGTTGATTTTCCGGCGCCGTTTGGGCCGAGTAAAGCTACTGCTTGTCCTTTTTCCACTTTAAAGTTTACGTTTTTAAGGGCTCTTGTCCCGTCAGGGTATTCGTATGTAACATTGACTGCTTCAAGTATCATTGTCCACACCATTGTATGAGTTGATTAGTATCTTATATTAATCTGCTAAAAAAAAGTTTTTTTTATAGGATGTTTATGGTTCTTGTGAAGTATATTCCAATGGCTAGTGTTATCTCGAAGGCTATTACCATTATCATCCATTTGTTATTGGATTTGTGGGTTTTCATTGTTGGGATTTCCCCATGGTAGCATCTTGTCTCCATTGCCTGGTATATTTTTTCTCCTTGCATCCATGATCTTATAAATAGGTTGCTTGCAAGTAATCCAAGTGCTCTTATGGAATTTTTGATACCATTATAGCCTAGTCTTGTCTCCTGGGCATGATACATTGTAGATGCTTCTTCGATGAAAATGAATATCATGCGATACATTAAAAGGGCTATCTCGATTATGATCCTGGGTATTCTTATCTTCTCGAATTGTTTGAATATTTCATTAATGGGTGTTGTAAGTGAGATAAAAGCTAGGCAGGTGAAACCACCCATTATCCTTGAGAATACTAGGAATCCTGTATGCAGGCCATCCAAGTAGACCTTGAAGTAGAGGAATCTTATGGATGAGGGTTCAACTCCAAAAAATAATGCCATTATTATCAGTGTTAGGATCCCGAAGCCCATGGGTATGCTTATAAATTTGAGATAGTAACGTGATGGTATCCCTGCAATATAAACTGTGATAAATGACATCATAAAGGCTACTATAATCGGGATTACTGGGGAGGGTGATAATAGTGATAATATCATTGTAAGGATACCCCAGGATAGTTTTACAGCTGGGGATATCCTGTTAAGATTGTTTTTATGGGCGTAGAAGTCTGTTGAAATATTCAATTTCCTCACTTCTATGAGGGTCTTTTGCCTTTATAGTAGCCGAAAACGTATCCTATGATAAGGGCTCCTATGGCCGCTTGCACCGCGAATAGTAGACTTTCTATTTCACCACTTGGAGGTTCCCAGATGGGCTCGAACCATGGTTTATAGCCTGTCTCTTCTATAACCTGGCTGGCTTTATCATCAGCCCCTCCAAAGTAGCCTTGTTCTTCACCCAATCCATTATAGATTAGGAGTGGTATTATGCAGATGAAAACGACGATTATAAGCATTATAATATGCCTTTTCTCCATATGATCACCTTACCGTGGGAGCTATTAGGTTTAGTTTTTCTGTGATGTCTGGTTTCAATTTTAGAATGTTTTCGAACACTACTACTGTGAGTAAGCCTTCAGCTATTCCGAGGGGTATTTGAGTGTAGGCGAATATTAACATGAATTTTGAGGCTGCTGCTATCAAATTGGGTGTTGGGAATGCTAGGGCTAATTGGAATGATGTTGTTACATAGGTCATTATGTCGCCTAGGAATGCTGCTAGGAAAACTGCAATTGAAGTTGGGAGGTTTATTTTTAGGGATCCCTTGTAGGCTAACCATGCGAATATTGGGCCTATTATGCCCATGGAGAACGTGTTGGCTCCTAGTGTTGTTAATCCTCCGTGGGCGAGTAGAAGTGCTTGGAATATGAGTACTATGGCTGCCATTACTGAGGTTATCCATGGGCCGAATAGTATTGCGCCGAGTCCGTTTCCTGTGGGGTGTGAGCAGCTTCCTGTGACTGATGGCATTTTAAGTGAGGATAGTATGAATATGAATGCTCCGCTCACAGCCAGTAATGGTTTTGATTCTGGGAGTTCATCTGCGACCTTTTTTATCCTTGTTATCCCGTATATGATGATTGGTAGGGAGATTGCATACCAGAGGATGCACCATTGCCATGGGAGAAAGCCTTCCATAATATGCAAGAATATCACCATCTTTTATTTTTTTTAAAGTAAACTTGAATAATAGTATATAAATACTTTTCCCCCCTTAAAAATGTGCACACAATATGGGGGGATTCCAAAAAAAAAGTTTATAGGTGTGGAGTGGCTACTGTGGCTGTATCTGCATCTGGAATGTGCCTATGTTCACACCACCAAGGCCAACCCCACTTATTATTTCAAGCTTGTCACTTGAAGATCCATAAGACTTTGTTTGCATTTCAAGGTAATTTGTTGTGTTTTTTATAACATTGAAGCCACTTGGTTTGAATGTGATCCCGCCAAGATCTACGCTAGCTATTAGTTTAATGGGGAGTGATGGATCCATCGGAGCGACTGTCACACCACCCATTGTAACATTCGCAATTATGGAACCGCCACCCTTAAATTCAGGGTCTACCGCTATATAAAATCCTCCGGTGTTCACTTGCATTGATATGTTCTTAAAGGCTGTTTTATCAACTATTAGTAATCCGCCTCCAGCATATTGGATTGTTGAATTTATACTGTCAATCTTTGAATCGTTTCCAAGGATCAGGGCAACTCCACCAATCTTGCTATTAGTCGTCACATTATATGTATATTTATTTGATAATAGGACAGTTGCAGAACCTTCATCTAGCTTCATGTCAATGTTTAGGGTGTCGCCTTCAACTGTATAATTAACAGTTGGCTTCGCAGCACCCACATTCCTTTCAGTTTCAATACTATAAACCGAACCTGTAGTGTTTTTGAATTCGATGGCCACACCACTGCTATTAGATTCAACATTTATATTCACATATTTTATACCTGATACTTGGCTCTCATTTAAGGTGAATGTATCCGTAACGGCCTTCTCATCTTTTGGTTTGAATAAAGGTGCTGCGGCCGCTGTTAAAAATGCTGCCACTAGTACGATGATGATTATGATGCTGAAGAATTTCTCTGCATTCATAGGAACACCTCCACAATCATCATTAACCCTATTATTATAAGGGCTGGTATTCCAAGGACTGATAGGAATGATCTTCCAAATCCGATCCTATGTTCAATGTTCACTGCTGTTGAACCGATTAAAATGGCCCAGATGTACATTATAGTAAAGAGCATGGTTGATGTGAAAATTGTCTTGGCTAGTATTAGTGTCATTAGGGCGAAGATTCCTAGGATGAAAGGAGCGGCTGAGAATCCCATGAGTTTCATGGTATTTGTAAAGTCTCCCTTGCCCTTGAAGACAAAAACCGCGACTATATGTGAGATAATCGCCCATACCAGAAGTTTTATTAGTGCTAGTACTGCGACTATCACTGCAGAGATTATTGGAAGGATTATCCAAACTCCTGTTATGGCAGATGCAACCCCACCTAACATGAAACCAAGGAATGCGCAGATGAAAATGTAAAAGTACAAACCTTGGCTTTCCAAGTTTTTATCCTTCACGGTTTTAAGCGCCTCCTCTGGAGACACAAGAACTTTCAGAAAGTCCCTGGAAAAGTTCATGATAGTTTCCCAGACCAAAAATATAACCTCCTATATAAGCTTTTAAATCTCGAAAAAAAGAACGTTGAACTCCTCTATCAAGATTGGATTATTGGCGAAAAGATAGAGCTAAATGTTAACACCCCCAATCTAATAATATACTTTTTTAGTTTATAATCTTTATTATAAGATTCATGTGGCAAATCTCACATAAAATTTTTTTTAATTCTCCAATTTTTTATCTAAGTTCAGTTCATCCATTACCTTGTTGAAGTCCTTCCATCTTATATTGAGCCATTTTGAGTATTCATGGAACAGTTTTTTCTCAACCATGGGGGAAAGTCCCTTTAATTTGATCTTATTTTTTGGCAACTCCCTCCTGAGCCGCCATCTTGCATCTCTATATGGTTGGACTTCAAGGACGGCTTCTTCCATCCTTTTACCTTCGAAGATCATCAAAAGAAGAATTTCCAAGATCAAGTTTATCCTATCCGGAACTCCTATAATATCTCCTCGAAGCGATATTCTCCTCCTTCTAACACGTATACCATTTTCCTGAAGTTTTTCACCTATCCTTGGAGTGACTCCCTTCTTGTCACCTGTTTTATCAACTATACCACCGATTATAAAAGCTTTGGAGGCGAGATCATCCTCCTTTATATCTTTTCTGGCCCAGGGGTCTAGGAGTACTGTTTCATTTATTCCTTTTTTTGATAGGAATTGGTGTGTTGGAGTATTAGAACTTGTTATGTTCTCAAGGGGGAAATGCATGTGCTCTTTTGCTTCTTTGTTAAGCCATGTGAGCACGAGTTTCCCACCCCATAGGTAGTTCCTTATAAGTCCATATGATTGGGATAATTGTAGCGCCAGCTTCCTTTTCTCCTTTGGAGTGTGTTCATCCCAGTACATTAGATCTATTATGAAATAAGGATGCTCATACTTGGATAGTTCTTCCATAATCTCTTTCTCCCCTATCAGAGGATCCTTGAAGTCTCGGCGTGAATAGGCGAAGTGTGCGGATCTTGTGACCTTCCCATCTAGGGTCCAGGCTAATCTTGTGGGCTTATCCACTCTTATTATAGCCCCTTTGCCTTCGAGGATTGAAATTGCCATCTCCTGGAAGGGATCATCCCATTCACATCTATGGAGGCTCCCAAGTTTATCCACACCCTTACTTTTTAAAACTTCCCTGAATATTAAACTGAGCCTTTTCATGGTGAACCCACCTCCAACAATAAAAAAACGATATTCCTCTAAACCTTTTTTTTTAACTAGTCTCTTCTACTAAACCCTCTCGAAAGCGGCGGGGATACAAGAGGGAAAGTTGTGGAGGGGTAACCTTCATATCAAAAATATACATGTAGCTTACAAGGCTGAGAGGACTGGTAGGGCATGAAGAGAGGACATGGGAGGGCTGAGTCCCCGAAGACCCGTGGAAAAAGAACCACTACCATCATGATCCCCTAACAAGAGGTGATCATGTGGGGAGGTTCCCTCGATGAGATGGGAAGCCCTGTCTGTCAAGGTGGAGTAGTTCACTAGCAAATAGTATAAGTAAAATTTAATATAATTTTTTGCATGGAAATAAAAAATGATATAATTTTGGCGATGGACTTAACAGACCCCATGAAAGCCCTAAGGGTTACTGGTGAAGTAATAGATTATATAGATACCGTGAAGATAGGATATCCCCTTGTACTCTCTGCAGGGATCGGGTGCATCCAAGAATTCAAAGAAAAATTCAAATGTAATATCATAGCCGATTTTAAGGTTGCTGACATCCCAGAGACAAACAAGAAAATCTGTGAGATAACATTCAATTATGGTGCGGATGCCATTATAATCCATGGCTTCCCAGGCCCCGATAGTATAAGAGCATGCAGTGAAATCGCCGATAAAATGGATAGAGAAATTTTCCTACTCACTGACATGTCACATCCCGGTTCTGAAAGATTTCTAGGCAAGGTCTCAGAGGATATAGCAAGACTCGGGGTTGAACTAGGAATAAAAAATTATGTGGCCCCGGCCACGAGACTTGAAAGTCTCAGACGTGTAAGGGGTATAGTGGGTGATGAGGCATTTATCATATCACCTGGGGTTGGAGTCCAGGGTGGTGAGGTAACTGAAACCTTAAAATTTGCAGATGCGCTGATAATCGGCAGGACAATCTACCTTTCAGATAATCCAAAGGAAGCGATAGAAAAGATTATAGGTCTTTTAGGAGATGTTTATTAAACTGGCCGGTGAGCTCATAGGCTAGTTCAAAGAGTAGGAAGAATATAAAAGAATACCATTTTATACCCTTTATGAATGTTATAAAATATGGGATGATTATAAGGGCTAGTAATGTTATTTTAAGGGTGAAACGGTACTCAAATACCTTGAAAAGATGTCTATTATGTGGGTATAGGTCGTGTCCGATCTCATCTATGAAGGCTGCCAGGACGCATATGATCAATGTTATTGGTTCTAGTGCTGGTAATCCCTTTAGGAGGACTATTAGGAGGAAGAGTGTTGCTGCGAGGAAATGGTTGAGGTTGTCGATTTTACCAGCTAGTAGAGTGCCTAGTAATATTCCGAAGAAGATATATGCGGCGTCAATACTTATAGTCACTAGAAATCCTATGCAAGCACCGCAGAGGATCCCTGCGATGACCCCTATCCATGTTTTTCTTTCATCTGCAAGGTCATCGGCTAGTTTCATTAAAAAACCAGAAATAGGATATAGTAGTGGTTCTATCATTTGACCTCTCCTTTTGTATTAGAATGGTGAGGGGTTTTTTTAGAGTCCTTATAAGTTGTTTTTTGTGGTCTTAGAGTGCTCCTGCTAGTATTAGTGGGAATATTATTGTCGCGTCTCCTATGACTGTAACGAGTTTGGATTTGCTTTGTGCTTTTGCCCATGTTCTCGCTTCTTCTAGTGGCGCTCCGCTGAGGCTTCCTGTTTCGCTCCGGTCCATGATTATCTGGATTGCCGCGTCAACACCTCCTCTTAGGATGGTTGATGCTAGGGTGTAGTGTTTTGGCAGTCCACCACCTAGTATTATGGCGCCTATTTTTTCTGATTCGAATACTAGGTTTGATAGGTGGTGCATGTCTGCTATTGCATCGAGGCATAATTGGTTTTCTTGGGTGAACATCCAAAGTTGGAGTCCGATCATGCTGTCTATTATCCCAGGGGCGTAGATTGGTATGTTATTGTCGGTGGCGTTTTTTATTATGGAATTTTTGTCATTGATGTGTTTTCCTATTTCATGGATAAATTCCCTTATGGAAAAAACGCGTCCAGAGGATCTTGTGATGGATTCTATAATCTTTATTATCTTTTTTTCGAAAATTTCGAAGTCTTCTGTTTTCGTGTAAATGTCCTTGATGTGTCCTCCTTTTATCTGGTCTGGTTTGAGGTTGTGGTAGTGTTTGCCTCCGAATGCTTCTAGGAGGTCGTGTGTTAGGTTGGCTCCGCTTGTGATGAGTGCCTGGATTTTCCCTTTTTTTATTAGGTCTGAGATGATTTGTCGCATGCCACCTGCTATGAGGGGTCCTGCCATGCTGAGGAAGATGTTCATGTCTTTGTCATTGAACATTTCAGATAATAGTCTTGTGGCATTGTATACTCTTCCTGCTCCAAGCACTCCTGTTTTGCCCATTTCATTGATCAGGTCTTTGACTTTCATTTCCTCTTGTATTTTCATGTGTTGGACTTTCATTCTTGGGTCATCCTATCCGTTTTTGAGGCCTGCGATTGCGTCTAGTATGTCTGTGCGTGTGACTATCCCTATGGGTTTTTTTTCAGAGTCTATTAGGATTAGTCTTCCTATGTTGTGTTTGTTCATTAGTTCTATGGCATCTGATATCATTACTGTTTCGTCGACAGCTACTATGCTAGTTGACATGATATCTTTGACTTTGCATTTGCTTTTGCCTTCTGCTATTGCCCTGTTTATGTCGCTGAGGGTTAGCATGCCAACTATTTTCCCTTTTTTTGTGACTGGGGCTCCTTCGATGTTTTTTTCTGATAGTATCCCCGCGACTTTGTTGAGTTCCATTTCTGGTTCTATTGTGACTAGGTCTTGGGTTGCGACTTCTTTCACTGTTTTTTTTGGTATGCTCCTGATTCCTGTCGTATCTAGGAGGATTATGTTGTCTACATCGTCTCTTCCTACTATGATACCGTCTACTACGAGTTTGTTTACTGGTGTTGGCCCTACTCTTATCCTGTCTCCGAGGTCGAGTTTTTTTGTGCTTCCAACTACTTTTATGGCTGCTTCGCATTCTCCTGGGTGTGGTATGCTTGTGAATTCTATTTTTGAGACTGAGAGGTCTTCAAGTTTTTTCCCGTTTTTGTAGATGGGTACTTGGGCTTCCATTTCTGCTGGTGATATTTCTAGTTGTTGGAATGCTTTTATTGTTGGCTTGTACCCGCCCCTGGGCCCCGGAACCCCTTTTACGAGGCCTAGGCTTCTTAGTGCTTGCATTTGGTTTCTTATGGTTCCCGGGTTTCTGTTCATTAATGTTGCTATTTCCTCGCCTTTTATGGATTTTCTGGATTTTCTGTAGAGGTTGATGAGTGTTTGTAGTATTTCTTTTTGAACGGCTGTTAGCATTTATAACACCAAGATCATATTTATTATGAATAATAATTATAATTATCCTTAAAATATCTTAGTGGGTAAACCGCCCTATATAAATGTGGGGGTGTTTTTTTTGTTCAAAGAATTTGAATTGGAAAAAATTGCAGATAAAGCAATGGATGAACTTCTAAAAACAGATATAACACAAGGTTATACTTTAAGGGATAAAAAATTATGCCTACAAGATCTAAAATATCATCTAAAATACCTAAAAGAAGCACTAGACGCTTCAAGCCCGCCATTATTTAATGACTATGTGATCTGGGCCGACATACTACTCAAGAGCATAGGACTGCCCAGAGAATGTTTAAAAGAATCCCTAAAAGCTTTAAAAACCGCCTCAAAGGATGTAATGGACCCAAGATCATATGAAAAGATATCATCTTATATAACAGAGGCCTTAAATCAGCTAGAAAAAGAACATGTGCTTAAAAGTTTCATAACTGATGACAACCCCCTGAAAAAAGAAGCTGAAGACTACCTAAAATTCCTACTCAATGCAGACACAGAAGGCGCCCGTAAACTGATAAAATCCCTATTAGATGATGGTATAAAAATTTCCGACATTTACCTGAATATCTTCGAACCAGCACAATACGAGATCGGACGCCTATGGCAGATGAACATGATAACAGTAGCCCATGAACATTATGCCACTGGACTCACACAAATGCTAATCGCCGAACTTTACCCATACATCCTAGAATCCGCAGAAAAAACCGGCAAAACCCTAGTAGCAACTTGTATAAACAATGAACTCCACGAACTCGGCCTTAGAATAGTATCAGACTTCCTTGAAATGAACGGATGGAACTCAATATATCTTGGAGCCAACACCCCACAAGAGAGTATAATCAAGATAATCCAAGAACATGACCCAGAACTACTACTGATATCCGCCACCATGACATATAACATTGGCCATGTGCAAAAACTCATAGGAAAAGTGAAAAAATTAGAAAAACCCCCTAAGATAATGGTGGGAGGCCACCCCTTTAACATCGACCCTGAACTCTGGAAAAGAGTCGGGGCAGATGCTCATGCCACAAACGCCTCCATGGCAGTTAAAATAGTAGATAGGATGTTATGATCATGGATGAACTCGCTAAAGGTTTTGTCGCCATCACTGACAAAGAAGGGTTGCTTAAAAGGATAATAAATTATAATATGAATATACCTTTCAAAAAAGGCGAACCATTCTCACAGCTCATAGACACAGGAAGCAAGGCGAAATCATCAATTTTCATGGACAAACTAATAGATGGAAATGCGATATTCGACTGGGAAATGAACATCAAAATTAAAGATAAAATAAAAACCTTCCATTTTTCAGGATACAAAGTTAATAATGAAATATTCATCGTAGGCGCAGAGAACCGAAGCGAAATGATAAAAATCTACAAATTACTAGAAGAAGACATGCCATTAACAAAACCAAAGACCCTCAATAAAACCAAGGATGAAAAACTGCTCTTTGACGAATTAACACACCTTAATAACCAGCTCACACTAGCCAAACGCGAACTTATAAAAAAGAACCTCGAACTAAAAAAAGCCCTCCAAGAAAAAGAAATGCTAATAAGAGAAATCAATCACCGGGTCAAAAATGACCTCATGATAATCTCAAGCTTGCTTAACCTACAAGCAAAATATGTTAAAGACAAGGATGATCTGATACTATTCAAAGAGGCCCAGACAAGAGCCAAATCCATGGCAATGCTCCATGAAAAATTATACCAATCAGGAAAATATCGCAGCATAGAATTTGGAGAATACCTCAAGGGCCTTCTAAAAGATTTATATTATGCCTTCGTCACACAACCCGGGAAAATCGGCCTCGAAATGGACATAGAAAACAGAGAACTTGATGTGAGAATAGCAATGCCACTTGCACTCATCATAAACGAACTTTTCACCAACGCAATAAAACATGCATTTCCAGGTGACAGGAAAGGCACCATAAGAGTAGAATTCAAGAAAAAGGATGGATTTTATTCTTTAAAAGTTTCAGATGATGGCATAGGCTTGCCAGAAGATTTCAATTTAGATGAAAGCAAAACATTTGGACTTTCAATAGTCAATGCCCTTACAAAGCAAATAAATGGTGAACTATCCTTACATTCAAATAATGGAACCACTTTCAATATAAGATTCAAGGAGCAACAATAATGGTATCATTATGCTTACTTGCAGTCAGAGCCTTGATAAAAGACAATGGAAAAATTCTCATAATAAAAAGGTCTAACACTTGTAAGACAAACCCTTCAAAGTGGGAGTTGCCAGGTGGCAAAGTAAACCTAGGAGAACCCCTAGAGGAAGCCCTCAAAAGAGAAGTTAAAGAAGAAACAGGACTAAACATAAACCCTAAAGGCGTTATTGGAGTTGCAGAACAAGAACTGACCATTTTTAAGGCCATACATATCATAATTGAATGTTCAGCGAATGGTAAGCTGAAATTAAGCAGTGAACATGAATCGTATGCTTGGGTGAGGCCAGAAGACCTCAGATACTATGAACTCACAGATTGGTTTTACAATTTCATCAAATCTTTAAAATAATATTTTTAATTGGGTTTTGGGAAATATTTTCTCTCTAAAACCTTCTTGAAAGCTGGGATGGTTAAATATATCAAATTACTCCACGCATATATATAAAAGGATAAAATCATGGCTATGATGGAACATATGGGTAAAATAAGACTGTTATATTCTATGAATCTGCCTGTTCTCTTGTCAACATCTGCCAGACCATTCAAGAAAGCATACTTCCAACTAGTATAATATAGCATACCAGCTAATAATTGGTTAGTCTGAAATATTATATTGGCTGTGAAGTAGCTGCTACCATAAGTGGAGACCATCTCAGTAGAAAATGGTACCATAGCCACAAAAAGCAGATAGAAAATATTTATGGTTATTAGGGTTTGATCCGTGCGTTTGATGAAATGGAAATGCTGATGAT
Source organism: Methanothermobacter sp. MT-2 (assembly GCA_003584625.1). Lineage (NCBI taxonomy): Archaea > Methanobacteriati > Methanobacteriota > Methanobacteria > Methanobacteriales > Methanobacteriaceae > Methanothermobacter > Methanothermobacter sp. MT-2. Next base: position 303,104 of record AP017647.1, on the reverse strand, counting down.
TAACACGCCATAAACCGCCCAAAATCCAAAAAGAAAGAAAATAACATAGCATCTGTGGCCATAACACCCCCAGTTGCTGCTGGAAAGCTGTTTCACTTAGAGAAGTATGAATTTGCGGTATATTAAGTGTTAGAACAAGTAGAGTCATTGAAATAGCGAATATACCATCTACAAGCGTTTCAATACGTGAAGTTTTCATCAATATACTAGACATGAATATGAGGTCTCCACCACATATATTATTAATATTTCCCTTCAACAGAAAAATGGGAATATCACAAGTTAAAAGTAAAATCTTTAGCAAATGATAGAATTATAGGGGTTTGATAATCATGGAAAAGATCATACTAGGATTGCCAAAGGGTAGTCTGAACAACATTAACAGGGGAAACACTTATCAGATATTTGTTGATGCTGGATACGAGATCAGAGGCTATGAACCCGGCAGAGAAGAAAACGAGATCAGAATACTGAACGACCCAGAAATAAAAGCATACCTTACAAGGCCTCAGAGCGCCCCAGTAGAACTAAATAGGGGCATGCTCGATATTGCGATAATAGGTGAAGATTGGGTGCGTGAAGAATCCATCAACAATAACAAGATAAAAAAGATAGGAGACCTTGAATATGGCCAGACACGACTAATAGTCGCAGTACCAAAAGAGGAGCCATACAATTCCCTTGAAGAATTTTTCTTGGCCAACAGTGACCGTGAAAAGCCGATACTATGTTTCACAGAATATCCTAACCTTGCAAGGGAATTTTTCATGAAAAATCCAGGATACAAGAGATTATTCGGTGACAGCACTCCTATGATCCAAATAAGGGGTCTTGTTGATGGTGATAATGAAATGGTTCAGATAATAAATTCTGATGGGGCCACTGAAGTGTATATTGCGAAGGGAGCTGATCTCATAATCGATAATACACAGACTGGTACTAGTCTAAGGAAAGCTGGTTTAAAAATTATTGACACCATAATGGAATCCAGCGCTGGATTATATGCTGGGCCAACTTGTAAGGGAGAAAAACTTGAAAAGGCTAAGATGATATATCAGCAATTATTTGGGGCTATAAAAGCCCGGAATTATTTTGATGTTAAATTCAATATAAAAAATGAAAAACTGGAAGATATCAAAGAATTCCTTATCTCTAGAGAGTATTGTTCACAGGAGCCTACAATAGTCAAGGGTATTAGATTCTCCCAGGTGAACGTTCTAATACCGAAAAATAAATTCCCGGAAATGTTAAGCGGTATTAAAAGCTTGGGAGCTTCATCAATCGTGAGAGAAAAGGTTAAACAGTACGTAGAATAAAATAGTGATCATGCCCCTATTTTGTTTTGGGGAAATTTTTATATCTGGTCAAGGAGAAATTTGAAGATAACCTTTTAGTGGAGATCATGAGAATGAAATTTGAGGATTTATTTAAAGAGTGTCCAGTTTGTGGTTGTAAGGATAAAATCGTCAAAAGGAAGATCTTAGATGAACATAAGGCCTTTGCTAGTCTCAGGGAGATTGTGTGCGAAAAGTGTGGGTATGTCTTCCAAAAGGGAGATTAGTGGGGGTGATGTTTTTTGGCCTTCCATGTGATGATAGTCCCTACAATGGATTGTCCTTCAAATTGTAGTTATTGTTGGGGTGTGGAACGTGACTCCACTATAATGGATGTTGAAATTATAGAAAAGATTGTTTCTTGGCTTAAGGGTTTCAGGATGGAGCCTGTGACCTTCACATTTCATGGTGGGGAGCCCCTACTTGCAGGTTACAGATTTTATAAGGAGGCTTTGCGTTTATTAAGCACGGAATTGGCTATGTTGAACCCTGCATTCGCTATACAGACGAATCTTTGGCTTATGGATGATAAGTTGGCGGAGTTGTTTGCTGAATATAATATGCCTATTGGATCTAGTCTTGATGGTCCTGAGGAGATAAATGATTTTCAGAGGGGTGAGGGTTACTTTGAAAAGACTATGCGTGGATATAGGGTGGCTCGGAGACATGGTTTGTCTGTGAGTTTTATCAGTACTTTCACATCATATTCTATAAGGTTTAAGGAGGAGATCTTCAGGTTTTTCCTTGAGAATGGTTTGAGTCTTAAGTTGCATCCAGCTTTACCTTCTCTTAAGAGTGAGGATCCGAGTGAGTGGAGTATAAGTGCAGAGGAGTATGGTAAGCTTTTGGTTTATCTTCTTGATGAGTATCTTGCTCATTTTGGGGAGATTGAAATAAAGAATCTTGATCATTTTGCTAAGAGTATGTTTTTGAGGCGTGGTGTTGTATGTACGCATGCAGATTGTGTGGGTAATACTTTTGCTGTTGATCCTCATGGTGACATATATCCTTGTTATCGTTTTGTTGAAATGAAGGATTATGTTATGGGTAATGTGGAGGATAGTCCTAGTATGGATGATCTTGAAGGTTCAGAGGCTATGGGGAGGCTTAGGGATTGGAGGGGGCTTGTTGATAGGGAATGTTCTTCTTGTGATTATTATCGTTTTTGTCTTGGTGGCTGTCCTTATAATGCTGTGAGTATTGATGATGAGGGTGGGATGGAGCTTGATGGTGTGGATCATCAGTGCGAGGCTTATAAGATGATTTTTGGTGAGATGAAAAGGAGGGTTAATAGAGAATTTGCAGTTCATGGGCTTCAGGGTGGGGATGAGAAGAAGGCTAGGATTATTGATTTAATGTTAAAGGAACTTTAACTTATCTTTTTTATTTTGTTTCCGTTGCAGTAGTATATTTCTGCTGGTATGTTGAAGACTTGGAGTTGTAGTTTTATTGTTTCTTTGAGGTCTGGGGTTGTTACTATCCAGAATCTGGTGCCGTTGTTGTTGAATCCGAATCTTCTCCATTTTTTCATGTTTTGTGAGAATCTGTTCGGGTCCCTGGTAACTTCTATGATGATGTCTTTGAAGTTTTTAACTGCGTAGAGGTCTGGTTTGAATCCTTGGATTTTGGGTATTTTGTGTTTTTCATGGCATTTTACGGTGTAGCCTTCTCTTTGCAGTTGATCGGTTATTATTTTCAGTATTTGGTCATGGTTTTTTTCTCTTCTTTTCATGTTTTTATCCCCACCAACCATAAACTTTTTTTGAACATTGTTTATAATCTTGGATTTAATAGTATAAATACTTATAGGTTATCATCTATTTAATACACAAAAGATATATATAGGTTTCTATCAATTGAAATTAGTGGTGATAACATGGATGTGTTAGACGAAGAAACCATAAAAATGAGATACATCGAACTAGTAAAGAAGGGAATAATAGAAGAAGATGAATGCGCATCCTATACTAGGAATATAGATCTCAAACCTTGCATGAGAAAAAAAGTAGAAAAATTTAAAGATTTTTTCATACCAGGCACTGTTTTAGTTAGTGAAAGGGCATCATATCGTCTGAGGATAGGATACCCCATGGAATAATATATTATATTGTAACGAATTTTCCCGCTTTTGTAATAGAATACTTCTCAAGCAGATGGGACTGCTTCACAAGTCCCATCTCTATAAGATCACTAAGATGTTTATAAACCATGGCCCTTGAAACACCAACCCTTTTTGCAATTTCTACAGCGGTTAAATTTTCATCCTCCAAAACTTCCAAGATTCTAAGTTTTGAATCTGATATATCAAGCCTTGGAATTGGCAGCCTAACTGACGTCTCCCTGAAACAAGTGAAGATAGCATCAACACCTTCTTTGAATGCCGCTAATGCTAGAAGACCTCCCAAGTCGTCACCATTATAAGCGACATAAACCTCACCATGCTTTTTAGCCCCTCTTATAACCTCACACATCTTATAACATGCTTTAAGAGGGTCTTCAGTCTCTATTTTTATTAGTCCTCCTTTAACGAACTTTTCAAGGGATAGATCGTCAAATTTTTCGCTCTGAACCAATATTAAACCATCTATTTTGTTTCTCATTGTAACATCAAAGAGGCAGCGGCCCCTAAGGTTAGTGATCAAAGTCTTCATTATAACCACCTTCCAATACTCTCATATAAAATTATGCGAATCTCATATAAATATTGACACATCCAACCTAAAACTCTAATGGATGGGAATGTTTAAATAAAACCATGAAAAAAATCAGAAATTAGACCTTCAGAACACTTCAAGGGGATAACATGAAAACAGAATTAGTAATCTCAGGAAATAACCTATCCACCCGAAAAATCAATAAAATAATAAAAGAAGGCCTAAAAGACAACACAAAAAAATTCATAATAGAAAATGATAAAAAACTCGACTCACTCGTAGTAGGAATCCGAGAAGAAGCAGAATTCATACTAAAAGGAGAATTCGGCGACTTCATAGGAGCCCTAAATGACGGAGCCAAAATAAAAGTCATGGGAAACACAGGAAGATACCTAGGAGACAACATGACAGCAGGCGAAATAATAGTCGAAGGATCAGCCAAAGACGGCGTCGGATTCGGAACATACAACGGCACAATAGTAATACACGGAGACGCGGGCAACGGAGTCGGACAACTAAACAAAGGAGGAACAATCATCATAGACGGAGACATAAAAGACCTCGCAGGATTATACATGCTAAGCGGAGACATAATAGTAACAGGAGACGCTGGAAAAGACACAGGAGACTGGATAATAGGAGGCAACATCTACGTGGCCGGAGACTTCGAAACAGGAACCAACACCAAAGTAAGCAGCCTAGAAAAAGAAGACACACTAAAACTCTCAAAACTCTTCTACGATTATGGGATAGAAGCCGAAGTAGAAAACTTCAAAAAAATACAACGAAAAAAACTCCGCCCATTCTACGGATAAAGAGGTGACTTAAATGGTGCAAATACTCCTAACAGACCCTGAAAAATGTGATGGATGCAACGAATGTATAGAAGCATGCGAAAAGGTCACAGGTCACACTTCAATATTCCTAAACGAACTTGAAGATGGATACCATGCAATAGTATGCCAACAATGCGTCGACCCAGCATGCGCAAGAGGATGCTTCAGAGACGCCATAAGAAAAGAACATGGAATCGTTAAAATAGAACAAGAAGCATGCATAGGCTGCAAACTATGCATGCTAATGTGCCCAATAGGCGCCATAACATACTCAGACGACGGCATGATAAAATGCGACCAAAGCTGCATAGAAAAACCAGGAGACACACCAGCATGCGTAGCCGCATGCGAAAAAAAATGTCTAGAAGCAGTCGATGTAAGAGAAGTTGTAAGTGACATACAAAAAGGATTCGAACTAAAAGCCACAACATCATCAAGTTCATTGACGCCATCATCACCATCATCAGATCTTGCAGCAGCCACCCAAGGACTCTGCGTATTCTGCGGAACCTGCGAAATGGTATGCCCAGTAGACGCCATAAAAGTCGTGGACAACCACCCCGAAATCGACAAGAAAAAATGTATAATGTGCGGATCATGCCTAGCAGCCTGCCCAGTACTCCTACCAAGTGGAGCGGGCAGCATATGGGATCCTAGGACAATAGCAAACATAAGATACACATCCAAAGCCGGTAAATACGTCCTAAGAGGCTTCGGAACAGAAAGAAGACTCCCAAACTTCGACGACATACTAATAGTACCAGCACAAGCATCAATAGCACCAGTAGACAAATACAGAGAACCATGCAACACAAAGGTAACCCTAGGGACAAGATACGCAGAAGAACCACTCACACTACAAACACCAGTACTTATAGCAGGAATGTCATTCGGAGCACTCAGCAGAGAAAGTAAACTAGCACTGGCCAAGGGATCAACAATGGTAGGATCCTGCGCTAATACAGGAGAAGGCGGCATGCTACCAGAAGAAAGAGAACTAGCAGACAAACTCATAGTACAATACTCCTCAGGAAGATTCGGAGTCTCATCAGAATACTTAAACGTCGGAGACGCAATAGAAGTAAAAATAGGCCAAGGAGCCAAACCAGGAATGGGAGGACACCTACTAGCAGAAAAAGTAAGCCCAGAAGTCGCCAAAATCAGGGGCATACCAGAAGGTACAGATGCTCTAAGCCCAGCAAGATTCTTAGATGCAACAGACAGAGAAGACCTGGCAAAACACATCGAACTTTTAAGGGAAGTCACAGATTGGAAAGTCCCAATCATAGTCAAATTCGGACCAGGACGAGTATACGAGGATGTTAGGATAGCAGCAGAAGCAGGAGCCGACATAATATCTGTTGATGGTATGGAAGGGGGAACCGGAGCGGCCCCAGAGGTCGTAATCGAACATACAGGTATACCAACACTCTCAGCACTGGTACAAGCAGTAAACAGCCTAGAAGATATGGGTCTAAAAGATGAGATAGATCTCATCATAACTGGTGGGATAAGAAGCGGTGCAGATGTTGCCAAGGCAATGGCAATGGGAGCAGACGCAGTATATATTGGAACAGGTGCAATGATAGCAATGGGATGCCGAGCCTGCAGAATGTGCTACACAGGAAAATGTCCAGTAGGTGTTGCAACACAGGACCCAGAACTTAGAAAAAGGTTAGACGTTGACATAGGAGCAAGAAAAGTCGCAAATTACATAAAAGCCATGACAGAGGAAACCAAGATGCTAGCACAACTTGCAGGACACGACGATATAAGACAATTCAACCCAGATGACCTACGCGCACTAGACACAAACACAGCAGCAATAACCGGCCTAAAACTAATAAACAAATAAACTACTATTATAGCACCTCATGGGGGGTATAATCAACCCCCACACACAAATTTTTGATAAAAACACTCCTTTTGTCAATACATAGACAATCAGACTAGAGAGGGTTCATCCTTAAGATTCCATATTCTTCTTAATAAAATAAAATGGGGGAAATCTAAAGGATATTTTTTTAAGGTTCCACAATAGTTATTATGATGTTTATTGTTTTTTTGAAATTTTATAGAAGAGGTATGCTATAGTTGCAAGGCCAAATGTAAGTATGGATAAAATCCCTAAGATTAAGGTTCTGGTCATCCTATTAGGTTTGTAATGTACTCTGTGTATTTTTATGGTGCTTTTTCTAACAATTTTTGGCTTTTTTGTCTTGGAAGGGATAGATGGTGCAGATTTCACCTCAAGATCGTCTGCATGGACTATAATAGTCCTTTTTATGCTTTTCCTCCATTCAGGTCTCATACTTTTCATCTCCTCCCTCACCATAAAAATATGGGGTGAATATGATTATTTAACTTTTTGTTGCTGCTAATTCCCCCTTTCAAATGGGGGGGATACAGCAAGGAGAGTGAGTTAATCTAGTCTGAAAAAACACTATAGTAACTTTTAAACGCTCCTCAAAAGTTACGTGGAATCCTCAAGGAGAGAATACCAAAATTTCCATATTTACAAGTTCCAAAGTCTATCTGTTGAAGGAAGCCGAGAATAGATTGTTAGACCAACTGTAAATTTGCAAGGTGGCTTTACAACCCGCTTACTCAAAGAAGTGAATAAGGTAAAAGAAAGGAGAAAAATCTCTCAAAAAGATACTTAAGTCATGATAGTAAAGCCAAAACAAGAAAAAGCCAGATCTGAAGAACATGTATTCGAAAGTATTGCAGATGGTGGACTACCAATTGTGATCGAACATTAAAGCCCTCAAAAAGGGTTGAAGAAAGCTGATCAAAGGGCAAGTCTTTAGGGGAGCAGGAAGCCCCTTGCGATAACGAGAGGATACTTCACGTGCTTTGAGAAACCCTAAAAGATAATCGAGAGAATCAAAGTTTGAGTGCAAATAATCCCTCTTATTGAAATTCCAGCAAGGATGTGATGAGAAAGTATCTAAAAAAAATCCATAGTTTTTTTTATGATTAGTATTGTATGAATTTTATCATCTTGCGGAGGTCTTGGGCATTTTCTATTTTCGTGTTTAAGTCTAGGCTTATGTAGGCTTTTCTCCCGGCACCATAGCTTGATGATAGTATAATTTGGTTGCCTATCACTTTGAAACCGTCAACTGGGGTGTGCCCTACTATCATGGCGTTGCAGCCAACTCTCCTTAGAAATTCATCTATATCATCTTCTAGGTAGGATCCGTAACGGTTCCAGAGCATCTCATAAACCGCTGGAGTTTGGTAGCCATTCTCTCTTATGTTGATTATATCATCTAGGCCCTTTATGTGCCTTGATGGGCCTGCATGGCTTATGAAGACTTTATTTTTAGTTTTAACGGCGAAGGGCAATTTTTTGAAGAATCTTGTATAGGATTCTAGTTTTTCCATCCAGTAGTCCCCGAATTTTTCATTTAATAGTCTTTCGAATGATAGGCTCTGGTTTATACCGCCTTTAAAGACGTCTATGCCTGTTATGTGAGACCATTCATGGTTTCCTAGGAGTAGATGGAAATTTTTATAACGTTTATAATATGATTTCATGGTTTCGAGGATTTCCACTGAACCGTCCTCATACCCCATTGAGTGTATGAAATCCCCAGTGAAAACAATAGATGATCTTCTACCATGATCTTCTTCCCATATTTTAAGGTAAACTTTAAAGTCCGCGAGATTACCATGAAGATCTGTGACAACAAGTAAATTCTCACTTCCACCAACTTCTATGAGACCACCAATATATTTCGTTGACATAAGCATCAAACTATTATGAGGGTGTAGCTACTATTTATGATATGAGGTCTTATGAGAATTTCCCATATTTCGGTAAGTGATAAGATAACATTGCTCGTATACGGATGCAATTTCAAGTGTAAATATTGTTTTTTCAAACCACAAGATTGCACAAGCCTTACAACAAAAGGCCTATATGATATTCTCTCCAAGATAGGAAGGGTATACAATCTCTCTAGTATTATAATAGCCGGCGGAGAACCAACACTCCAAGATGATCTCCCAGATTTGACAAAACTCCTAGATAGAAACTTCTATAGTATATTATCCACTAACGGCTCATACTTACTTGAGAAAATAGACAAATTGAAAGTCAACGAGGTTCATGTGAACCTCAAGGCCTTGGATGATAAAAAACATAAGATTCTCACTTCTCAATCAAATAAGAGAGTCCTTGAAGCCATAGAATATCTTGGAGAAAACAAGGGAGACCTTAATTTTAAGGTGGAAATTTCAACCGTACTCATACCAGGTATAATCGGAGTATCTGAGATTGGGAAGATCGCAAAATTCCTTGGAAGATGGGATCTACCATATCATATAATAGCCCATGTACCCTCCAGGTTGAATATGCCAAGACCATCAAAAGGCATAATAGAGGCCGCGAAGAATATCAGCAAAAAATACTTATCACATGTTTCAACATCACTAGAATCTAGAAGGCATAGAAAAGGAAAAAAGATACTCATCCAAAAAAGTTTAATAATAAAAGTTCACTAACAGATAACATCATGGGGGGTTAGATTTGGATTCAAGGATTCTTTCAGTCATGGTATTATGTGTGTTATTGTTGGGCGTATTTGCAGTTGCAGCAGAAAACGAGACAAACCAAACTTCAAACAAGTCCAATACTACAAATAACACCACAGTACAACCACTTTCGGTGTGGTCATCTGTTAGTGTAACCCCATCTACTTTAAATCTTGGAACGGTACCCCCTGATGGCATAGAAAGAAGCTACCAAAACGCTGCAACCGTAACTGTCACATACATTTTGGCGTTTGATGATCATCTTTATGTAAGGGCAACCGGCGATCTTATAGGTGCCAATGGTTCAATCCCCTTATCAAATCTTAAATTCAGCACATCAAATGTCCCCAAGAGATCATTCACAACAACAAATTATATTATAGCAAACTATAGCGGCCTTTTGGGAACTCTTACGGTCCCTATGAATTTCTATATTACTGTACCATCTTACACTGACCCCGGAACATATTCTGTGACCATAATCTATACTGCAACATGAAAAAAATTTTTATTGTGGTTAACTCTCCCCCCTGTAAGGTTTTTTATCAAGAAAAAGTCAAGCACACCTAATGGATAGTATGAAAATGTACTTCTAAAAAGGTGGGAAAAATCTTGGAATAGGCTTTGCAGAAAATCATGTCTTATGTGGATAAGTGTTTTAAGTGGCAGTATATTTTGTAGCAGACATTTTTTTGCCTTGTTTTTGCCGGTTATTTTTTGCAGTAATTTTTTATCGTTGAAAAACTTTCTTCAGTGCAAATATGAGTGTTTCCGCCAAGTTTTTTGAAGTTATAGTGTGTTGCTGGATGGGGGGAGGTTGCAAGCCGGTGTTTTGCCTTTCTATATTATTTTTTGGGGTGTGGTGTCATGCTGGCTGTTTTTAGTTAATGTTGTGATGTGTTTTTTTTCATGTTTAAGGTTTGTTTACTGAGTTATACTGGTTTTTTTCCTTGTTTATTATTGGGTGGGTGTTGAGCTCTTGGATGATTGAAAGGGGTATTTTGTGATAACTGTTGATTGTTTGCAAACTGTTTATATAATGGTGTGTGTGGGGGGGCTGTTGATGATTAAAAAATAAGATTAGTATGTTGGTTGTTTACAGACTGTTTATGTAAATTTGGGTTGGGCTTGCCTATGGAAATTGAAATGTTTAAGATTTTTGTAGCTAGGGTGTATGTGGGCTTAATAATTTTAGGGTTTTGATGTGATATTTTTGAAATTTTTAGAGGGTGTTTTGAGAATTTTTCTGGCTTTTAATCCTTGTTTTTTTTGGGTTGGTGATTTTTTTTAGTTGGCTGGAGGTTGCCCCCCCACATTTTATGTTTTTTCTATTCATGATGTTAAACTTTATATATTATTTTTCTTGTAAAGATACTACTGTATTTAGTTGAGAATGGGGTGGTTTGAATGAAGCCTTTGAATTTTGTTTTAGTTGCCTTGCTTTTTTTCTTAGTGGCAGCAGCACTTTCTACTGGCGTGACAGCAGCAAACAACACCATACAAGACACCCCAAAACTTCCCGACCCATGGAACAACCGAACAGGAACACACTACACAACAATACAAGCTGCAATAAACGATGCCCAACCCGGCGACACAATAATAGCAGAAACAGGAACATACACAGAAAACATCAAAATAAACAAAACCATAACACTAAAAGCACAAGGAACACCAACAATACAACCAAAAAACCCAAACCAACCCACAATAACAATAACCGCCAACAACACAACAATAACAGGATTCACAATAAAAAACAGCCAAACTGGAATACACATACAAGCAAACCAATGCAAAATAACAAACAACAACATAACCAACAACACGTATTATGGAATCTACCTCGACTATTCTTCAAATAATACAATATCCAACAACAACATAACCAACAACGGACTTGGAATAGACCTCTGGTATTCTTCAAATAATATACTTTCCAACAACAACATAACCAACAACACGTATTATGGAATCTACCTCAACAATTCTTCAAATAATACAATCTACAACAACAAAATAACCAACAACAAGTATGATGGAATCTACATCTGCTATTCTTCAAATAATATACTTTCCAACAACAACATAACCAACAACGGACTTGGAATAGACCTCTGGTATTCTTCAAATAATATACTTTCCAACAACAACATAACCAACAACACGTATTATGGAATCTACCTCTTCTATTCTTCAAATAATAATATGATTTCCAACAACAAAATAACCAACAACGGAGATGATGGAATAGACCTCTGGTATTCTTCAAATAATACAATATCCAACAACAACATAACCAACAACGGACTTGGAATAGACCTCTCAGATTCAGAATATAACAAAATCTACAACAACAACATAACCAACAACGATTATGATGGAATCGACCTCCGGTATTCTTCAAATAATAATCTGATTTCCAACAACAACATAACCAATAGCGGAAATGATGGAATCTACATCTGCTATTCTTCAAATAATACAATATCCAACAACACCATCAACAACATGTATTATTATGGAATCTACCTCTACGATTCTTCAAATAATACAATATCCAACAACAACATAACCAACAACGGGGAGGATGGAATCTACCTCTACGATTCTTCAAATAATAATACAATATCCAACAACAACATAACCAATAACAAAGGGCGTGGAATATTCTTATACGGTGATAACAACATAGTTTATAGAAATAGTTTTATAGGCAACGGGGTGCAGGCAATAGTGTATTTTGGTATGGATAATCTCTTCAATTTGGCAAAACCGACAGGAGGAAACTACTGGAGCGACTACACAGGAAAAGACCTTGATGGCGACGGTTTCGGCGACACACCATACACCTTCACAGGAGGACAAGACAACCTACCACTCATCATACCAAAAATAAATTCTATAGACCCGGCAAATGGTGCTGTTAGCGTGCCATCTAACAAGACCATCATCATAACATTCAACCAGAACATCCTCAAAGGTCCAAGCTATGCGAACATAACAGTCAAAATGGCCAACGGAACAGTAAAAACCATTAACAAGACCATCAGTGGAAACAAACTCTATATAAAAGCAATATACAACTGGAACCCTGGTGTGAAATTCACAGTTACAATACCCAAGAATGCCATAAAAAACAGCATAGGAAGCATGTTAGCAACAGATTACTCATCAACGTTTACTGTGGCGAGATAATATCCTAAAAATTTTATTTTATTTTTTTTGGGGTGATTTGCATGAACCATCTTTTTATTGTGGGTAAATGTTTTTTTTAGCTTTTTTTTAGTGGGTATTTTTGTAATCATTGAAAATTCTCACTAATTTCATGAAGGTTGTATTGGGTTGTTGAAATAGTATTTAACACTGCAAAAACCGATATTTTTTTCTTTGACAACTTCCTCCAATTCCCCCACACATTTTATAACAGGGGAGTATCCCCAACTAACATCTAAAATGAAAAACTATTATTGGCCAATTTTTCCTTTTTTTACGTGTCCTTGAAAATTGCCTTGACACCCCCCCATTTGACGACCTTTGGCTGATTATAACCTACTCTTGAATATCCATTTTGCTATCATAATTTCCTGGTGCAACTTTCCCCCATTTTTTTGCATTCTAAACCCTCCCATTGGGCATAACAGAGACCTGCATGACTACTGGAGCGGCCTTGTTCCATCAATAGCTGCCCAAGAATTCTTAATGTTGAATAAATGCGCTTTAAAATCGAGCATCATGTTCAGGAAGTGGCTGATGCGTTTGAAGAAATTCTCCAGTAGTGTGGAACACTCTCTAAACCGAGCATTTTAAGTAAAGATGTCATTACTAAACGGATGTGAATTCGTCATCCTAGGTCCTAAATGTGTCTTAAAACGCAACAAGGCGTGGTGTTGGGTATATTTATGCTTCGATTTATAGGCTGGTAAAGCCTTCTTTAAACGCCACACTTGTAAACATTATTAACTTGTTATCACTATGGTTACCTTTGGGGGGGATTACTCTAGATCACTTTTCAAGTTATTTGGTTAATACCTAGGTGACTTCCCTATGATTTCTACAGAGCTTGGGGTTAATTGTATCCTCAAGTGTGCATCATAGCTAGTTTTATGAATTTTTTTTCTAAATTTGATATTTGATATGTTAAACCGCAAAGTTTAACTTAGCATTGTTATTAAGCCTCCCTTCCGAAAGGGAAGGAATACAACAAGAGAAAAAGCCGGTAATAACTTTATATAAGTATTCAAACAGAACATTATAGACAGGGATAGATGGCAACCTTGAATTTGTGTAGAGTGAGGACTGTCCTTTATGAGCCCTTAGACTGTTAAGACAAGTGGTAAGCTCTTTATTGGAGTAAGGAGGCTCTTAGTTGCTAAGGATAGGGTGGTTCATGATAGGTGCTTATAGAAGGGGGTTAAATTGGATTTAAGGATTCTTTCAGTCATGGTATTATGTGTGTTATTGTTGGGCGTATTTGCAGTTGCAGCAGAAAACCAGACAAATCAGTCTATAAAGAACATCTCGACGAATATGGGTAATATCACGGTACAGCCATTGTCAGGGCACGTATCTGTTAGTGTAACCCCATCTATTTTAAATCTTGGGACTGTACCCCCTGATGGCACAGAAAGAAGTTATCCGAATGCCGTGAATGTAATAATAGATCATAATGGGGCAGGTGACCTTTATGTCAGGGCAAATGGCGATCTAGTAAGTGAAGATGGTTCAATAATCTCCATTGATAACCTTAAGTCTAGCACTCAAAATGTTACTAAAACATCATTTACAACATCAAATCAGAGTATATTACGTTATTTGGGAACTGGTATTGAGAGAGTGGACATGAGTTTTTATATTAGTGTACCGCTTTATGCCGATCCTGGAACATATTCTGTGACCATAATCTATACTGCAACATGAAAATTCCTTATTTTTTGGGGGGGTTTTTGGACGTCCTTTGGGGGAGGGTTGAGTATTTCCTCTTTTTTTAGGATCTCTATGACCATTCAATTTTTTTGTGGATCCGCCAAATTATTGTGACAATAGTCACAAACTTTTTTTTATATTTGGTCTCAATCTTCACATAAACCAAAAACTTTAAATATACCCTATGAAAAAATCGTTTTATAATTAAGACTATACTGGGATTGTCGTTAGGTGATATAATATGAAGGAAAAAATCGGAGGATTAATAGCGTTACTGTTGGCTTTGATGTTCGCAGTCGCATTAGGAGCATATGACACATCATCAGCAGCCACGGCAAACCAGACTGTAACCGTATCAGTACCAGAGGCCATATCAATAGAGCTTGACACTCCAGTGAACTTTGGTAATCAGAGTGCAGGTGGTACTTACGAGAGCCCAAGTTACAATATAAAGAACGCTGGCAATGTTAAAATAGACCTTTATGTCCAGACAAATGACACAGACTTTAGACCAACCACTCCAAACACAGAGGACACAATACCAATAGCTGGTAATTATAAGATAAGGAGTAATGTTACCGGAAGCTTCCAACAACTTTCAACAAGTCTTTTAAAGATCTATGATAACATGCCTAAGGCTAGTCAGGGTTCAGGAACACCATTTACATGGACCACACAGCAACAGCTTACAATACCATCATTTACAGAAGATGGAACCTATATTATAACCTTGATCTACACTGCCGTGAAACACAACGTACAACCATAGATCTGATCCAATTCGCATTTTTTAGCAAAAACTTTTTTTTATTCTACCTTATTTATTATAATGACCAAATTTAGTCAACTGTAGGGGGGAGAGTCTCAGATGAAGTTCAAGATTTTTGTGGCAACTTTAATGTTCATATTCCTCCTAGGGTCACTATATCCAATTATTGCAACTGGCCTATGGGCTTCGCCGGCGGAATTCCGCTACGACCTCAAACCAGGTGGGACAGTAACCGGTGAAGTTACAGTGAAAAATATCGGTAATGAAACTGTCAATGTTACCGTTGAAAAAAAGAGGCTTCTTATGGACAGCATACACCTCGTATATTCTGATAAAGGTATTGCAAATTGGATAACAATCAATGGTAACACAACATTCACTTTAAAACCTGGAGAATCCAGGAAGATAACATTCACTGTAAAAGCACCATCTAAGATAAATTATTCAGATGCTGTAGGCGCACTTGTTATAAGGGGTCTTCCCGTGGTGGAGAATGTTACAGGTGGAACACAAATCACCCATGGAGTCGAACTTGTAGTACCCATAAGAGTGGGACTCCCAGGGCCTATCATAGAATCCCTACAACTCATTGACCATAAGGCACCTATTATACTTCTGAGTTTTATTCCAGGAGAGTTTGTCTATGAGCTCAAGAATAATGGTACCGTTCAGGCAAACATGACAGGTTCAATAGATATTAGAGGCTTGACCAGTCATAGTATTCCTATAGAAGGCGTGGTATACCCTGAAGATAATTATACTCTCGTTGAAAGGTGGGCTCCTGGATGGACAGACCTTGGTTTGTACAAGGTAGATACAACAATAAAATATGGTAGGTTCCAGGCAATCAAGACAATAAATACCACTGATACTGTCGTAGTTATACCAGTATGGCTTATAATCCTCATCATAATAGGATTAGTCATTTGGATGTTGCGCAGGAGGGGTGTGGAGGCACCTATAAGAATAAAAATCGAAAGAAAATAATTTTTCAGAATTCTATCTTTTTTATTCTTTCCATTGCCTCTTCGGTGTTTTTTCGTGTGTTGAATGCTGTTAATCTAAAATATCCTTCGCCGCTTGGCCCGAAGCCCGTGCCTGGTGTGCCTACTACCTGGGCTTCTTCTAGTAGTTTGTCGAAGAATTGCCATGATTTCATGCCATTGGGTGTTTTGATCCAAATGTATGGCGCATTGACCCCACCATAGTATTCTAGGCCAGTATCCTTTAGGTTTTCTCTGATTATCCTAGCATTTTCCATGTAGTATTTTATTGATTTTTTGATTTCTTTTTGTCCTTCTTTGGTGTAGGTTGCTGCTGCTGCCACTTGTACTGGATAGGATACGCCATTGAATTTTGTGGTTTGTCTTCTGTTCCATAACCTATTTAGTGGGTGTTTTCTTCCTTGGCTGTCTTCTGCTTCTAGTTCTTCTGGTACTATGGTGTAGGCGCATCTTGTACCTGTGAAGCCTGCTGTCTTTGAGAAGCTCCTGAATTCTATCGCAACTTCCAGGGCCCCTTCTATTTCGTAGATGCTGTGTGGTATATTCTTTTCTTGTATGTAGGCTTCGTATGCTCCGTCGAATAGTATTATGCTATTGTTGTCCCTTGCATAGTCAACCCATTCTTTCAGTTGGTCTTTTGTTAGGCTCGTCCCTGTTGGATTGTTTGGGTAGCAGAGGTAGATCAGGTCTGCTTTTTCTTCTGGTAGGGGTGGTTGGAAGTTGTTTTCTGCCGTGCAGGGTAGGTATGTGATGTTTTTGTATTGGCCTTTTTTGTTTTGTGGTCCTCCCCGGCCTGCCATTACATTACTCTCAACGTATACTGGGTATACTGGGTCTGTTATGGCGACTTTGTTGTCTTTGCTGAATATTTCTTGGATGTTTGCTGTGTCGCATTTTGCACCATCACTTATGAATACCTCTTGTAGTGTTAGTTTGATCCCTCTTGGTTTGTAGTCGTTTTCTATTATCGCTTCTCTGAGGAATGGGTAGCCTTGTTCTGGGCCGTATCCTTTGAATGTTTCCTTGTGGGCCATTTCATCCACTGCATTGTGGAATGCTTCTATGACGGCTTTTGGTAGTGGTCTTGTAACGTCTCCTATGCCCATGCTTATTATATTGGCCTTTGGGTTTTCTTTTCGGTATTCTTCTATTTTCTGGTTGATTTTGGAGAATAGGTAGCTTTCTTCGAGGTGTAGGTAATTTTCGTTGATTAGCGTCAAATTTTTTATCCTCCTTTATTTATTTGTGGGTGTAATAGAATGTGGTTTTTTTGTTTGTTTTATCTACTCTTGCGAATCCGAATCTTTCAAGTTGTACTATTTGGTCGATTTTGAGGCTTTTTGCGGCTGGTTCAAGGAGGCCTTCTACAATTTTTGTGTTTGGCATTATTACATTGGCTGGTATGTTTTCGTCCATTGGCACCCAGTGTATTATTTTTGCATTGTGTTTTCTCGCTTCTTCTAGGCTCATGCTGTGATATTCTAGGCTGTTGTTTTTTATTTTGACGTTGACCGCATCTACGAGTCTTAGTATTTTCGCTTTTTTGAGGTCGTCTTTTTGGATGTAGATTCTGCCGTTGAATGGTATTTTCCTTTGGCCCCTTTCTGGGTGGTCTGGGTGTAATGGTCTTTTGATTGTACCTTTTAAGTGTTCTGGGAGGTTTTTGATTTTGAATGGTTGGGGTTCTGCTACGAAGAAGTATCTGTTTGCCATGTCCTCTAGTATGTTTTTGTTTAGGCCGTAGATTTTTTTCCAGGTTAGGGTTGTGTCTGCTATTTTTGCGCCGATTTCTATCATGGCTTCTCTTATGGCCTGTGCTTGTATTCCTCGCCTTTTTATGGCTCTTATTGTTCCGAGTCTTGGGTCGTCCCATCCTTTGTATGTTCCTTTTTGTATTCCTTCCCTTGTTTTGGATGTGCTGAGTTGTATGTTGTCCATGTGTAGTCGGCCGTAGTGTATGAATGTTGGTGGTTTCCATCCGAGGTGTTTGTAGAGGTATTCTTGTTTTTCTGTGTTTGTTATGTGGTCTTTTCCTCTGAGTACGTGTGTTATTCCTAGTAGGTGGTCGTCTATTGTTACTGCGAAGTTCATTGTGGGGTATACACGGTATCTTTTTCCTGTGCGTGGGTGTGGTTCATCTACTATACGGAGGGCTACCCAGTCTCTTATGGCCGGGTTTTTGTGTTTGAGGTCTGTTTTTATTCTGAGGACTGCTTTGCCTTCTGGCATTTTTTGCATTTGTTCCCAGCGTTTGAGGTTTTCCTTTGTTGGGAGGTTTCTGCACGGGCATGACTTGGATTGGTCTTTTAGTTTTTTGAATTCTGTTGGTTTGCATGTGCAGATGTATCCTCCACCTTTTTCTAGTATTTTTTTCGCGTGTTTGTAATAGGTGGGTATTCTGTCGCTTTGTATTATGAGTTGGTCCCATTTTATTCCTAGCCATTTTAGGTCTTCTTGTATCATCTGGTAGGCTTTGGGGTCTACTCTTCTGGGGTCTGTGTCTTCCATGCGGAGTATTAGTTTGCCATTGTATTTTTTGGCGTATTCGTGGTTTAATATGGCTGCTCTTGCGTGTCCTATGTGGAGGGGTCCGCTGGGGTTTGGTGCGAATCTCATGATGACTTTTTCTTGGATGTTGGGTAGTGGTGGTAGTTTTTTCTTTTTTTTGGTTTCTTTTTTTTCTTCTAGTTTTATTCCTAGTTTTTGGAGTTCTCTTTTTTGTTCTTGTGGGGTCATTTTGTTGACGTTTTCCACTATATTTTTTGTTTTCTTTGATACTTGTTGGGCTTTTTTTCTGAGTTGTGGTTCGTTGCTCATCACTGCCCCTATCACTGCCTTTTCCATGGCCTTGCCTTTGTGTTTTACTGCGTTTATGAGGGCGTATTTGTATATTGTCTTGTCTATCATGTTTACCTTTTTTTTAGTGTTTTCTTTCTATTATGAAGTCTGCTATTTCTTCTAGGTGTTTTTTTGCTTTTGAGTCTTTTAGGATTTTGAGTTTTTCTTTGGCTCTTTTTGTGTATTCTTGGGCTAGTCTTTGGGCGTAGTTGATTGAGTCGTATTTTTTAAAGATTTTTATGGCTTCTTTAACCCTTTTCTGGTTTCTTGCTTCTAGTATTTCTATCAATTTTTCTCTGTCTTCTTTTGAGGCTTTTTCTAATGTTTTCACTGTGAGTATTGTCATTTTTCCCTCTGCTATGTCGCTTCCTATGGGTTTCCCCAAGGTTTTTTCGTTGCCTGTTATGTCTAGGTAGTCGTCGTGGATTTGGAATGCTAGTCCTATCAATTTTCCATATTCGCCAAGCACTTCGACTTCTTCAGGGGTGCCCCCGCCCATTATGGCCCCCGATCTTGTGGCGGCTGATATTAAGGCTGCTGTCTTTTTGTAGATCATCTCAAGGTATTCTTCCTCTTTAACATTAAAACTTTCCTCGAAGCTCATGTCTAGGGCTTGTCCCTCGCATATTTTTATGCAGGAGTCTATGATGGCTGATAATGCATCTGTAACACGTTTATATGACATTTCATCGATTTTTGTTTTTAGTGTGCTTTCGAAGGCCTTTGAGAATAGTATGTCGCCTGCGAGTATTGCCATTGATTCCCCCCATAGTACATGGACTGATGGTTCGCCTCTTCTCATTTCATCTTTGTCCATGATATCATCGTGTATGAGTGAGAATGTGTGTATTAGCTCGATGGCTACTGCCACGTTCATGGCATCTTCTATTTCACCACCTACAGCCTGGCAGCTGAGAAGAGCTAACGTTGGCCTGATTTTTTTCCCACCAGCACTTATAAGGTGCATTGACGCCCCATATAAGCTCTCAGGTGTTATATCAGATAATATCTTCTCTAGTTTTGGGTTTATGATATTGGAGTATTCTCCAAGCGTTTCCATTAAATCCAAATCAGATCCCTCCATCGAAGACTTGGGCTTGCCCATTCCTTAAGATGTGAATGTCGTTACCCAGCCTGTAACCTTCTTCCTCGGCAAGTTCGGCATATGCTGATAGCATGTAGATGTCGCCATGGGCTGGGATCACATGCACAGGGTTTAACATCCTCAGGAAATCCCTGTGATCTTCTTTACCAGCATGTCCTGATACGTGTGCGTTTGTGTAAATTCTAGCCCCGCTTGAGACGAGTCTTTTCTCCATAAGGTTACGGTTCGCTATATTCATTGGATTGGGTATGACTGGAGCCGATATTATGATATTGTCTCCCTGCCTGACATTAAATTGTGTTTTACTATTAGCTATCCTGGGTAATAGGGCGTCTGGCTCCCCCTGGTGTCCAGTTGTAACAAGAATATAATCTTCTCTCTTGGCTTCGGCCCTTGTAAGGGCCCTGTTAACTGATTTAGGACTTCCGAATATGCTAGCATTTTCTGGCAATTTTAGGATTCCCATGGATTCTGCTAGGCTACAATATCTTTCCATTGATCTTCCAAGTAAAAGTATTTGTCTGTCGCTTTTTCTTGCTATATCACTTATGGCTTGTATACGTTCTATATGTGATGAGAATGTGGTTACTATCAGACCAGCCTCTTCTTCTAAGGGTCTTTTCATTATATCTTTGAGTATTATCCTCGCAACTTTTTCTGATGGTGTTTTAACTTCTTCCTGATCAGCTACCCTTGTTGTTTCCACTATTAAGGCTAATACTCCCTTGCGTCCGAGCTCCTTTAAGCGTTGATAATCTGGTGAAGGGGATATTATCTGGTGGTCGTCAAACTTGAAATCCAAACCATATACTATTATACCCTCTGAAGTGTGTAGGGCTGCTATAACTGATTGTGGTATGCTATGTGTAACATTTATAAACTCTAGTGTCATGTCAGGTGATAGTTGACATTTTTCGCCAGCATTTAGAACCTCTAACTTGTTTGTGACGTTGAATTTCCTCTCAGATTTTATTATACGTTCTATCAATGCTATTGTGTAGGGTGTTCCTATTATTGGTGCGTTGTAGCGGTGTGCTAGTTTAGCCACTCCACCGATATGGTCTAGGTGGCCATGTGTGAATACTATTGCCCTTACTTTGCCGTTAACTTCTCTCATGAGTGTGTCATCTGGTATGACTCCTCTTTCTATGAGGTCTAGGCTATGCATCCTCGCTATGTCGGTATCCTCGTGTACATGTACGCGGTCAAGGTGTATGCCCATGTCAAATATTACCACGTCATCGTTTATTTTGACTGCTGACATGTTTTTTCCTACTTCTTCGTAGCCTCCGATTGCTATGATCTCCACGGTCAATATCGTGGCCTCCTTGCATATTTTGATGTGTCAAAGCCCCTTTCATGGAGCCATGTTCTTGTCTCGCCTTTTATCACAACTGGGACCCTTCTAAGTTCTTTTATGTTCTGGGCGCCCACTAGGTACATGGCCACTTCCAAGGCTTTATTGAACCTTTCAATTACTTTGATGACTTCCTTGTAGCCTTTCTGAGCAGCTTTTAGGACTGGTAGGGCTATGCCCACACCATCAGCTCCTAGTGCTATGGCTTTCGCAGCGTCTAATCCGCTTCTTATCCCACCTGATGCTATTACAGGTATTTTAACTGTCTGGGTGACTTCTACTGTGCTAGCAGCTGTGGGAATGCCCCAATCCCAGTATAATTTCCCCAGATATTTTTCTTTCGCCCTGTAGGTTTCAACAGCGGCCCAGCTTGTCCCCCCGGCCCCTGCAATGTCTATGGCCGCCACTCCAATTTCTTCTAGTTTGAGTGCGTCCTCTGCAGAGATGCCGGCGCCGGTCTCTTTAACAATTACTGGTACGTTTATGTTTTCTGTTATTTTTTTGATTGAGTTGATGAGTCCAGTGGAGTTTATGTCACCCCCGGGTTGTATGGACTCTTGTAGTGGATTCAGATGGATTGCGAGGGCGTCTGCATCTATCATTTTCACTGCAGCCTCTGCATGTTCTATTTGGGGCGCTCCAATATTCCCTATTAGGAGTGTTGATGGAGCTTCCTTCCTTGCAATGGTATAAGTGGCTTCAAGTGTAGGATCTTCTATAGCTGCTCTTTGGCTTCCAACTCCCAATCCTATACCTAGTTTTTCAGCGGCTTTTGCAAGGGCCTTATTAATCTTGTATGCTGCTGGATGGCCCCCAGTTATGGCCGTTATCAGTATGGGCGATTTTAGTTTTTTGCCAAGTAATTTTATGCTCAGGTCAATTTCTTCTGTATTAACTTGGGTTAATGCGTGGTGTACGAGTTCCACGTCCTTGAATCCTGTGTCTTTTTTGTATTGTACATCATAGTATGTGCATAGTATTAGGTGTTCCAATTTCCTATCCGAGATCATCTGTATCCCCATCTATAATCGTCTTTTTAAGTTCCTGGCCTAGAAGGGCCTTTTTAATGTTCCCGGGTGTTTTTGCATTTATTATCTCCGATTTTATCCCCTTTTCGGCTAATAGTAAGAGTTCTTTTATTTTCCCGATCATCTCTCCCGTAACATCCCTTGATGTTCTGGTTTCGATTTCGATGTCTTTGGGGGATTTTATCTTTTTTATGAGTTTGGCGTCTGGATACTTTTTAGGGTCTTTGTCGAATACTCCGTCTACGTCTGTTCCGAGTATGACCTTTTCAGGTTTTAGGGTTTCCCCGAGGTATTTTATGATTTGGTCGCCTGAGAGTACTGACATTTTCAATTCTTTGTTTGCATCTAGCACTACATCACCATAGGTTACTGGTATGAATCCCTTTTCAAGGTATGAGATTATTATCCTAGGATCTGCATGTTTTATCCTTCCATTGAATGCTATTATAAAAGATGAAGGTTGTATTGAGACAACTGGAATGTTTTCTTTTCTTAACGCATCACATACCCTGATATTTAGAAGTTTAACCCATCTTTGTATGATGGAGAATCCCATCATCTTCCTTGGCAGTTCTCTTTTGGTGGTGGGAGTTCCTATCCTATATTTTTTTGCCAGGGGATGGCCGAATGATCCTGCGCCATGTACTATTATAAGGGATGGTGGTAGGGAGTCTGAGATCTCCTTAGCGATCCTTTTAAGGTTTTCATGGTTTAGGGTGGGTTTTGGGGCGCTTTTGTCTGTTATGACGCTTCCACCTATTTTTAGCATGATCAATTTGCACACCTTAATTTGTGAGAACCCCTTTGATTGAGAAGTCTGCTTTCATGGCATTGTATCCCTGTTTTCTTAGAGCTTCTAGGATTTGATTTTTATTAGTTGGGGAGTAGGCTATTATGCTCCCACCACCACCTGCTCCTGTTATTTTGGAGCCTATTGCGCCCGCTTCTCTGCTAATATATATCATCTCTGATAGGCTGCGGGTGTTAACACCTATAGCATCTAATAGGCCCTGGTTTATGTTCATTAGTTCCCCGAGGCATTTATCATTGGTTTCCAGGGCTTTTTTCGCCTTTTTTGCGATCTGTGCTATGGTATCCATGATAAGGTTCATGATCTTGGGGTGGTGTTCCATGCGCTCCTTCACTTTTCTAACCATCTTTGCAGTGTCCTCTGATTCTGTGTATCCTATGATAAGGGAATCTTCAAGTTCGCCTTTGATATGGTCTATTTTTCTCTCCTCATCTAGGTATATTAGGCCTCCGTGGGTTGAGGTTGCTGTGTCAAGTGGACTTGCAGCACCTTGGACTTCTAATTCGATTTTATGGGCTCTTTTCGCTATTGAAGGTAATATGATTTTTCTTTGGTGGTGTTTGTCTAGCGCTGCTATTGTGGCGACTGTAACGGCAGCTGATGAGCCTAAACCCGCGCCTATGGGCAGTTCCATCCCAAATTCTATGTTTATGGGGGATGAATCATGATAAAATTCCAAAGCCTTAAGGATATAAGCTAGGATGCCCTCTGAGCCCCCTTTTAGTTCTAGTCCGGTTTCTGGGTTGATTATGGCCTCTATACCAAGATCTTCAGATCTTATCCTTGTATAATCTCTCCTGGATTCTTTAATGGTTACATTAGCCCTTTGGTCTATTGCGACTGCTATTGCGGGTTTACCATAAACTACTGCATGTTCCCCGAATAGTATGGCTTTACCTGGTGCTGAAGCCCTTGAATGCATCTTGGAATCACCATAAAAAAGCTTAAAGTGTTATTTGAAGATGGCTGAGGCGTATCCAACAACTGATGAATAGTCCCCGGTTATGTCACCGCTAGTGGCATATTTAAGGAGTTTGCCCTTAGAGGCTCCCTTTTTTCTGGCCGCGACTATTGAAGCAGCTACTGGACCATAACCGCACATGCTAACATTGAACTGGTAAATCCGTTCATACATTCTATTCTCATCTAATGATACTATAGCTTCAAGCACCTTCTGGTCGTTTTTATATGCGACATCAGCTGGTTCATAGTGTGTGAAGTCTGTGCTTGCTATGATTAGAATATCCTTTCCCTGGCTTGCATCTGCTATACTATTTCCTATTTCCTTTGCTGTGTCAAGGTCTTGCATCCACATACAAACCGGCACTATCTTAAAATCTTGGCTGAAATATTGTAGGAATGGTATGTGGACTTCGCAACTATGTTCTCCTAGGTGGGCTGACTCATCAATGTCTATTATCTCCGAGACTTCTAAGAGTTCCTCTGCAAGGTCTTCATCGATTTTAACAGAGCCAATTGGGGTTACCCATTCCCCCTTTGTCATCATGGATACTCCAGAACCAATACCTGTGTGGTTTGGGCATAAGAGGATGAATGTTTCAGGGAAGCCGTCGGCTGCAACTTCATGGTATGTGTGGGCTGCTACTGGCCCTGAGTAGATGTATCCTGCGTGTGGTGCTATAACAGCCTTTAGTTCTCTTTTATCTCCTATTCTTGGTATTTTGCCGGGGCCTATTTCGTGGTGGAAGCACCATTCTATTCTTTTTTTAAGGGCTTCTGGGTCGGCTTCATAGAATGTTCCTGCTACTGCAGGGTTTCTTTTCATATGATCACATCATATTCTTACTTCAAATTCTGTTGGGGGCACCTCAAATTCTTCGTCTTCTTTAAGCATGCCTTTTTCTCTTAGGAATTGTCTTGTGAGTAACCAGTAGACTAGTGCTAGGGCTTTCCTGCCTTTGTTGTTCACTGGTATTGCTATGTCCACGTTTCCTAGGAGGTTTTCAGTATCGCATAGGGCGACTACTGGTATGTTGACTTGTTTTGCTTCTATGATGGCTTGGGAGTCTGCTCTGGGGTCTGTTGCGAGCAGCACCTTTGGTTCTATGAATTTTGGGAAGTTTGGGTTTGTTAGTGTTCCTGGGATGAATCTGCCTGGGATTGTTTTCGCCCCGGTTAGTTCTCCGAATTTTTTAACGGGTCTTTGCCCGTATTGTCTGGTTGATACTGCGAGTATGTCATCTGGTTCATATTTTGCCAGGAATTTTGAGGCTGCTATGATCCTGTCATTTGTTTTTCTAATATCTAGTACGTAGAGGCCGTCTGATCTTACACGGTAGATGTATTTTTCCATGTCGGCTGTTTTTTGTCGTGTGCCGATATGTAGGCCTGCTGCTAGGTATTTGTCCAATGGGATTAAGAGTTCTGCCAAGTATAATCACCTCTAAGCCTTCTCCTCTTTTTTTTTAGTAGTCTGGTAGGTTTGCCATGTTGGCGTAGGGTATTTCTTCTTGTATTCTGATGAGTTCGTTTAGTTTGGCTATTCTTTCACCGCCTATGGCTCCGGTTTTTATGATGGGTGCTGAGAATGCTATTGCTAGGTGGGCTATGGTTTCGTCTGTTGTTTCTCCTGATCTGTGAGACACTACTGGGGTGTAATTGTTTTCTTTTGCTAGTTTTACTGTCTTGTAGGTGTCTGTTAGTGTTCCTATCTGGTTGGGTTTTATGATTATTGCGTTTGCGGCGCCCATTTCTATTCCTTTTTTGAGTATTTTGTTGTTTGTTACGAAGATGTCGTCGCCGCAGATTATGCATTTGTCGCCTGCTTCTTTTGTTAGTTGGGCGAATCCTTGGAATTCTGATTCGTGTAGTGGGTCTTCTATGAAGAACATTTTGTAGGTTTCTATTAGTTCTTTGACGAATTCTATTTGTTCTCCTGTGTCGCGTTTTATGTTTTCTTGTTTGTAGATGTATTTTTCTTCTTTGGGGTTCCAGAGTTCTGTAGCCGCGAAGTCTAATGATGGTCTTATTTCTATGCCTGTTTCGTCTCCTATTTCTTCACAGGCTCTTGATTGTATTTCTAGGGCTTCATAGTTTGATATTTTGGGGGCCCATCCGCCTTCGTCGCCTTTTCCTCCTGTGAATTCTGGGTCTTTGTCTTGTATTAGTTCTTTTATTCTTGCGTGGACTTTTGAGTTTGCGAATACTGCTTCTTGTATGTTCTTGGCGCCTTTGGGTATTACTAGGAATTCTTGGATGTCTGGGGCGTGTTTTCCTGCGTGGGCTCCTCCGTTTATCATGTTTCCTAAGGGGTAGGGTATGCTTGTCGCGAAGTTGCCTCCAAGGAATTTGTATAATGGGAGGTTGTATGATGATGCGGCTGCTTTGGCTGCTGCCATTGAAACCGCTACTATGGTGTTCCCTCCGAGGTTTGAGAGGTTTTCTGTTCCATCTATTTCTTTTAGTATGAGGTCGATGTCTTCTAGGTATTCTGCGTCCATTCCAATCAATTCGGATGATATGATGTCTTCTAGTTCGCTTATTACCTTGTCAACTCCTCCTTCTGGGAATGCTACAACTTCCCTGGTTCCTGTGCTGGCTCCGCTTGGTGCTGCTGCACGTCCAAAACCATTCCAGGTTATAACGTCTACTTCTATTGTAGGGTTTCCCCTACTGTCTAATATTTTTCTTACTCTAACATCTTCAATAACAGTCTCCACATAAACACCTCTTATTATAAACTCTAAAATTGGGAGAAATAGTGGTTGATTTAGAGTTTATTTTCTAACAGTTAATGGTATAACACTTTTTTTAAGTTCGAGTGTGGCTATGTCAATGGGGTCTTTAGTCTCTGGGATCTTGACTAATGGTTTGGCTCCCATTGCAAGTTGAAGAGCTCTCGCCCCTATTAGTCTAGCCTTTTCGAATCGGGTCATCCTAGTCATTTTTTCCCTCCTATTTTTATAAGGGGTTTTTTTGGTGATGGGACCGCCGAGATTTGAACTCGGGTCTCCAGCGTTCCAGCGGACCTTTTTTATGTCCATCCCCGGGCTGGGAGGATGGACCAGGCTACCCTACGGTCCCATTTTTTACCATGTGTCAACATGTGAAATTAACATTCGTCTGCAGCAGTATCTTTTAATTCCAAGGTCATCGAGCACTTTCTTTGGGTTTTCACCCTCAGTTACTCTCTTTTGGTATTCTTCGAAATATGCTGATATGGGTTTTCCACAGCTGAAACATCTTATTGGGATCATTTTATTCTCCTTTTGATAATGTTTTATCGGTAGCTTTTCTGTCTTCGTGCTCTAGCTCCTCTGCCACCATATTTTTTGGGTTCTGAGCGTCTTGAGTCTCCCACTAGCATGGTACGATCATATTGTGAAAATTTTTCTTTAAGTTCCATGTCGTTGGTCCATTGTATGAGGCCTCTGGCTATGGCCATTCTGGCGGCTTCTGCTTGTCCCATGATCCCGCCACCTTTGACGTTCACGTTTATGTCTATGTTTTTTGTCACTTCTTCGCCTGCTAATTTTAGGGGTTCGAATATTTTGAGGCGGGCGAGTTCAGGTTGGTATAATTCTACTGGTGTTTTGTTGATCCTCACCCTACCCTTGCCTTCATAGAATGTTGCCCTTGCAATTGCGGTTTTCCTTTTTCCACTTGTATGAACTATTTTTTTCATCTTTTCGCCGCTCCATGATCCTTTTTTTAGAATTTGGCGCCTAGTAATCTTGATATTTCGCCTAGTTTAACGCCTTTTTGTATTGGTGATCTTTTAGCTTCTGGTATTTGGGCTAATTCAGCGTCCCTGTACTCTCTTGGAATACCTACATAGGCTTTTAGTCTTTTGAATGCTTCACGACCCTTTGCTTTCTTGTAGGGTAGCATTCCTCTGACTGTTCTTCTGAATATGTCATCTGGTCTTCTTGGATATTTTGGACCCATTCTTCTGGGGTTTGATATGCTTGATCTGTCTATTCTCTGTTTATATTTTTGGTGGGCCCATTCTTTGGATCCTGTGATTATTATCTTGTCTGTGTTGAGTACTATTATCTTTTCGCCTTCTAGTAATTTTTTGCTCACAATACTTGCAAGTCTTCCTAGGACGTGTCCTTTAGCGTTGATGATCATGAGAAGACACCTTAGCCTATTATTTTTATGTTAGAACCCTTCGGGTTTTCTTCTAATAATTCTTCTATGGTGAGGTGTTCGCCTTTCGCTTCTTTTATTTTGTCTTTCGCCGCTTTTGAGAATTTCCATGCCGCTACTTTAACTTTGTGGTCTAGTTTGCCTGTTCCTAGTACTTTCCCGGGTACTATTATTGTTTCGTTCTCGTTTGTGTGTCTGTTTATCCTTGATATGTTGACTTCAGCCATTTGTCTTGTGGGTTTTTCCAGTCTCTTCGCGATATTCTTCCATATTGCTACTTTTTCTTGTGATGATTTCTTTTTAAGGGCGCGTATGAGTTTTATGAGGTTGGGGTTTGTTTTTGTGAGTTTCCTTGTCATGATTTATTCCTCCTCTAAGAAGATTATTATGTTGTCTGCTTTTTCTATTAGAATGTTACATGCCCTTTCTAAAAGTTCTTCTGCCGATATTGAACCGTCTGTTTCCACTTTGAAAATGAATGATCCATCTTCGTATCCCACATTTATAGCTCCTTTTTCGCATGCCCGCATACAACTTTTACACATTGTACAATCTTCAATATTAACTATTTTGGGTTTTCCGGATTCATCCTCTTCTAGGATTCCGCGTGGGCATGCTTTTATGCATTCATGGCATTGGTCGCATTCTTCTCCTATTGTTATCCTGGGATAGTATTTGTAGGCGCATGCGGTGGTGGGTTTCCATTTGGCATGCTCCATTCCAACACCAAGCTGTGCTATAGCCTCCAATTCTATCTCTTCATCATCTCTAAGCCTTAAGATTGGTATGGTGTCATATGCTGGTACTACTTTCTCGTCTTCAGATTTTAAATCATTTGAATGGACGATCCCAGGCCCCTTCTTTTTTAATGTTAGGGATATGCCGCATTTTGGACAATAGTCTTCACATTCACATTCGCTTGGCATTATAATACCATTTATCGCCTCTTCATCCGATTTTAATGGGATTAGACCGAGTCTATGCGCCACAACCTCATCGAACATGGAAGAATCGTTTTTTATGATGTTAACATATTCTATTGCTAGTTTAGGAACTTCTGTCATGCTGGTTCTTCTTATAGCATTAACAAATGATGTGTCAGAATCCTTTATAATGAGGATCATCTCATTGTCAGATCTTTCTTTGATTTCTATGTCCATTTTAGACCCTTCTCCCTCTCCTGCCTCCAGGCCTCCCTGTGCCATCATGTGGTATTGGTGTTACATCCTCTATCTTACCTATCTTCAAACCTGCACGGGCTAAAGCCCTTATAGCTGCCTGTGCACCGGGTCCTGGTGTCCTTGGACCGTTTCCTCCAGGTGCCCTGACTTTTATATGTAATCCTGTGATGCCCTTCTCTTTAGCATCCTCCGCTGCCCTTGTGGCTGCTTCCATGGCAGCGAATGGTGAGGCCTCTTGCCTGTCTGCTCTCACAACTCTTCCACCAGACCATTGTGTTACTGTTTCGGCTCCTGTGATATCTGTTACTGTGATTATTGTATTATTGAATGAGGAGTAGATGTGGGCGATACCCCATCTTTCCTTTCCTTTAGCCTTAGCCATCTTTTATTCCCCCATAATATTATTCTGTGTCTTTAGCCTTGGATTCTACCTGTTCTATCATAGGTGATGATGGATAAAATCCTATTTTATCTTCTTCACCCTTTTTCACAAAGTATCCTGGGGCGTTAACTTTACTACCATCTAAGGTTATGTGTCCATGTATTATCATCTGTCTTGCCTGTCTTATGGTTCTTGCAAGTCCCTTTTCATATACCATGGTTTGTAGTCTGCGTTTTAAAACGTCTTCAATTGTTAAGTTTAGGACATCTTCTAGTTTAGCATCATCTGCTAATATACCCATCCTTTTAAGGTGTCCTAATAGTTGTTCCCTTTCTTTTATTGTCTGTTCTGCTGGGAGGCCTAGGAGGTGTCTTGCATCTCTCCTGTATCTTCTGATCATTGTCTCGGCTTTCCATATCTCTTTTTTGTTCTTTAACCCGTATTTTGAGAGTAGTCTGTTTTCTTCTTTTATCCTTTCAGCATTCCATGGATGGGGTGGAGTGTCATACTTTTTACGGGGTTTTCTTGGGTGTCCCATGTTAAATCTCCCCTTATTTTATTTTCTTTTCCTTCTTCGAACACCTACAGATTGTCCTTTTCTGAAGGTTGATTTTGTTCTCTGGCCCCTTACTGGGAGGCCTAGTTCGTGTCTTATCCCCCTGTAGCTTCTTATCTTCTTCAGACGGTTTAGGTCTTCTCTGAGGCTCATTTCAAGGTCTGCTTCGATTATGTGCTTGTCTTGGCCTGTTCCATAATCTTGGCGACGGTTCATCATCCAATGGGGGATATCATACTTTCCAGGGTTTTTCAAAGCTTCTTCTAATCTTGTTATATCATCCTCTGATAGGTATCCTATCTTTTCCTGGCCATCTAAACCAAGGACACTTACTATGGCCTTGGCGAAGGCCTTGCCAACACCTTTGATGTCTGTTATGGCATGTTCTATTGTCTTGTTACCATTTAAGTCTTTTCTAGCTATACGTACTATGTGTTTGAATTCCTCTTCCATCGGGTTAACCTCCATAAGTATAAAGAATGAATCCGCAAGATTTATAATATTTTTTTGTGGGGGGATCTGCGAACTCTTATTAACGTGATATCCCATGTTGTGTGGGGGATAAAACTTTAGAATCTTTGCATTAATCCGACGCCGGGACTGGGATTTGAACCCAGGAGGAGCAAGAGCTCCACAAGATCTCCAATCTTGCGCCTTACCTGGCTAGGCTATCCCGGCATCTGTATAATGAGATTAATCAAGGGGTAATCCTATATTATTATCATAGGCTTTAGATTCTATTTAAGTTTTACCCCATAATTTAGGGTATGTTCCGCGTTCCATAAAAACTTTCTGGGTGCTTACTACGATACCCTTTTCAGCGTCTAGGATCTGGGGGGATGAGCACATGCTTTCACCAGCGGCTACGAGCTCATCCTTGAGTGTCATGATAACTACCCTGTCACCTTTTTTTATGTTATCATCTAATCCTATAATGCCACTAACAGCAAGGTCTGCACCATGGCATATGGCGTCAACTGCACTATCTCTGATAACTATCCTTGGAAGGTGTCTTACGGCAAACTCCATTGGCTGTATGCATCTTCTTAGGAATGATTCGTCACCATCCTCCACCCAGAAATGGTATGCGTCAGTTAAATCATGTAGGGTTATGAGGGTATCATCTTCTAGGAATGGCCCCACTTTTGTGCGTCTTAGTTCAAGCATGTGGGCTCCGGTCCCTAGGGCTTCGCCGATGTCATGGCAATATTTCCTTATATAGGTTCCTGCTTCGCATCCTATCCTGAAGAGCACATCCTTTCCATCAATTTCCAAGATTTTAACATAGTATATTTTTCTAACTCTTAGTTGGCGTTTCACAGCCGCCTTCATTGGGGGTGTCTGGAATATCTTTCCCTGGAATTCTTTAAAGATCCTTTCGAGTTCTGGTTTTTCAACGGGTTTGTGCAGTCTCATGATACAAACATATTCTTTATCTGCTTCTAGGAGTAATTGAAGGACTCTTGTGGCCTTTTCTATGCCTAGTGGTAGTATCCCAGTAACTTTGGGGTCTAGTGTTCCTCCGTGTCCGACTTTTTTAACGTTGAGTAGTCTGCGGACCCATGAGTCTACTTGGTGTGAAGTGGGGCCTGGGGGTTTATCAAGGTTGATAACCCCGTGGTTTATGTGTTCTTCTATGGGTCGTTTTTGTGGCGGGCAACCGTATGCTGGGTCTGTTTCGGCTTTGGTTTTGATGAGGAATTTTGCCATGGGCTGAACCCTTAAAAAGGTTAGTGTTTTTCGAGTTGTTTTTTAATCTCTTCTATGTTGTCTGATTTTATTTCTATCTTTTTTTCTGTGGGTTCGAGGTGTTTTATGTTGCACCTTCTATTTTTGACGTTGACTCCCACGACTTCCACGAAATTTTTATCGATTATATCTAGTATTACGCATTCTTCTCCGGCTTCTCTGCCTGCGGTTTTGATGCATATTCTTCCCACTTCTATTGCTGTCATTTGATCACCTCGATAATTTTTATTATTATGTTTGTGATTTCTTCGGGTTTGAAATGGGCGCTGTTTAGTATTATGTCATAGACTTGCAAGTCTTTTATGTCGATTCCATGTATTTCCTTGTATCTTTTGGCTTCGCTTTCCTCTCTTTTCTTCATCTCATATTTCACTTTTTTGATCGGTTTTGATTCTCTTCTGCTTATCCTTTCTGCTCTGATATCGGCTGGTGCTATGATGAGTATTTTGAGGTCGGCGTCGACAAAGTAGGCTGAGAGCCGCCCTTCAACTATCAAATTTTTGGCTTTCTTTGCTATTTCCGCTTGTCTAGTGTCTATTTCCTTGTCGATTTCATGGTCTTTTTCTGCTAGTTTGCTGAATTCCAGGATCTCCATTCCTTTTTCGGCTGCCATTTGCCTGAAAACGTCTCCAGCTGATATGAATGGTATTCCTAGTTTCCTTGAGAGTATCTTTGTTATTGTTGTTGTGCCAGCGCCTGGAAGACCGCTGATGGTTATTATCATGACCTTGCCTCTTCCTTAAACACTTTTCTCATACACTCTGAACAGTAATAACCACCATAGGGCCTGTTAGGTTTTCTCTTTGATTTTGGCAATCTTCTGATCTGGTATGGTCTTCCTCGCGGGACTCCATGCAGTGGTTTACCGCATCCTGCGCACACATGCTTTGATGGCTTCTTCTTCTTATAATGTAATACTGTTCTGCCTCCTGGAGTCCTCTTAAATGTTCTCTTATATGATCTGGATCTGTATCTTAACTCTGGCATGAAATAATCCTCCAAAAAAATTCTACATTCCTTTAAGTCCCATGAATTTCCTGAATATCTGGGACATTGCAAATGAGCATAGTATGTACCAGCCAAGCCAGCCAATGGCATATGCTGGTGAACCAGCTGGCATCTTATAGAACATGTGCCATATTGGGACTAGAAGCACATAATATGCTACCTGTGGAAGTATTATGGTAGCCTTTGAAATATGAGGATGCTGCGCCATCCAATAGAACACTAGGATTATAGGTAGAAAGGTTACTATCATGGGTTTGAATGACATTGTCATCATTTCCCTTTGCTTATCCATGAATTCCATCTGCTTTTCCTGGAGTTCCTCTAGGGCTTTAACGTCACTAGATTTTCTGGCCTCCATTACTTCCTGTTGAAATTCTTGCATCTCCTCTCTAAGCTCTTGTAACCGCTCTTGATTTACGAGTAGTTTATTTGCCAAGGTTATTATAAAGGCTACCAAGGTGGCTATAACAAATATTGTGAATATTGGATTTTGCGGGTTCGGATCCAATGCCAGGAATGGGCCGAATATGATGTCTAATCCATTGTAGATGATGTTTAGTACCATTTTCTTGTTTCCCCTCTATAATATCTTTCTCATTTCTTGAACTGCATTTTCTAGGCGGTTGTTATGGTTTTCGATTATTTTCACTGTTGCGCCGGTTAGGGTGGCGTAGGCTATGGCCGCGGCCCTGTTCATCTGTTGGTGTAGTTCTATTTCCTTGAGCATTTCCATGTCTCTGCTTCGTGTTTTATCTGAGATTCTTCTCATAAAGATTTCTTCTGGGTCTGCTTCAATTAGTACGAACATGTTGGGTTGGAGTTCATCCAGGACCCATTTTGGCAGTCCTGGTAGAAAACCAGTGGGTGTTTTTATTGTGCAGTGGGTGTCGACAATTATATTAGTTTCTTTGGATCTTTCTCTTATACTTTTCGCAGCCGCCTTCTGTATCATCTTCTGTTTTTCTGGTGAAAGTCTCCTCATCTCATCCCTGTCCTCTACTATACCCTCTGATTTGGCTATTTCAAGCATCACATCCCCATAATTCACGTTCACATATTCTAGGTCTTCAAGTGCGTGTTGGAGTACTGTTGTACTCCCAGAACCTGGTATGCCTGCAACTACAACAACCTTCATATTTATCAGTCCCTTTTTATTCTATTCTCCGAGGAAGCGTCTGAGCATTGGATGCATGTCCATAAGTTGTTCTTGGGCTATCTCCTCATATAATCTGTAGATGATCCCTACTGTTAGGAGCACACCGGTACCCCCACCTAGGGCCCCTGTTAAGTCGGCTATGAATGCTAGGAATCCTACGAAAGCCCCTCCTAGTATTGTGAGTGGGGGTATGTAACGGCTTAATATCCTTTCAAACTGCCTCTTAGTACTCCTAAAACCAGGAACTTGCAAGCCCATCTGGTATAATTGTTTGGCAACCTCCCGCGGCCCTAGGCCGCTTATCTCGATCCATAACCATGCGAATAGTATGGAAAATCCGATGAACACTATGGCGTAGAACGCCACCTTTAGCGGGTCTGTGAATAGGATGTCTATTGACCTTGGGGGTGTTAGGAGGTATGCTAGGCCGCTTATAGCTTGTCCACCTGATACTTCTCCAAGTATTGGATGTCCAATTTTTTGGAATACATTGGCCATTAATTGTACGTTTAGTAGTAGGGCGCTTGTGAGTATAACTGGCATGTTACTTGCATATACGAATCTGAGGGGGTATTTGCCTATTGGACCGCGTCCCCATCTTTTACCTCCACCCATGGTTAGGGGTATTTCTACTCTCATACTCTCTGCATATACTACAATGAGGAATACGAAGATTAGGGCGAGTATTGGTATGATATAGTATTGTAGGTCTGGGGATTGTCCAGTTGCCAGCAGGTATAGGAATCCTGGTATTCTACCAGCTGGTACTCCTGGTTGTGCTGGTGATGATAAGGGGTTGAATGCTCCGACCATGATTTCTTGGGCTACTCCGGCTGCGATGAATAATCCCACTCCACTGCCGAAGCCCCATTTGGATATAACCTCGTCTAGGAATATTATGAGTATGCCGCCTATGGTCATCTGTAATATGAGTATGCCGATGAATGTGGATGATATGGGTGCTAGTGCACCAGTTAATACTAGTATGCTGGCTTCAAAGACTGTGAAGATCATTGCAAGTAATTTTTGGGTTCCTTGGAAGAATGCTTTGTCTTCGTGGCGTGAGAGGTCCAATTTTAATAGTTTGCCGCCTACGAGTAATTGTAGTATGATTGATGCTGATACTATGGGTCCTATACCTAATGTTAGTATGGATCCGAAGTTTCCTGCGATAACCGCCCTTAATTGGGCGAATTGGTCCACTGCATATGGGCTTAGACCATATAGGGGTATTTGGCCGAGGAAGTAGTAGAGTATTAGGATTATCCCGGTCCATTTTAGTTTTTCTTTGAATGTTTGTCTGTATTCTGGCTGTTTTACCTGGGGTAGTATTGAGAATATGGGGTCTAGTTTCTCCCTCAAATTGGTTCAACTCCCATCAAGGTTAGTCTATTGTTTCTGTTTTCCCCCCGGCCTCTTTTATTTTTTCTTTTGCTTGAGCCGAGAATTCGTGGGCTTTGATGTGTAGTGGTTCTGTTATTTTGCCTTGGCCTAGTACTTTATCGTAGTCTGTTCTTGTAAGATCTAGGATTGTTATGTTTTTTTCTTTTTGGGCTATGCCTTCTTTTATGAATTTTGGCAGTTTTTCTTGGATTTCTCCAAGGTTTATTGTTTTCAGATCCTTTACAAGTTCTCTGGGGCGTTTGAATCCTCTTTTACCGAAGTGTTCTGGGTCGTGTTTGACTATCCATGTCCAGTGGTGTTTGTGTCCGCCTGCTTGTCCTCTGCCGCCACGGTGTCCTGCTCCGCGTCTTTTCTTTGATGATCCTCCGCCGACTGTCCTGGATCCTCTCATTTTATTAATCTTTTTTCTTTTTCTGATCATCGTAGGCTCCCCCGGATGTTATATCATTTGTTGTATTAATTCGTTTATTTTATCTCCTCTGTAGCCTAGGCTTCCACCTTCTTTGAAGGATTTTTTAACGCTCTT
Source organism: Methanothermobacter sp. MT-2 (assembly GCA_003584625.1). Taxonomy (NCBI): domain Archaea; kingdom Methanobacteriati; phylum Methanobacteriota; class Methanobacteria; order Methanobacteriales; family Methanobacteriaceae; genus Methanothermobacter; species Methanothermobacter sp. MT-2. The sequence continues at coordinate 266,826 of AP017647.1, read as the reverse complement.
GTAGCCTTTTCGTGGTGGTTGGAGTCTGAATACTGGTTTTATATTGGAGTCTTCTAGTTTGATTTCTCCTTTGATTATGGCTTCTGCGAATTCTTTGAATGTTGAATAACCTTTATCTTTTATGTGTTCTTCTGTGATTTTCTTGTTACCGGGTAATCTTCCCCTTTTTTGTATCATAGCTGCTAGTGTGTCCTTGTTTATTTCTCCCCATGTTATGTAGTCTTTGGCTTTTTGTAGCATGCCCTTGTAGCTTGGTGTTTCATCGACTAGTATTGCATGGTTGATCCTATGTAATCTTAACATTTTTAGGGTGTCTTTGATGTCTTTTCTCACACCTACTGATCCTCTCACTCTTATGACTGCGAACATTCTAGATCACCGCTTTTTTATGTTGTGGTGACTCCAAGTGTTTTAAGGTCTTTTTCAGCGGCTTTTACTTTACTTAGTTGTTTTAGGGCGTTGAAGGTTGCCTTTGCGAAGTTTATGGTGGTTTGTGTTTGTCCCTTTGTCCTGGACCATACGTCTTCTATCCCTGCGAGTTTGAGTATTGTTTTGCCAACGTCTCCTATGGCGAGTCCCACACCTCCTGGTGCTGGTAATAGGGTGACTCTCACGCTTCCACTTTTACCTGTGACTTTGAAGGGTACGGTGTGTTCTTTTCCACATATGCATCCCCAGTCTCCGCATCCTCTTCTGACTTTGATTATGTTAAATTTGGCATCGTCTACTGCTTTTCTTATGGCTGGTCCGACTTCTCTTGCTTTTCCTTGTCCTAGTCCCACGTAGCCGTCCCTGTTTCCAACTGCTACGATGACTCTGAAGTTTACTTTTCTTCCTGATTTGTGCATTCTCTGGACTAGGTTAACGTCTATGACCTCTTCTTGGAGGTCTGGGAGTAGTGCGTCTATTATTTCCAATTCCATTATGGGGAGTCCTTCTTCGAATATCTCGTCTATGCTTGTGATTTCTCCTTCTTTTACTCTGCGTCCTAGGCTTGTCTTAGGCTCCCATTCTTCAATGTCAAAGTTCATGATATTACCTCATCTATTTTCTTTTTGATTTCTTCGAAGTGTTCTGGTAATCTTAGTGGGGAGATGCCCTTTTCGAAGTATTTGGAGAACCTTTTTTCGGTTTCTGTTTCATCTAATGATTTTGCATATGCTGCTATGTGTTCTCCTTTTATCCTTGAGTCGTCTGGTAGGATGGATTCGCTGTGTGGCACGTTTAAACCCGCGTCCACAGCCCCTTTAAGGGCTGCGAAAACCTTCGAACCTTTAATTGGTGGTTTCAGTCCCATGTCAAGAACTGCCTCGGTTACACCCTCTTTTAGGGCTTTTTTACCGCAGAGGTATCCTGTTAGGTAGGCTGCGCTGATATTATTAGTGCTGGCTAGCCATCCTATTTTTTGTAATTGTTTTGAGTGGGCTGAGACAATTGTTTCATCTCCCATTCTGCCAACTTTTATTATCTGGGTTATAACATGATAATTGGTTAATCTTACAACGAATCTTAACTTTTCAGTGTCAACTAACTTGTACCTTGCCCTGTAGTCCGTTTTCCCTTCTCTACGTCTTCTGAAGGGTAACTTGTATCTGGGTCCGTATGCCAAGTCTCATCGCCTCCCTTTTATCTTAGCATGTCATGGTCTCTGGCATAGGTTTTCATGTAAGATTTGCTCCTGAAAGCCCCGCCCTTAGCCATCTTGTAAAGTTTACGATATGTTGTCTTGTTTATCTCTCTTTTATCCCTCATTTTTTTAAGATCTTTCCTCAGAGCCCTTATGGTGCTGATCCACTCCCTCTTACGGGGTCTTCTAGCACCTTTAGCCCCTTTTATGCTGCCTTTTCCTTTTCTTCTGCCCTTCTTTTTTTGCTGTTTGATCTTCTTGGATCTGTAACTGCTTATACCTTTTTTGGGTTTGGCTTTTATGGCTCCATCGTCTATTAGTTGTTTTATGCTTTCTCTGGTTATTGCCGTCGAGACTTCATCAACCCTTTCAGGGTCTATCCATACTCTGTTTATTCCTATTTTGAGTATGTCTGCGGCTAGTCTTTTTTGAGTGGTGAGATTCATTTTTTTGTGTCCCCCTTCTCTCCTTTTTTTATTGAGAGGCTTTTATGGGTTCAGGACTTTAACTCCTAATTCCCTGGCCCTTTTTATGATCAGTCTCTTTTTTCTCGCTCCTACCGTGGATGCTATCCTAGCAGCTTCATTTGAAGGGTCTAGGGATTCTATTTCCTTTAAGTTCCTGATTAGAATGTCCTTGTAGCCTGAGGGGTGTAAGCCTCTCTTTTTCCTCGGCTTCCGGTATCCTATGGATGGCATGGCTGGTTTGCCTTTCTCGTATCTTCTCATTTTACTGGTTTTGCCCTTGGGTTTTCTCCATTTTTCGCCCAGTTTTTTGTATCTTGCATATTCTTGTCTTTTGAATCTTTTTTTCATCGGCTATCACCCTTTTATTCTTTACTTATAAGGTATATGCCATCCTGGAATACCCTCGGGTCTCTTCTTTTGATTTTCGTGGCCTGTTCTATGTTTGCCACGGTTTGTCCAACATCTTCTTTGTCTATGCCGGTTACATGAACTTCATCGCCTTTTACTTGGACTTTGGTGTCTCCTAGGATTTTTGCCTTGCGGGGGTGTCTTTCACCTAGGAAGTTTTCGATTATTACCTTGTCTTCTTGGACTTTGACTGTCATTGGGAAGTGTGCGTAGACTATTTTCATCTTATATGTGAATCCTTTGGTTACCCCGGTTATCATATTGTTTATGTGGGCTTTGATTGTTCCTAGCATGGCCTTGTCTCTTTTGCGTGGGAACTTAACTTCTAGGATGATATTTTCGTCTTCTTTATCGATTTTTATGTTGTGTTGGTTGAATTCGCGGGATACTTCCCCTTTGGGCCCTTTTACTATTATTTTGTGGTCTATGGCGACTTCTACGTTTTCTGGGATTGGTATTTCTTCTCGGATTATAGCTGCTACTGCCATTCTTATCACCCTTTTTTTAGTAGATGTATGCTAGTAGTCTGCCGCCGATCCCTTTTTCTTTGGCTTCTTTGTGTGTCATTATCCCTTGGGGTGTTGTGAGTATGAGTATTCCGAAGTCTCTGGCTGGCAGGTATCTTTTTTCGAATTTTTCGAATTCGTCTTTTTTGACGGCGTGTCTGGGTTTTATGACTCCGCATTGGTTTATGTTCCCTTCTAATTCTACTATGAATTTCCCGGCTCTGCCGTCGTCAACGTATTCGAATTCTCCTATGTATCCTTCTTTTTGCATTGTTCTTAGGACTCGTCCTATTAGTTTAGAGGCTGGTGATATTATGCATTTGGTGTTTCCTCTAAGTTCATTGTTTCTAAGGTTTGTCAGTGCGTTGGCGAGTGGATCCATTAGTGTCATCTTTTTCCCCCTTAGTTGTATTTTTTGAAGCCTATTTTTGGTGCGAGTTCTCTGAAGCATTGTCGGCATAACATTAACCCGTACCTTCTTACGATGGCTGAATGATCGCCACATCTTGAGCATTTCCTTGATGCTTTCCCATATTTTCTTGGCATAAGATATCACCCTAGGTTATCTTGACTTTAAATTTTTCTTTCATGAATTTGATGGCTTCTTCCCGTGTGACTCGATGTTTCCTTGGAATCTTCCTTTTCTGTATTCTGCGCCTGTTTATCCTGTATCCTGGCTTTTCGAATGTTATTGAAAGGTCCATCCCGAATATTCCAATGTCTGGATCGTATTTCATTCCTGGTATGTCTATGTGTTCTTCTATCCCCATGGAGACGTTCCCTTGGTCGTCGAATTGGCTTGCTTTGAGTTTGTTGCCGATGCCGTCTAGGAATTTTTTGATGATTTCCTCGGCTTTTTCGCCGCGTAGTGTTACTTTGCAGCCGATTGGCTGTTTTTTTCTTATCCCGAATTCTGGGTTTGTTACCTTTGATATTGTTTTAACTGGTTTTTGTCCTGTCATGATTTCTAGTAGTTTCTCTGCTCTTGCTAGTCTTTCTCCACCTTCTCCCACGCCTATGTTTAGGGTTACCTTTGATATTCTCACTTGTTCCATTGGGTTCATGGTTTTCCTCCTATTTGTATGGCTGGTTCTTTTTCTCCGATGACGAATACGTAGTCTTTGAGTGTCATGAAACTTTTATTGGTGTCTGTTTCTATGATTACTGTGTTGGGCATTGATGATCTTGTGATGGTTATCTTTTTGATTTTTCCGATTTCTCCTATGTGTTTACCGCCTGTAACTAGTCCTATGTTACCTTCTTTGAATGTTATTGAATCTATGATCTCCTGTTGTGGTATTTTGAGTTTTATAACGTCTCCTACTTTGAGGTTTTCATTGGTTATGTGGTTGCGTCCATCATGGAGGTTTAATTGTGTTTTCCCACCTTTTAGTGTTGTTTTGTTGATGATCTTGCATAGTTTGAAGTTTTTATCCTTTTCTTCTATGGGGTATAAGGTGAGTTCGCCTTTTTCGCTGAGGCCTGCTCTGTAGGTTTCGCCTGCTTTTGGTATCTCCACAACGTCCATGAAACCGACTGGGAACTTGTAATTTTTCCTTGGATGTCCATCTATAAGGATTTCCCCATTGTTTATTATCCTTTTAGCTTCCCTGGAAGTGTCGGCCACGCCTAGGATGTCTCTTACTATTATAAGGAGTGGTAGTGAGTTTTCCATGGTGTGGGGTCCTGGTGATGGTTTAACTGTCCATTTTCTTTCTTTGGGTGGTATTGGCCAATGTCTAGGTGATTTGAAACGTTTAAGATGTTTTCTTGATCCCATTTTAGCCATTTTTTATCCCTTCCGTTCTAATATTTCGACTCTCTTCTCATCTTCTAGGTTTAATTCTATTATTTGAAGGTTTGAGGGGTGTATTGGGAAGTATGCTGTGGTACCATCCACTTTTTGTATGGTGGCGCCTTCCACGTAAACTTTATATTCTTTGAGGTCTACTCTTTCCACTTTTCCCTGGTGTCCTTTGAAGTCTCCGCGCATTACCTCTACCTTGTCTCCTTTCCTTATTGGTAGTGATCTTCTATTGTATTCTTCTCGGAGTTCTTTACTCAAGTTTGCGCTCATTATCTTGTGACGGATGTGTAAAGGTGCATTATGTAGGAATTTCCTCTGTTTTCTCGGCTGTTTTGATCTTGGTCTTTTTCTAGCCATTCTTATCACCCTTATTATACTATTATACTGGCTGCGCTTCCTATGCTGGGCCATCTGTCCGCCGCTTCTTTTGCGACGGGTCCTCTTATCTCTGAGCCTTTTAGGCTCCCGTCTGGGTTTACGATGACCGCGGCGTTATCCTCGAATTTAACTCTTAGCCCGTCTGGTCTCCTGTATTCTTTTTTCTGTCTTATTATGACTGCGTTGAGGACTTCTCTTCGCATGTCCACTGTACCTTTTTTTACTGAGACCACTATCATGTCACCTATACCTGCGGCTGGGAGTCTCCTTCGAACACCCTTGTAACCTTTAACTGCTATTATTTCAAGTTCTCGGGCTCCTGTATTGTCTGCGCAGTGTAGTGTCGCGCCTACGGGCAGTGCCCTGGTGACATTGCTTGTTATGGCCTTCATTTTATTTCTCTCCCTTTACCTGGACTACTACAAAACTTTTTGTTTTGCTTAGGGGTCTGCATTCTGCAATTTTTACTGTGTCCCCAATTTTCACGTCTATGCAATCGGGTTTGTGGGCTTTTATTTTGGATCTTCTCTTCTCATATCTTTCATATTTTGGCAGGAACTGATAGTAGCTTCTTTCTACTGTAACTGTCCTTTCTGCTTTGTCACTGGTCACTATACCTTCTAGTATTCGGCCTCTGACCTTTAGGTTGCCATGGAATGGACAGTTAGGATCGTTACATTTGGATTTTGGTTCTGGGACATCTATGCCGATCATCTCTTATCACCTTAAGGTTTTTTAAATTTCTTTTTTATCCGTTCTTCTGGGCGGCCTAATAGTATTTGTCCGTCTATTTCTACTTTTTGGCCGTTTGGGAGTTGGAAGTGGAAGATTGCCACGTCTTTTGGTATGGTGATTTCTCTTCCATCTTCTAGTTCTAGTTTGAGTGTGTTTTTTGTCTCGTCTATGACCTTGCCCTTGAGGCCTTTGAAGTCTTTGTGTGGGCTTTCTACTATTTCGACTTTTAAGCCTATGATTTCATGTCTAAAAATGTTCTTTGGTGTTATCATCTTATTTCTATGGTGTCTGGGGAGAAGCCTAACTCGACTAGGACTTTTTTGACCTTTTTTTTATGGTCTCCTTGTAGTTCTATTCTGCCTTCTTTGGCTGTTCCCCCACATGCGCATTTGGCTTTTAGCGTCTTTGTGAGTTCTTTTATGTCTATTTCTTGTTCGTTGATGCCTTCGATTATTGTCATGATTTTTCCGAATCTTCTTCTTACTGTGTATACTTTCAGTCTTTGTATTTCTCTTGCTATTTCTTCACAGACGCATAATTCCTTTGGAAGACCGCATACCTCGCAGATTTTCATTTATGTCTCCTTCTATTTTTCTTTCATGATTGTGAGAACTCTTGCTATCGTCTTTCTAAGTTCGCGCATTTTACCAGGGTTTTCATGGGCTCCTGTTGCCGCGCTTTTGGATAAGTATTTTGAATATTCTGCTTTTAGTTCATCTAATTTTTTATGGAGTTCTTCTGTGTCCATCTCTCTTATCTCATCACTTTTTAGGATGGCCATTTTTAATCACTCTTCTTCTAGTTCTTCTAGTTCTTCCTCGGCTTCTTCTTCTGTGATTTCTTCTTCAATCTTTGGGGTTTTGATCTCCACATCATCTGGTAGTTTGGCGTCTGGGGGCATTATACGCACGTATACACCCAAGACTCCGGGTTTTAGTTGTACTGTGGCGAATCCTTCCTTGACGAATTCTATGGCTGGTTCGCCACACTTTTTAATATAACCGTCTGTGAATTTGGCCATGGCTGCCCTGGCACCTCTTATCTTCCCAGATATTGTGATTTCAACTCCCTGGGCGCCAGCTGACATTATCCTTCTCATGGCTGTGTAGGCCACTCTCCTGAAGTGCATGCCCCGCTGGAGCATGGCAGCGATTTTGTGGGCCATTATCTTAGGGTTTAATTCTGGTACTTCAACTTCTTTAACTTCTACTTGGGGGTTTTCGAGTTTGAATTTGTTTTTGAGTTTTTGGGTTATGCTTCGGACTGTTTTACCCCCTCGTCCAATTACCATTCCTGGTCTTTCTGCATAGACCACTACCATGGTACCTAGGGGTGTTACTTGGATGTCCATACCACCGTATCCAGCCCTTTCAAGTTCCTTTTCAAGGTATTCGTCGATTTTTGTCCTTTTAAGACCTTCTATGACGAAATCTTTTTCGATCATTGAATTAAGCCTCCCCTAGTACTACTTGGATGTGTGTGGTTGGCCTGTTGAATGGTGTGGCTCTTCCGAAGGCTCTTGGGATCCATCCTCTGATTGGCTGTCCCCTATGACTTGATATGTGGATTATCTTCAGGTTTTCTGTGTCTAGTCCTTTGTAGTCTGCGTTGGCCTCTGCATTTTCAAGTACTTTTAGTATGTGTTTGGCTGCTTTGACTGGGTATCTGCCACTGTCCCATCCTCTGAGGCCTCTGCGGTGTCCTACTTTCCTGTTGTATCTTTTGAATGGTATTGGACGTTTCATTTGTATGACTTCCTTGAGATAGTCTTTGGCTTTTTCTAGTTTCATCCCTTTGAGTTCTCTGCAGATTTCCACTGCATGTTTTGGGGAGATTTGGAGTCTGAACCCGGCTGCCCTTGCTATCTTGCTTTCGTCATCTCTTTTGTAAGCGTATTTGATCCTGGCCATTTTATTGTCTCCCTATTATTTGAGAGGAACGAACATGGATGATCTGGTTGCGCCCATTCCAGGGTCTCCGTGTTCAACTTTTTTCCTTGTTGGTGCGAATTCTCCGAGGTAGTGTCCAATCATTTCTGGTTGTATTTTCACTTCCACGAAGTCTTTCCCATTGTGTATTCCGAAGGTTAAACCCACCATCTCTGGGAGTATTATCATGTCCCTGCAGTGGGTTTTTATAATGGGCTGTCTTCCAGCCTTTTCCGCCTCTTTTTTAATTTTTCTTATTTTTTCCAGTAATTTTTTTTGTCTTGGTAGAAATCCCCTTTTAAGGGATCTTCTTTGCCTGGATGGGAACAATTTTATCACGTCGTCTAGGGGCATTTTTTGTAATTCATTTAGTTGGTAGCCTCTGTAACTGAATTCTCTACGTGCCAATAACTCACCTCCAATATTATTTTTTTATCTTCTTTTCCCGGTTCTTTTAGCTGCGATTGAACCAACTTTTCTTCCAGGTGGCGCGTGTTTTGAGACTGTTGTGGGCCTGCCTGGATGTTGTCTGTTACCTCCACCATGTGGGTGGTCTACGGCGTTCATTGCAACGCCTCTTACAACTACAGATTTTTTACCCTTGGCTTTGAGAGCATGATAATGTTTACCTGCTTTGAGGAAGGGTTTCTCTCTACGCCCTCCCCCTGCTACAACGCCAATTGTGGCCTTGCATTTTGGGTCTAGGGCTTTGAGTTCTCCTGATGGTAGTTCGATAACTACTTTGTCGATGTCGTGTGTGATGAGTGAGGCGTAGGTGCCTGATGATCTGACGAGTTTCCCACCATCTCCTGGTTGGTTTTCTATGTTGTAGATGGGTGTTCCTTCTGGGATTTCTTTGAGTGGTAGGATGTTACCTGGTTTTATGGGTGCTGGGGTTCCATTGTATATTTCTTCCCCTACTCTGATACTTTCTGGTGCTAGTATGAAGTCTTCGTCGCCATTTTCATATTCTATCTTGGCGATTGGCGCTGTTCTACCAGGGTCGTGTATTATGTCAACTACTTTACCCTTTAGGTTTTCATTTTGGGGTTTGTATCTTATTTTTGCTTTGAATCGGTGGGAGGCGCTCCTGTATGTTGGTGTTCCCCTCCCAAGCCTTTGTGATCTTAATCTTTTACCCATAATTTCCCCCTCCTCGGGTTTAGAATACGCCTAGTTTGACTGCTATGTCTTCTGCGTTGTGTTCTTTCGCCAATTTTATATATGCTAGTTTTTCTCCGTTGTGGGTTATCTGGGTGTTAATTCTTTCAACTTTCACTGCGAAGAGTTCTTCGAAGGCTGATTTTATCTCTGGTTTGTTACTTTTTCTGTTGACTATGAATGTTAATTCATTATTTTGGTCTATTAGATTCATAGTTTTTTCTGTTACATGTGGTTTTATTATGATCTTGTATGGGTCCATGCTATCTCTCCTTTAGGGTTTGAATAGTTTGTCAAGTTTTTCTATGGCTGATTTTGTGAATATTGTTAGTCTTCCTGGGTGTGTGCCGGGTGCTAATAGTTCAGCGTTTAGGTTTTCTACTCTGACTATGTCTAGGCCTGGGTGGTTTCTTGCGCCTAGGCTTATGCCTTTGTCTTCGTGGATTACTATGAGGGGCCCTTTTGGTGTTTTGTATTTTCTCCCTCTCATTTTTCCTTTCCCGGCTCTTATCTTCTTGCCTTCCTTTGCTCTTATGATATCATCTATTATTCCTAGTTTTTTGAATATTTTTCTTGTCTTTTTTGTCTTTTTTATCTTGGTGAGTTCATCTTCAATTATTAGTGGGATTTCTGGTAGGTTGTCTATGATGTGTCCTCTTTCTTTGATTAGTTCTTTGTCTTTTGTGGCTGCTATGGCTGATCTGATGGCTAGGCGCCTTTCTTTGGCGTTTATCCTTTCATGGTGGTTTTTGTATGGTTTTGGTGGGTGGGCTCTCCTACCCCCTCTGGCTTGGGGTACGAATGCTGCTCTTTGACCTCCTTTTATACGGGGTACCATGGCTATTCCTCGGCCGGCGCCGTATGATTCTGCTGATGTTCTTTTACCTGCCATGGGATCTGAGCCCCATGGTTGTATTCTTGCTGTTTGCGCTGATATAACCGCCCTTTTTATGAGGTCTGGTCTGTATTCTTCTGTGAATATTTCGGGCAATTTTATCTCGTCTATTGGTTCTCCGTCTAGTGAGTAAACTTTAATTTTCATGTGAACCACGCCCTTAGGTTCCCTGTTTTGATGCTGTGCTTATATATGTTATTTGGGGCGCCTCCATACCATTTTTCGGCGCTCTTATAGCTTTTCTTAGGATTATCAGCCTCTTCGCAGGGCCTGGTACTGAGCCTTTTAGGAGTATGTGATCGTTTTTAACGAGCCCGTATCTTATGAATCCTCCGTCTGGGTTTATTTGGTCTGCTTCTGAGGCGTCTCCTATCCTTAGTATTTTCTTGTTGTATTCTGTTCTTCTATGGTAGCCCATTTGTCCTGCTTGTGGGACTGTCCACATTGTCCTTGATGGTGTCCATGGGCCGAGGGATCCTATGTGTCTTCCTTTGCTGCTTCTTGCTGCTTTTCCATATTGTATTCTGATACCCCATCTTTTCACTGGTCCTTGGAATCCTTTGCCTTTGGTCACTGCTATTGAATCAACGTATTCTCCCTCTGAGAACACCTCGGCGGCTTTGATGTCTTTGCCTATGAGTTCAAGGGCGTATTCTATTTTTTCGTTTATGTTTTCGCCGCCTATGGCGCATTCGAATATTTCTGGTTTCTTTTTTGGTGTTGGTGCCAGGCTTGGGTTTGTGTGTGCTAGGATCCTTATTTCTCTGATTTGTTCTTTGTTTTCTTCTATTATCTTTTTTATGGCTGTTTCCTTGTCATATTTGTCTCCTGGTGGGGAGATTTTCCTTTTAAGCTCCTCTTTCAGGTTGTCGGCTAGGACATCTCCTATTGTCCGGAGTCCTCTGCTGGTTTTTTCATAGGCTCTAACACCCATTACAGTGATTGGTGGAACTTCTATGACTGTGACGGGTGTTGTGATTTCCATGCCTTCTGTTGGTGAATTTTTTCTATTGTCCACCATTAGTATGTGGGTCATGCCGGCTTTGTAACCGGCGAAGGCTAGTGGTTTCAACTCTTGGATTGTTGGCCAAGATTTTATTCTTGGTGTTTCCTTCGCAGCCCTTTTCCTTGGACTGTATGCAAGTGATCCTTTTCTTGGTTGATGATGTCTAGCCATTAGATTATACCTCCTCTAGTTTTGGATTTTCGTTATCAGGTTAAATATTGATAATGTTGCTAGTACAGCTTCCTCGGTCCTTACAGTTTCGGTTCCCTGGTCTGGTATCATGTTCAAGTTGAAGTCGGCTTTGATAGTGGCTGGTAACCCCTTGTAAGGACCTCCGAATAAAATAGCCACGTTATGGGCTTTTTTTAGTCTGGATTTTACTTCATCTAGAATAGAAGTAAGGGGCGTGCCATACTTGGATGTTGCTATGATAACATCCTTCTCCGAGGATTTTAAGGTTTCCTCGAGATTTTTACCCGTATCCTTTACAGTGTATCCCCAGTACACATCTTCTGGTTCCTCTGGTTCTACTATTATAGTTTTACCATACTTTATTATCTTGAATGTTAGTATCTTGTTCACTGTAAGCTTTTCCTTGCATAGGGCTGGTCTTTCAGCCCCTATATCGACTATGGTCCCTTTTCTTGTCCTTTTAAGGGTTAGTCCTTGTCTGTGTTCGCCTATATCTGGTTTCCCTACTGGATGATGTGGGGTTCTTAGTGGTGGGAGCACACCCACATGTTTCAGATTAGGTGATAAAGGGAAAACCTTCCTCCGAAGATATTGGGGTGTATCCATATAAGATAGGATATCCTTAATAAACTTTGCCTCTCCCCCACCTTCATCCCTATAGATTATGATCTCATCGACTTTGAATATGGCCGCTGCCCGGCCTATTATACCAACCTTATATGTTTTTATTTTAGGATCCCTTGTCTCTTCTGTTAACGTGTCTGGGATGAATATGGATAAATGTCTTTTATACATCTATTAATTTCTATTTTCATCTTTTATAAATATTTTCATGCCAATAAACTTTTGGGAGGATCACACCCTCAAACCAAAGAAAATTTTAGGTGGAGGAGACCAGCATCATCATATCATCTTAAGAACCCTTAGGACGATAACATCCACTATTCTGAAATCTCTTCTATGGAAATCATATAACCTTGGTATAGGGAACCTATAATATAATCTATGGGTTATCTCCCCACCCATCCTCTTAAAATATCCCCTAACAAAATCCTCTGATCCCGCCATATGGAATGAATAGACAACAGGAGAAATCTCAAGGGATCTTTCAATAAAAATCCTATCAGCGCCGCGTTTAACCATCCTCTGGGATCCGAAGGGCGGATTCTGTATCAGAGTATCAATATTCAAATTTGAAAGTTTCAAGAAAATGTTAACATCTCTTATATCACCCTCTAGGAATTGTATTTTCTCAGCAACATCCAAATCCCCAGCAGCTTCTTCAGCAAGACTAAGAGCACCCCTGTCAATATCAACACCAAAAACTTTCCTAGCCCCTAATAGAGCAGCTCCAATAGCAAATATGCCAGTGCCACAAGCAAGATCCATCACCCGCCGACCCTTAATATCCCCAAGATTATATGCAAACCAGAGAATATCAGCAGCAATAGACGCAGGAGTTTTATACTGCTCCAAGACAAACCTAGGATTAACATAATCAGGCACGCCCTCAAGTAACATTTCAAGATGTCGCTTCTTCAATATCCTAGACCCCATATCAGATCAACAAGAAACCAATCCTATCCCCAGAAAAACCTGGACCATCCATGTTTCCTTTTTTCTCAACTAAACTTTAAATAATATCCCCCACAAAGATTATCTAAAAAAATAGTATTATAAGGTGCTAGTCCATGTTCAACAAGGTTCTCGTTGCAAACCGTGGTGAAATAGCCATAAGAGTTATGAGGGCGTGCAGAGAACTGAATATTAAAAGCGTCGCCATATACTCAGACGCTGATAAAAATTCACTATTCGCACGTTATGCAGACGAATCACACCCACTTGGTGGTTCAACTCCAGCCGAAAGCTACCTAAGAATAGACAAAATCATAGATATAGCCGAAAAATCAGGGGCGGAAGCCATACACCCAGGTTACGGGTTCCTGGCAGAAAACCCAAAACTTGGCATGGAATGCGAAAAACATGGAATAAAACTTATAGGCCCAAAAAGTTCAGTTATTGAAGCCATGGGCGACAAGATAAGGGCAAGGAAGCTCATGAAGAAAGCAGATGTCCCGGTAATCCCAGGTACAGTGGAGGGTGTGAAAGAGGCTGATAAAGCCGTTAAGGTAGCGGAAGAGATAGGATACCCAGTTATAATAAAAGCATCCGCTGGCGGTGGCGGCATAGGCATGCGTACAGTCTATGAGGAAGATGAACTTGTAAGGGCTATAGAATCCACACAATCAGTAGCATCATCCGCATTCGGAGACCCCACAGTTTATATAGAAAAATATCTTGAAAAACCAAGGCACATCGAATTCCAGGTCCTGGCAGATGAACATGGGAACACAATACACCTTAATGAAAGAGAATGTTCAATACAACGCAGACACCAGAAACTGATAGAAGAATCCCCTTCACCTATAATGACACCAGAATTCAGAGAAGAGATGGGTGCAGCGGCCGTCAGAGCCGCAGAATATATAGGTTACACCAATGCAGGTACTGTTGAATTCCTCTATTCTAATGGAGATTTCTACTTCTTAGAGATGAACACAAGGATACAAGTAGAACATCCCATAACAGAGGTTATAACCGGAGTAGACCTAGTGAAAGAACAGATAAAAATTGCTAGTGGAGAGGAAATCTGCTGCTCACAAGAAGATATAAGTGTAAGAGGTCATGCCATCGAATGTCGTATAAACGCAGAAGACCCATTATCAGATTTCAAACCAACCCCAGGGAAGATAACAGGTTACAGGTCACCTGGTGGTATAGGAGTTAGAGTGGACAGCGGCGTCTACATGAACTATGAGATACCAAGCTACTATGACTCAATGATAGCAAAACTCATAGTATGGGGTAGGAATCGTGCAGAGGCCATTGAAAGGATGAAAAGAGCCCTCGCAGAATATATAATATTAGGTGTTAAAACCACCATACCATTCCATAAAGCTATAATGAGAAACGAAGCCTTTAAGAAAGGCGAACTCCACACACACTTTGTAGACCAGCACAGGAAAAAGATAGAAGAGGAAATGAGAAGGATAGTTATCGAAGATAAAGAAATGGTAAGCAGACTACAATCAACCTTCCTACCTTCAAAGAAGGTTGCCGCAATCTCCGCGGCGATAGGAAGTTACATGGCATCCAATAAGAGGGTGTTAAAATGAATTATAGGATCCTTGAATTCCTACATGAAAATAGGGGAAAATTTGTATCAGTCCAGGATATTGCCTCAAAATTGGATCTTGAACCCGGAAAGGTCTTGGAGACACTTGAAATACTGGAGGATAGAGGTTACAAGTTTGAAAAGTCAGGGAAGGGTTACAGGTTAAAGGAGCCAGAGGGTGATCTTTCACCATCCAAGATAAAAGAAGCCCTTGAAACCAGTTACATTGGCTGTGAAATTTATTGTTTCGATGAGGTTGACTCCACTAATATTATAGCCAAGGAACTTGCAGAGGATGATGCTAAGGAAGGCACCATTGTCATAGCAAAGACCCAGACAAGGGGTAGGGGTAGACGAGGTAAAAAATGGATATCACCACGTGGTGGGATATGGATGTCAATAATATTAAGGCCTGACATACCCCCTGCAGAGGCACCCCATTTAACCCTAATAACTGGTGTTGCTGTGGCCAAGACTCTTAAAAGGGAGTTCGGTTTGGATGTTGGGATAAAATGGCCTAATGACATACTTATCGGTGAAAAGAAGGTTTGCGGTATATTGACAGAGGCCCATGCGCGTTTCAATACTATAGAGTATATTGTGGTGGGTATAGGGATAGATACGAATGTTGACGTGGACTTGTTCCCAGAGGAATTCCGTGAAGGGGCAACTTCCCTCAAAAGGGAGCTTGGAAGGGATGTTGATTCCATTGACCTTATCGGGAAGCTTTTAGTAGAGTTTGAGAAGGTTTATGATGATTTTAGGGATGGTAGGTTTCCTGAGATACTTAATGAGTGGAGAAGATTCTCTAGGACTATAGGAAGTTATGTTGAGATTAGGAAACAGTTGGGTGAGGTTGTGCGTGGTGAGGCTGTTGGTGTGAATAATGAGGGGGCTCTTATATTAGAATTGGATAATGGGAAATTGAGAAAGATTGTGTCTGGTGAATGTATACATTTGGGTAGGTGATCATGGACATTTTATGGTGGCGGGTTCTCCTAGTTTTCCTTTTACTTTAAATTTTTTTCCTGTGATTTTTTCTGTAACGTGTATGTTGGTGTGGGCGTGCATTGAGAATTCAACTGTTTTTATGATGGAGTCTCCTGCGATTGACATGTATGGTATTATCTGGTCTCCCATGTATTTGTCTACTGGAGCCTTTTTTCCCAGGAATTTTAAAAGTTCTTCCGCGGCTTCTATTCCAACGGTTTCTGCTGGTTTGCCTCTTTCGCCGAGTGAACTGGCCCCTATCCTTGTGTTGCCCTCGGCCCAGAGTATTATACCGGATCCTGGTGAGAGGGTGTTGTTGGAGTGTTCTATTTTTATATTTGCTTCCAGGCCGTTTTCTTCTAGTTTTTTTTGCGCTGCTTGGGCTTGTCTTTCTGCAACGTGTGATGGGAGTTTCCCTGTGTGTGATATTCCTTTTATTGTGTTTATCTTGGTTTTTGTCAATTTTATTGGTTTCAGTTTTTTTATGGGTTGTATTTTTGCTTCTATGAGGCCTCCGCCTTTTGGGTAGTATCCTCTTTTTATTAGTTTTATTTTTGCTTTGTAGCCCATTTTTTCTAGTAGGGGTATTGTTACTTGTTTTATGTAGTCTATTGGGGGTGACCATTTGACGTCTGTTCCTCCCTTGATTTTGAAGGTTATTTTGTTTTCTGCGAATGCTGCTGGTATCATGAGTGCTTGTAGGACTAGTCCTATGCTCCCCGCGGTTTTAATGTCGAAGTAGAAGTTTCCCCCTTTTATTTTTTTGGGGGTGAATTTTATCTCTTTTGATCCTATTTTAGCTCCTTCTAGTTTGGCTTCTGTTAGTTTGGCTAGTGCTTTGATTGCTGTTAGGTGTTGGTATGATAGGCCTTTGCGGGGTCTGTTTGCGCGTATGTTATAGATTTTTATGGGTTTTGTTTTTAGGGCTGCGAGTGCTGTGGATATTCTTACGAGGGCTCCTCCGCCTTCGCCGAATGATCCGTCGATTTCGAGCAAATGTTATCCTCCTAGCAGTAGTTTTTTTGCCTTTGGGGGTTCTTTTGCTGTTTTTAGTAGTTTTTGGAATGATTTTTCTAGGATGTTTACTATTTGGTCTGGTTCTAGTTTTTGGGCGTCGGCTGCTGAGAGGTCTAATCTGAGTGTTGGTGATGCTCCTGGCATTCCTGCGGCTGGTATTGTTATTATTCCATGTTCTTTGAGTAGTATCATGGACCAGAGGTAGGATGTGTCTTTTGGGGATAGTGGTGTTTTGATTTGGTGTTTTTGGATTTCTTTTTTTATTTTTTCTGGGCGTATCATAACACCTGTGGGTGTCTTTTCGAAACTTTTGAAGGATTTTTTAAGTTTTAGGTGGAGTTCGTCTCTTTTTTTAAGTGTTCTGAGCAGTTTTGAGGGTTTGAATTCTTCTAGTGCTCTTACCATGGCTGCTATGAGTGGTGGTTGGGCTTCGAGGCCGAATTGGTATGCTACTCTTTTTATTTTATTGATTAGTTCGGTTTTTCCTGCGAGTATTCCGCCTCTGGGTCCGTTCATGAGTTTATCTGTGCTTGTTATGGCTAGATCGGCTCCTAGTTGTATTGCTGTGGGTTGTTTGAATATTATTGTTCTTAGGCGGGCTCCTGATGCATCATCAACTATTGTTGGGATTCCTTTTTCCTTTGATAGGCTGATTATCCTTTTGAATTCTTTTATTTTTATTATTTTATGGTCCATGGTGGCTCCGGTTATGAAAATGAGGGAGGTTTTTTCTGGTATGTGGAATTTTTTGATGTTATCGAATTCTAGGTATTCTGTGTTTCTGATTTTGGCGCTTTCTGGTATTGATGGATGTGATGGTGATTCCGGGAGGTAGTGTATGATCTTTTCTCTGGGTTTTGTTAGGGCTATTATGGTGGCTAGTATCCCTGTTGTTGTGCGGTTGAATGCTATGGCTTTTTCCCCTCCCAGGTGCTCTAATGCAAGTTTTTCTAATTTTTTTTCGTAGATTGCTGGTCCTATGTATGTTTCGAGCAACTTTTTGTCTTCTTTTTTTATTGGGAATCCGCCTGCAAGGCCTGTGAGGTCATAGATGGCTTCTCTGCCTTCTTTATCTAGGATGGATCTGATTATTTTGAAGGCTTGTTCTTTTTTTAATATTTCGTCTTCAGGCTCCTTGATGAGCATGTTCATCCTACTTTTTTATCCTTTTCTTCAGGTTTTAATATTATGGCATCATCTGCAGCATTTTTTAGGGCGGCGCTGAATCCGGGTTCTGCCCCGATGACAATTGTGTATTTACCATTTTCTTTGGCTTTGTTAATTATGGGGAGAAAATCAGCATCACGGGTCATGAGGGCTATTATATCGATATTAGGATTATAGATAAGTTCCATGGCCTCCACGGCCATGTAAACATCGGTATCACCCGCAACTACAATTGGTGTGAAACCCTGGTTTACTATGGCTTCTATGAGCTTATCAGAAGCGTATTGGTTTAAGAGGACTTTACCAATCCTCATATTCCCATATTCTGATAGTATCTCTTTTACAATGTCAAGGTCTAGGCTGAATTCTTTCCTGAGCATGTTAGGACCATCAACAAGCAACCCTATATTCTTATCCTCAGATTCCTTCTTCCTTATAGGTATATAATCTTTAATCGATGTTAATTTTTCAAAACGGCGCATTTTACTCCTCCAATATCATATTATCTCAAGTTACCCTTCTTTTTCATCACCTCGACTAGGGGGGATTTCAATCTTCAGTGAGGGTATCAACTTTTTTTACTATTAGACAATTTGGCACTATAAAGAAATTCCCTCGGGTATTATTATGTTATTGTCATCTTTTATTTCTTTTCATATTAGAAGATCAGTTTATTGGGGGCTGCTGAGCACATCCAATTAATATGCTTCTCTTTTAACCCATTTTGGATTAAGGATCCTATAAACCATTTAAACCCTTCTACCGGGGATGGGTTATCTTCCTGGCCAAGGTCTGTGGCGATAATACACCTTTTATAACCCACATATTCTATGGCCTCTATAATCCTTTCAATGGATAATCCCTCATGGAAACATGCCACAATGCAATGTTCAATGAAGGCATGTTTTGCCATCTCCCTTTGTTCTTCTAGACTCGCACCCACAACCCTAGTTAAGGGATGGTTAATAAGCATCCTTTTTATTCCAGCTGACCTGGCCAAATCCATAACCTCTAGGATCTCATAGGGTTTTAGGTGTCCTGTTGCAAGTATCAGGTCATGTTCTGCTATGATATCAAGAATCTCATTTATATTTGTAAGGTCGATTTTTTCCCTTGAAATTGTTGGCATCCACACGAATCTCCCGCCAAGTTTAACCGAAAACTCCACCACACTCGGATTCAAACCCCCAACACTTTCATTAAGGGTAACACCACCTATAACATCCATCCCAGCAACTTTAGATGCTATAAGTGCCCTTGAGGCGGTTGATTCGAAATGATTTTTTATGACTATGGCCCTCATATTCTCTATACTGGCCTGTTTTGCAACTTCAATATCATCTAATAATCTGGGTATATTGTCAGGTGCTGGGTGGATATGAGTGTCTATCATATCCTCTAGGCTAATCTTTGATTTTTTCATATAAATTCCCGCCTTTAGCATCCATTGCAACGATTAGAGGCCCGAAGTCTTGGACTTCAAGTTCCCATATAGCCTCTGGGATGCCGAGATTTGGCCAGTAAACCCTAGTCACCCTTTTGACTTTTGTCGCGTAGAGTGCTGCGCATCCACCCACTGCCGCTAGGTAAACTGCACTGTTCTTTTTTAGGGCGTTTTGAACGTTTTTGTCCATGCCTCCTTTGCCTATTATGGCTTTAACGCCCATGTTTATTATCCTGGGCTGGTATGGGTTCATTCTAGTGCTTGTTGTGGGTCCTATCACAATGAGATCTGCTTGGGGGTTTTCTATAATCTCCTCTTTTTTGGGTTGTTCCCTGTATTTTATTATGGGTCCGGCGTGGAATATCACAGTCCCTTCTAGTTTGTATGGGGGTCCTTCTCTGATCATCTTTTCGTGTGCCCGGTCGCGTGCTGTGAATATTTTCCCTGAGATATGGACTATATCACCTATTCTAAGTTTTTTAGTCTCATCAGATAATGGTGTTTTGAGTTTCACTTCCAACTTCTAATCCTCCATTGTATCTTGATTATATAGATGCGATCTTAAATGGTAATATTTTTTTCATCTTCTCCCCCCATACTGGGATTATGGGGGGAAAGACATAAATACATCTTACAAAAATATGTATCATAAAAGTGTTATAAACAATCTGAAGAGGGTAAATCCCGAATCCACGCGGATAAGGAGTGTTGGCTGGGTGAACTGGCCAGCGTGAATTGGAAATTGGTGGATTTCCACGAGTAGACTCTTCAAGAAGCCCCCACACACATATTCTAGAAAGGGTTGTTCACAGGTACTATTTGGTTTTTAGGGTGAGAATAAAATTGTCGAGTACAAAGAGTGTCATGGGACTTTCAAGGTATATTATGAGTTTGCCTCCTAGTAGGGTTTCCTTACTTTCAATGATATTCGTGAGTTTCGTTATAGGGGCTGTTGGATTCCTAGTAGATCCTACAAGTGGTGCTAGTATCCTTGATGATATAATTGATGGTGGCACCAGTGGTGTTATAATCTTTGGATTCGGGTCTATAATGGCCGGTGCGGTAACTCAACCTTGGGTTAATTCCCTTGGCGGCCGGCGGATGAAGATGAAGCAGTCAATGTTTTTGGCATTTTTTTCCATGGTCATGTTCTCGATTATATACCTTTTAGGTTGCATATCCTCAACTTTGCTTGGTAAGGATCTTATAATCAATTTCATAATCTTTGCTTCGGCTTTTATATTCGCATTCAGGCTTCTTGTTATATGGGGGACTTCAAATATTGGCTTTTTGAATTCTATGGTAATTGCAGCAGTTCAACCAGCCCTTATAATATCTATGGATATTGTGATAGTATTTTTGAGTTTGACAACAACTAATATTGGCTATTTCAGTATAGTGGCATTTCTTGTTAAGGCTGTGATAGCATCAGCCATCCTTGTATTGGCTGTTTATTCTTTCGTGCTTGTGGTTGAATCTCCTATGCGACGCAATCTTGGTGTGGGTTCGCTGGAATTTTTGAGCTTGTTCTTATCCCATATTACCGAGGATTCACCAGCCCTTGAGGGCTTGTTCGAGGAGATAGGCGAGCCCATAGACACTATTGTAGGTGTGTTAGCCTTCAGGAAGGGTTCGAAGCTTAAGGGCTTGTTTTTAAGTCCATCGGTGCATCCTGGGCCGATTGGTAGTATTGGTGGGGGTAATATGCCCACACTCTTGGCCGAAAAATTTAACACATTTACCATGGTGGCCCATGGACCATCAACCCATGATTTCAATCCAGTATCATCAAAGGAGATTGGGAAGATAGAGAAGGCTGTGAGGGATGCGCTGGAAGAAATGGAATACGTGGAGTATGCTAGCAGATTTTATAGGCTGGAGAATGATAATGCGAAGATTGGAGTGCAATTTTTCGGTGAGGATCTGCTGTTACTTGCTACTATGGCTCCGCGTGGGTTTGATGATATCGATTTTGGGGTTGGTCTTTCACTTATAAATCTTGCGAAGACTCGTTGCAATTCAAGGAATGTTATCCTGGTTGATTGTCACAATTCATTTAAGGGAGAGTCGAGCAGGGTTATGCCTGGTAACAGTGAGGTTTTCGATCTTATGGATGCTCTTGAAGGGCTTAAGTGTCCCAGTAAGATGGAAAGGTTGAGGGTTGGCTGCGCATTTAATGGTCTAGATGGATTGTCTAAGGAGGATGGTGTAGGTCAGGGTGGTCTTAAGGTTTTAGTTGTTGAGGTTGGTGATCAGAAGACGGCTTATATCTTGCTTGATTCGAATAATATGGTTCAGGGTTTCAGGGAGGAGATACTGGAGAGTATAGAGGCTCTTGGTATTGATGAGGGGGAGGTTATGACCACTGACACTCATTATGTGAATACTTTTTCTGGTGGTCATAATCCTGTGGGTGGAAAGAAGAGGGAGAAGATTATAAAGGCTATAGTTGAGTGTGTAGAGTCTGCTGTTGATGATTTGGAGCCTGTTGAGGTGGCTTGTGCAAGTGCTCGTATAAGGAATCTTAACACTCTTGGTCCTACTAATTCGACTGAGCTTGTATCGACTATAAGTTCTATTGTGGCTGTTAGCAGGATACTTGCCCCGATAATCTTCTTGATAGCTTTAGTGTTAGTTTTGGTGTGGATATTCTATCTTAAAGTTTAAATTGTGGTTGTGGTTAGTAGCATTGCCCATACCATGAACCAGACGAATATGAATGGTAGAACACCATTTGAGAGCCATCCTTTGAAACCGCCAACATCTTCTTTGTCAAAGATCCTTTCAGTGATATTTCCGGTTAGGATTAGGATTATAAGGCCTATAAATGTTCCTAGCGCCTGGTTTTCACCTAGCACGGCTATGAAACCGCCTGATACTATGAATGAGAGTATGGCGGATATAAAACCTGCTATGCTATGGATTGCTGTCATTTTAGCATCAACGTCCATTTAAGTTTACCCCCGAAAAAATTCATAGGATGTTATCATCCAACAACTAATATAAAAGTTGTCACACAAATGATTATATAAGAATTTGATTCCTTTTTTTTCGGTGTGGGATGATGATGAAGACAATGTCAAATGTTGATGTGTTCGCTGTAGTTCATGAACTAAACAGACTATTAAGGGGTGCGAGGGTTGATAAAGCTTACCAGCCCCTAAAAGATACCATAATTTTAAGATTGCATGTGAAGGATGAGGGTAGGGTGGATTTACTTATACAGGCTGGTGTTAGGGTGCATATTACACGTTATCCCCTGGAAAATCCGATGACACCACCCTCATTTCCAATGTTATTACGCAAACACCTCAAAGGTGGGATACTAGAAGAGGTTAAACAATATGATTTTGACAGGATCATAAAATTAAAGATACGAAGAGACAGGCCCTACACTCTAGTCTTGGAATTATTTGGGAAAGGTAATATAATACTCCTAGATGAGGATAACAAGATAATATTACCGCTTAGGAGGGAAATCTGGAGTGATAGAAAGATCCTACCAGGAGAAACTTACAAGTATCCGCCTGGACAGGCCATAAACCCCCTTGAAATCAACATGTCTCAGTTGAGTGAAAAAATAGGAGAATCAGAAACTGACATTGTGAGGACATTGGCAAAGAACGGTTTAGGAGGCTTATATGCTGAGGAGGTGCTCTTAAGGGCTGGTGTTGACAAGAACATGCCATCAGATAAACTAGGCAGAGAAGATATCAAAAAAATCTATGATGCCATAAAAGAAACCTTCAAACCCCTTAAAAAATTTGATTTCACCCCAAACATCATCCAAGACTTGGATGTCGTACCCCTAGAACTTGAAATATACAATGATTATGATCGAGAATACTACAATACATATAATGAAGCTGCTGACGAATTTTTCACTGGGAAAATCCGGGAAAAAATAAAAATGGAAAAAAGGGGGATATGGGAAGAGGAAATAGGAAAATATGAGAAAAGATTGAAGATACAAAAGGAAACACTAAAAGCTTATGAAAGAAAAGCCAAAGAATCCTCCCTAAAAGGCGATCTCATCTACTCAAACTATAAACTCATAGAAAACCTACTAGAAACCATATCAAAGGCCAGAAAAGAACACCCATACCACGAAGTGCTTAAAAGACTGGAAAAAGGTAAAAAGGAGGGTATACCAGAAGCCAAGGTAATAGAATCCCTTAACAAGAAAGGAGAACTCACAATAAAAATAGAAGACAAAATCATAACCCTCAACACGACAAAAACCCTGGCCGAAAACGCCGAAAAATACTATGAAAAGGCTAAAAAGGCTAAAAGGAAAATCAATGGGGTTAAAGAGGCTATAAAGGAAACAGAAGCTGAAATAGAGAAAATAAAGAAAGAAAAGGAGGCGGCGCTGGAAAAAATAAGCCTCCCAGAAAAAAGGATCAAAAGAAAACTTAAATGGTTCGAAAAATTCAGATGGTTCATCTCATCCCAAGGATACCTAGTAATAGCTGGTAGAGACGCCACAACCAACGAAATACTCGTAAAAAGACACATGGAATCCAAGGACATCTACCTACACTCAGACATCCACGGCGCACCCTCAACAATAATAAAAAGCAAAGGCGAGGAAATACCAGAAAAGACGATAGAAGAAGCCGCAATATTCGCCGCATCATTCTCCAACGCCTGGAGGCAAGGATTCAGCCACCTAGACGTTTACTGGGTTAGACCAGACCAGGTTACAAAAACACCACCACCAGGAGAATACGTGCCAAAGGGTGCATTCATAATAAAAGGCCCAAGACACTATATAAGGGGCGTTCCATTGGAGATAGCAGTTGGCATAATAGACTATGAAGGTCCAAAGATCATGAGCGGCCCTATAAGCGCCCTGAAAAAACACGCAAAAGATTATGTTATTATAAAACCGGGTTACACGAAGAAAGAGACTATAGCCAAGAGGATACTTGAGAAGATAGATCCTAATGGGTTTTTCACAGTTGAAGATGTTATAAGAGTCCTGCCACCTGGAAAATGTGACATCCTCTAGGATCTCTTTTTCAAGTTCTTTTTAAGGAGGAAATTCAAGTCAATAACATATTTTCCTTCTTCATCTGATACTATTATAGAATCGTCCTTGAGCATTGGACTAAGGTTAACCTCATAGATACCATTTTCATGTATCATTATGGTTTCTATTGAATCACTTGAAGTCTTTTTCTTTTTCTTCCGTTCCTGAATATACCTGAAGTATCTGCCACCACACTTTGGGCATCCATCAGAAAGTTCAGCGACACTAGTATACTGGGCGCCACAGTTAATGCACTGATGCACCAGAATCACCAATCTTCGCAATCATGGAAAGGAAATTAGACCTCTTTTTAACAGTTTTCATGACATTAGCCGGGCCGATAATGGTAAGTCCAACCGTCCTCTTCTTTGAAAACCCGAAGAATGATCTTTCATCCTTTTCTAGGGTGTGTATATCTATCCCTACGAAGTTTTCTATGTCTATTTCTCGCATTGTTGTTTCGATGAGTTCGGCTTCCTCTGAGGGTGTGAGACTACCCTCTAATACGAGGATGTCACCATCCTTCACACGTTCTATAATCATTGAAATCTTTTCTAGACTACTTTTATCTTCAAGGGCCTTTGACGATAAAAAATCCATCTTTAAGCCTTCCATTTTTTTAACCTCTATTTAAATTTTCTCACCATTTCCATGTATAATTGTTCTATATTTTCTTTGTGTAGTGCTGAAATAGGTACAACAGTATGTTGTGGGAAAACCGCTGATATCCTATCTGCTGAAGATTCTGGCAGGTCTATCTTGTTGGCTATTATTAGGAATGGTATCTTGCGAGCCTCCAGGTTCCCTATTATTGTGATGTTTGCTTGTGTCAGCGGATCCTCAGTGGAATCCATAACAAGGAGAACCCCTGTAACATCATCTAACCATTTTATGGCCTCTATTATCCCCTTTGTGGCTTCTTTAGCCCTTTCTTTGGCTTCTCTTTCTGATAATCCGTATCTTAGGAAGTTCTTGTAGTCGACTTTTGTGGCCACTCCTGGCGTGTCTATAATATCAAAGTATAATTTGTATCCATCCTTTTCTATGACAACCTCCTCTTGTTTATAGACGGATCTTGTCTCATGTGGTATGTCAGATATAACTCCGAGGGGTGTTCCAATCCAGTCTTCACAGATTGCATTTGCTAGTGTGGTTTTACCCGAATTTGGATGTCCATAGAGGCCTATTTTAACTTTTTTCCTTCTTCGCAGTAACTTGTCTAGTAATCTTCTGAAAAAGCTATTCATTATTATCAACTCAATATTCTTGGTATGTTTCACCTGGATTTAGTATTATGACTTTTATGGATGTTTCTTCTTCTAGGATTTCCTTGAAGATGTTTGGGTCTTGTTCTATAACTGGGAATGTGTTATAGTGCATTGGTATGACTTTTTGTGGTGATATCCATTTGGCTGCTATCAGAGCGTCCTCGGGTCCCATGGTGTATCGGTCTCCTATTGGTAGGAGTGCTATGTCTGGCTTGTAGATTTCCCCGATAACTGTTTTCATGTCAGTGAATAGTCCGGTGTCTCCTGCATGGTATATTTTCCTGCCATTTTCTAGTTGGAATATGAAGCCGCAGGCGGTGCCTCCACAGGTCATCTCATCTGTGAAGTCTATGTCAGAGGAGTGTTTAGCATCCACCATGGTCACTTTGATATCATCGAACCTTAGGGACCCTCCAATGTTCATACCCTCACTTTCAAGTCCCTGTTTAGAGAAAAAAACCGAGATTTCATGCGTGCCCACTAGCAGGGCCCCGCTCCGGTTAGCTATCTCCATAGCATCTCCTAGGTGGTCTGCATGTCCATGTGTTACAAAGATCAGGTCAGCTTCTAGCTCTTCCACTGGTATGTTACAGGAAGGATTGTTGCTTATGAATGGATCTATGAGTATCTTTGAGTTTTCATCTGTGAGTATTTCAAATGCTGAATGTCCGAACCATCTAAGCTTCATATTCATCATCCTCCAAGGGATATCTCCTCAGAGAGGCTCCAAGCTTTCTCGAATAATTTTTCTATCTCTTTAACAGATTTTTTATCATTGTATATTACGCCTACTTCGAAGCTGTCATATATGGGGTCTGTGGAGATTATTAGACCTGTTTTATTATCCGCAACAGCTGCAACTGTATGTATATATGGCATTGTCCTTATATCTACATTGTTGTCTAGTAGTAGCTTGACAAGTTCTACTGAGGCTTCATCGTCTAGGCTGGCTTCTTGGATTATTATCCTGCTTTTTGTGTCCATGAATTTTTTTAATATTGAAACGTCTAGGTTGCGGATCCAGGGATACATTATCATTATACTTTCACTTGCTCCTGTTAGAATATCTCGCATGGTATCATGGACGTCTGAAGCGTCAAAGGACCATATTATACCTGCTTTGGATTCTGATTTCATGTTATCAATGATGCCTTTAAATGGATCTATACTGTCTCCTATTAGATCCTCAGCACTTTCACCACCCTTAACATGCTCTTTTTTAAGGGATTTTAGACGTTCTTTAACAACATCTGAACCTTCAGCCTTCTTTTTGGACTTTTTTAAAGCATCTGACATGCGTTTAGGCTTCTCAGGAGATTTTTTTGGTGGGGTCTCTTTAACCTTTTCTTTGGATGGGGTTTCCTTCTCGCCTTTATCTTCAATGGTTTCTATTTCGGTTTTTAGTTTTTCTATAACAGTTGAGCGCGGTCTCTTCACAGTTTTTGGTATTGGTCTCCTTCTTCTTCTAGTTGGTTTCCCTTCAGGGGCTATGGAAGCCATTTCAACCTTTAATGATTGGAGGTTTATCTTATCAGCGAATAAAATCACCATTAACATTCCTATAACAAATAGACACAATCCTAGAAGAAACAATCCGAAATTTGGTGGGATTCCGAATCCGAAAGTCATAAGATAGAGGCCCATGATCAGTAGACCAACACCTCCCAATACGATTAATAGGTAGATCACTTAAAGCCCCCCATGAACATCTTGTAATAGATTATTATAATTGGTATAATTTAAAGCCTATCTAATATAAGGTTTTGGTGTTTTTTAGGAACATGTCATGACCATCATATTCTCCGGGAAAAAATACCTATGGGGGTTAAATAGAAACAAAACCTATTTTATATGCTCTCTCACCATTAAATAGAGTATGAGATCCTCAAATTTTTCTAGTGAACCTTCTTCGTCGCTTAGAGCCCATGAGAACATCCTGATTATCTTATCCTTATTCTTAGGGTCTATGAGGAATACCTCCTGTATCATCTTATTAAACAGACTATAATCTTCTAGGCCAGCTAATGCCATTTTCCTCTTGAAAAGTTTTCTAAGTTTTTTCACAGCCCTTTCAACCCTAACTATATCAGAGGATTCCATCTCCCTAAACAGTATACTTATCTCAACCGGGTCTCTTCTCTGCAAAGTGAAGATTATACCATCAGCTTTTATAGACTGTATTCTCTCAACACCCTCATAAACACTAAGATCATAATCGATCACATTTATCTTATCATCCGCTAAAAGTTTCATAAGCGCCTCATTTATACTCTTATCAGAAACAGGCCTCCCAAGAACTTCCCTAACCCTCTCCCCTATCTCACGCCTCGAAAGATCATCCTCCTCAAGTAATCCTAGTATGATCTAGCCAATATTATATTTTGCAGACACTCAAAAACCCCCAACATAAAAAAATTATATACATAAACCTATATAAGTTACACGCTATCAAAAAAAACTTGTGAATTCTATGATGAAACAATCTATTTCAATAGATAATCCATGGATAAACCTCAAGTTTTACACAAGAGTGAAACAATGATAATCAATAAAACATTTGTGGATGGAACTTCTAATTTTTTCCACGAAAACATCTCCAATCAGATTTGCACTCTATTAATGGAATATGTATGATTAAACACAAGTGGGACCAAGTGATTACAATAATGGGGGGTTATGAATGCAGAAGTTCAAGGCCATAAATGCAAATATTGTAAACAGTTCAGCAACATATCTAACATCGTGGAAAATAACAATAATTTCACCCTTTGGGTTCAAGGAGAAACGCCGAATTTAGCTGATCTATCCCTTACATCGATCCAGAATATCACCCATAAGGACACTAAAGACAGCACCCCCCCACTCAAACCAATAAAAAACCGGGATCACATAGTTTATTCGAAAATATTACACTTTCTAATGTTGAATAGACCAAGGACCAAATTACAAGTACATTATTCAACAATAGGGAGATATTATCACCAGCCAATAAACCCTCCCAAAGAGAACCACAAACATGAAAAAAAAAACTCCATGATAACACACCTAAATAAAGGAAAAAAAATAACCAGTTACATAGAAAATGAACTTCAAACACCAGAAGATGCATTACTCCACCCCCACAAAAAAAGCCCCTTATAGAATACAAAAAAATCCTCAGCTGGTATATATACACTCAGAATCATGCAAAAAAAGGATATCAAAGACTTTCGTCCCTACTTTAAAACGTTCTTCGCATTCCCTAAAAGACAAAATCTGATGAACAATCATAATCTGGAAAAAATCTTCCAGAAGACCCCCACACACACCAGGCATCAAACACATGATGAAAATCAAAAAAGGTGTGAAGTCGCCTATAAACTTCAAAATCGACATCCAATCAACGAAAGTTTTTTTTGAATAACATCCCACAAGTCCTTGACAAACCCCCCAGGTCGCCAAACAAAAAAAGATTTATAAGAGAACCACAAAGATAATAACAAGTAGTATTGGAAGGAGGTGTAATATATGGAATTCCTAAAAGATGAAGGAGGACAAGGAGCAGAGGAGCAGCAGAATACATACTACTATTCGGTGGCGTAATCGTCATAGCAATAGCAGCACTACTAATATACAAGACCTACTTCACAACCCAGCCCTTCAACACTGCGAGTGACGTAAACACAGTAAGAGAAAATGTGAATGCAGGCTAGATTAGCACAAAACATACTATTAGAATCAAAGCAAATCAGTGAGTAGATCGGTGTGTTAGAGGAGGAGGCCCAGGTCAGTGCTGAGATGATATTAATCATCGGCGCGCTATTAGTTATTGTAATAGTTGTAGGTGTGTATGTCAGAGGTATTGCTGGTTCTATCGCTGGGAACATCACTGAAGTAATTGATGCGGCCCGTGATTCCACCATACAAAAATTATAAAAACTAATTTTTTCTCTTTTTTTTATCAGCTCACTATTGTGTATATTTTTATTTTTTTGTTTTCAAAGACTTTTATGAAATCCCCAATATTTCCATTTGTTAAAAACTTTATTATGAGGGCGTATCTATAATTTTTATCCACAACTAGGCTCTTGTTTCCTGTTATTATAATGGAGAAGTTGCTTTTTTTATCAATAAAATTTTCGGTTCCATTTTGGATTATGGAGTATGGTGATTTTCCATTCCATTCTAATATAGTCGAATTTATTATCTTATATATGATCACTTTTCTTGGATGATTTGTATTGGAAGTTCCACTAATGTGCATATCGTCCTTTATCACAATAACGAATGGTCTTGAGGTTTTAGGATGCGTGTAATCTAATAACCTTTCGGCTTCTTTATCTGAGAAACCATTTTCTTTTAATATGCTGTATGCGGATTCTCTGTCTACTGATAATACTTTCTGTAGTATTTTAGCTGATTGCGTTTTGTTGTGTGTATATGTGTTGAGTAGTAAGTAGGAGTTGTCTCCGCTTGTGGCAAGCATTCTAAAGATATTTCTTGAAAGAGTGTAGTTGTCCGTTGTTAGTGCAAGGGCTATCCAGTAATCGCGTGCTGTCGTAGGTATCTCTAGATCCAAACTATGATCATACCAATATTCTCTTATGGGCAGGGTTTCGATATAGGCTAGTCTACCATCAAATACTACAGGTCTATGGGCTTCACTAGCAAAAAAGTGGCCATAGCTCCAATCAGTAATTATAACAGTATCGTTTGATGTGTTACTGTCTATCCAGTGACTTGCTTCCATGAAATAGTCGTCATACATTGGTTCAAACCCGGATTTTATATTAAAGAGTAAAAAAAGTTGTAAGAATATAACACAGAATACAACCAATTGCAGTGCGATAATTATCTTGTATTTGTGAATGCTTTTTAACGTGTTTTTTAGAGTATTTTCAAATTTTTGCCAAAATATCCCTGCCAGAACAGACAATGGGGGTATAAGTAAAATAACAAATCTGGCACCCGCAAAGACAAACAAAATAGATGAAATGACCCATATAATGATAATGAACCTCGTTAGAGGTTTTATATTAGCATCTTTAGAGTATATGATTGTGGCCAGTCCAATAAGTCCAAAGATAAGAGTTAAGGGAGAACTGACAGTTATAAACGTTTCTATAGTTGGTGTTTGCAGTTCTGCGACATTTTTGTATGAGTCTGGCCAAGGATACCATATATTATGGCCCAAAAGGAAATAATTGAGATAGTATAAAGGCGTCATGATAAGATTATAAAGGCCGAAGCTATTAAAGAGTCCAATAAGGCAAACTGAAACCAAGAGGAATGATAAAACCAGATCAAAATCTTTTTCTTTAATTAGGAAGTAAATGAAGGCTGTTATGATAATGTAGAAAAAGTATATCCATCCATTCCATGCTAGTGAAAATAGGAAAAGGAAGAAACCAGAGCATCCCGCAAGTAACATTTTATTCTTTCTTGTTTTTGCGTTCTCGGCTTCAAATAAGAACCAGATTATAAGAAGAGGAAAAGTTATATTTAACATGTCAGTGTCAAAGAACCCAAATTCGGTCTTGAAAACATATAATGGTGCTGTTACGATTAACATGCCAGTTATAAATCCTCCGAAATCGCTGCTGATTCTGCGAGAGAATAAAAATCCCACAACACCGGCTAGTGGTCCGAGGATTACAGGAAGCCACAAGCAAACCTCCTTCAAACTCATAGAGGTTACAAGGTTCAGGATGAAATAAACTCCAACTGTGATATATGAAAGAAGTGGTGGGTAGTCCACTGGGACGCCCGGCGGATAATATGAATGAAGATCCCAAGATCTCCCACCTATCATCGTATCTCCTAACTGGCCATGGTATAATAGATTGTTGGTAAGGCGATAATTGTAGTATGAGTCACTTTCTTGGAAATATTGGAGGCCAGTATCATCATAGTATATGTCCTTGCTTGGAGAGGATACATTATAATTTCCAGCTCTAAGGAAAAAACCTGATAAAAATATGATAGTGACTAATATTAAAATAGAGAGTATTTTTGGTTTCATTTTATTTCACGGCCCAGATTATTGTGGAGTTGTTTTTGTAGATCGGTTTGATGTGTTCTGTTTCTTCTTTAAGTATTACAAGTTTTACAAAGAGTGAATCTTGAAAACTTCTATCTAATACTATAGCCCAATTCTTATCTAAGAGTACTATTATGGAAAAATTACTTTTATCATCACCAGCTATTATCCTCTTGGAGTTCCCATGCTTTATTATGGTATTGTATGGTTTCTTGTTTTGCCATACCGCCCCTTTTTCCAAGTTTAAGGTTACGTCATTGGTGTAGTATCTTATTTGGCCAGTATCATTTGATAAACCTACAGAATAGGTATAGTTGTAACCTTGGGATTTGTTAAAGTCCCAGAAGCCATAATAGACGCACCACTCCCCGGCTAATATCATATCATCACATGTTAATATGATGAATGGTTTATTAGTCGGATGGGTATATGAGAGAAGTTCCTTGGTGAAGTTTGGATCCATTTTATATTTTTCTTGGAGTATTTTTTCTGCTTCTTTTTTGTCAACACCAAGTATATCATCTAGGATAGTTACTGTTAAGCTTGTGTTCTTGGTTTTCTTGTCGAGTAATTCTATGGCTTTGTTTCCACTTGTGGATAGCATGCTGAAGATGCCGATGGATAAACTTTCATTATCTACTGCAAATGCATGATAAAACCAATAAGTTCTAAGATTGCCTTGCCCCCTGTTATCGATAAGTACTGGTCTTTGGGAAAGCGCCGCAAGTGGGCTTCCGTAATTCCATTCTGTAATTACAACAGTGGATGGAGATGTCTCATTTTTTATCCAAGCACATGCAAGTAGAAAATCATCATCTAAACAAGGTTCGAAGTAGAGCCCTGATACTTGTAAAATGGAAAGTGCAAATAATGAAATTACCACAAATGACATGAGAACCTTTCTATGCTGATTTAATCGCCTAAATGGCGAATGTTTAAGGTAGGAATTCATGATTCCGATGAGTAATCCGACAAGTATCATGCTTGGTGGTATGGCCAGTATCGCGAAACGTGCGCTTAAAAAATATGCTATGCTACCAAAAATAATCCATGTTAGGATCAAAATGAAAAAATACCAGCTGAAATGTGGAAGATGAATCTTTCTGACTTTTTCTCTTAACATAATGCTCCCGAGGATTATGGCCCCAAATAATCCAAGGCCAATATTCAATAACCCTTTAAATCCTGGAGTTTGTAACTCTGATACTGATTTATATGCGTTTGGCCAATTACCAACATATTCCGGTTTAAAGATAAAATTGAGGAAACCTTGGAAGATTGGGATATAATCTGGTGGTCTAAGCAATGTCGTGAAAAGAGTAGAGATTACAATAAAGGCTATTACTTTTTTGGCGAAACTTGCCACTTCTTTTCCTTTGATTTTGAGGAATATCATGTAGAATATGCTTGATATGATTATGATGCAGAAGATGTATGGCCAGCCGTTCCATGCGAGTGAGAATATTGCAAGTGAGATAGATGATAAAATGAGTGGCCCTATATAGTTTTTGTTTGTTTCGGTGGCTTTGCAAAAGAAGAAAACTACAAGAACTGGGAATAGGATGTTGAACATGTCAGTGTCAAAAAATCCTGGTAAGGTTCTGAAGAAGTAGGATGGTGCTAAAACCAATAATATTGCCGCCAGCAAACCTGGAAGGTTACCAACATATCTTCTAACTAGGAAGAAGGTTGGGATTCCGGCTAGGGGTCCTATAATCGTGGGTAACCAAAAACAAGCTTCCATAAAATCAATGGAGGTGAATATGTTCAGTAATTTGTAGAATATGATCGAGATCCATAGTATTAGTGGGGGATAATCGACTGGCCCTCCTGGAGGGTAGCATGAGTGGAGGTCCCATGGTTCGCCGTTTATTATTTTGTCTCCGGGGTGTCCGTGGTTTAATATGTTGGCTGCGAGGCGGTAGTTGTAATAGGAGTCTGGTTCGTACATGTATGGTAGGCCTTTTTCGTCTGTGAACTGTGCTTTTTCTGTGCTGTTCATGCCTTTGAGTTCTACTGTTTCTAAGCGTGTGAGGAAACCTGTTAGGAAGATTATTAGGATTATTGTGTAGATTTTTAGTTTTTCATCCAATTGGGGTCACCCCAACTTTGGGGGGATTTTGTAGAGTTTCGGGTTTAGGCGGGGTATCATGGCCATTAGTATGCATTGTTCTGTGTTTTCTGTTCGGTTGAGCAGGCCGTGGGTTAGGATGGATATTGCGCCGGTTTTTTCTCCGAGGTTTTGTATTCCTGTGATTTTGTCCATGATGTCTCCTACTTCTTTTCCCTTTTTTACTTCTTTTATGACTTGTGGTGGGTATTCGAATCCTGCGCTTACTCCTAGTGTTGTTGTTTTGCCGTCGTAGGTTGCGCACCATTGTAGGTCGATGTATCCTGTTAGTGTGTGGGGTGCTTCGAGTAGGCCGGATTCTATTCCTATGCTTAGGTCGCAGTTTTTGTATGCTCTCTGGGCCCGGTTTATGGCGCCTTTTATTGTTTGTTCTAGTCCTATTGGTTGGCTGGGGACTCCTGGGTCTACTTTGATGCCTTTGATTTGGACTTTTTTGTAGAGTTTTTTTAGGATGTTTTTTGTTGCTTTTATTTTGACTGGGTTTTGTGATCCGACTTTAACTTTCATCTTTAACATCCCTTGGAGACCCTGCGGGGGGTAGTTGATTTTAGTCTTTTTTTAGTATTTTGCCTTTTTTGTCTATTTCTCCTTTTCTGATTCTGGTGGATGATATTGGTTGGCCGTCTTCTGCTTTTACCATGTCTATTGTTATGATGTCTAGTTTTGGCAGGCCTCTTTTTTTTCTTATTTTGTTTATTTTTTCTGCTCGTGGTTGGGTTTCTTTGCTTACTATTATGGCTTTGAATTTTTTTTCTTGTATTGTTGGGCCGTAGGGGTCTTCTAGTTTTTCTATGTAGAAGTTTTTGTATCCTTTTTTTTCTAGGTATTTTTTTAGGTTTTTTATGCGGGTTTGGCAGGGTTCTACTGGGTCTTTTTGGGCTGCGAATTTGTCTGATGTTACTCCTATGGCTACTTTTTCTGCTATTTTGAATGCTTTTTCTAGGAGTGTTTGGTGGCCTTTGTGGAATTTGTCGAATGTTCCTCCTACTGCTGCTAGTTTGTATTTTTTTGTCAATTTTCGCCTCCAAGGATGATTTTTATTAGTTTATTGTGATATAGTATTGTTTATGTTGCGTGAGTATAATGTTGTTGTTAAGGATCCGCGTTTTGTGGATGTGCGTGTAGCTAGTGTTTATCCTAGTTTTTATGGTTTGGCTATGTCGTCTCTTGGTTATCATATTATCTATGATTTTTTGAATTCTCGCGAGGATATTTGGTGTGAGAGGTTTATTTATCCTTATCGTGGGAGTTTTGAGTCTTCTAGTTCTCTTAGGGATTTTGATGTTATAAGTTTTTCTATACATTATGAGCAGGATTATTTTAATGTTCTTGAAATGTTACATCGTGGTGGTTTGGAGGTGCGTAAGTCTAGGAGGCGGGGTGGGCCTTTGGTGATTGCTGGGGGTCCGACTGTAACTGCTAATCCTCTTCCTTTGGCTGATTTTGTTGATCTTTTTGTTATTGGGGAGGCTGAGGCTGTTTTGGATGAGCTTTTGGATGTTTTTGTTGGTTTGGATGATCCTCGCGGGGAAATTGACGAGTTCAGGGGCTTGGAGGGTGTTTATGTGCCTGATAATCCTGTTAGGCGTGTTATAGTTGAAGATATGGATAATGCTTGTCATCCAATTCGTCAGATAGTTTCTGAGTCTGATGATCCAAGTTTCGTGCCGGTTCTTGGCCGTTCTTTCTTGTTGGGTGTTTCGAGGGGTTGTGTGCGTGGTTGCAGGTTTTGCATGTCTGGCTACATTTATCGTCCGAAACGTGAAACATCCCTTAGTAAACTTTTTGATGTTGCTGAGCGTGGCAGGAATGCTACTGGCCTTGATAGGGTGTCTTTAATAGGTGCTGCCGCATCTGATTATTCGAGGATAGATGAACTGTGCAGTGGCTTAGTTGAGATGGGTTTTGGGGTTAGTATGCCTTCGATGCGCATAGAATCAGTAACAGAAAATCTACTAGATGTTCTTGCCAGGAGTGGTCTTAAGACTGTGACATTGGCCCCTGAGTCTATTTGGAAGATCAGGAAACGATTAAACAAGCCAATAAGGGATGAAGAGATATTTAGGGTTGCTAGGATGGCTGTTGATAAAGGTTTGGCCGTTAAAATGTATTTTTTGATCGGGACTCCAGGTGAAACCCTAAAGGATCTTGTGGAGCTTGCGAAGCTTATAAAGGAATTGTATAAGCTAGGGCCTGTTAAGTTCAGTATAAATCCTCTAATACCTAAAGCTCACACTCCCCTGCAATGGGAGGCTTTTAATTTTGATGAGATGAAAGCCAAAATCAAATTTTTAAAATCTAAGCTTGTTGGGGTGCCTGTTAAAGTGGAAAGTCCAAGGTTGGCTCTTATACAACATGTTTTATCTACTGGCGGCCCTGAAATTTCTGATTTGATAGAAAGGGCTTGGCTGGGAAAAGCCACTTTGAGGGATTGGAAACTAGAGAATAAGGGTCGTCAGCTTGGAGAAGAATTGCCTTGGAGTAAAATAGATGTCGGTCTTAGAGAAGAT
The DNA here is from genome assembly GCA_003584625.1 of Methanothermobacter sp. MT-2. Classification (NCBI taxonomy): domain Archaea; kingdom Methanobacteriati; phylum Methanobacteriota; class Methanobacteria; order Methanobacteriales; family Methanobacteriaceae; genus Methanothermobacter; species Methanothermobacter sp. MT-2. Next base: position 230,960 of record AP017647.1, on the reverse strand, counting down.
TTTATAATGGAAGAGTATATGAAGATGAAGGAGGATAATCTGACATCCTATTGTGAGTTAGATTCATGTTATAAGTGTCTTAAAAATCCATGCAAATAATAATAGAGTGGGAATGAGTATGTATGCGAAAAGACTAGAAGGTATAGAATTGTCAAGTATCCGGAAAATGTTCGAAGTTCAAGGGGAGGATATAATAAACCTTGGAATTGGGGAACCAGACTTCAACATACCAGAGCATGCCAGGGAGGCTATAGAGGATGCTCTAAGGGATGGTTTCACACATTACACTCCAAATAAGGGTATATTGGAGCTTAGGGAGGCTATAACAAAAAAATTAAAAGTTGAAAATAATATTAAAACAGACCCAGATGATATCATAGTAACAGTAGGGGCCAGTGAAGCCCTCTACATGTGCGCCCAAGCCCTAATAGAAAAAGGTGACAAGGTACTAATACCAGATCCAGGCTTCTTATCATATGATGCTTGTGTAAAACTTGCAGAAGGTGAAAGCATACCAGTACCATTAGAAAAAAAAGATTTTAGGATGAACCCAGAAACCATAGAATCCCTCCTAGACAAAGATACCAAAGCCATAATATTAAATTCACCATCAAACCCCACAGGCGCAGTCATGGAAAAAGACGACATCAAAGCCATAGCAGAATTGGCAGAAGAAAAAAATCTCATAATAATCTCTGATGAAGTCTATGAAAAAATAATATATGACAAGAAACATTATAGTCCGGGTCAATTCACAGAAAACACCATAACAATAAACGGATTCTCTAAAACATATGCAATGACAGGACTGCGCATAGGTTATCTCACAGCCCAAAGTGAAATCATAGAAGAACTTTTAAAGGTACACCAATACAATACCGCATGCGCCCCATCAATATCCCAAGCAGCTGCACTAGCAGCCCTCAAAGGACCCCAAAGGGTAGTTGATGACATGGTGGCCGAATTCAGAAGAAGAAGAGACCTCATGTTCGAAAAATTCAAGGATATGGGCATAGAATGTAACAAGCCAAACGGGGCATTCTACATGTTCCCCAACGTAAAAAACGAAAAAAAGTTCATGGAAAAAACTCTCAAGGTGGGTGTGGTGGCTGTTCCAGGAAGCGCGTTCGGCTCCAATGGCAAAGACCATGTTAGATTCTCATATGCAGCACCCTACCCCCAAATAAAAGAGGCCATGGCCCGGATAGAAAAAATACTAGGTGAAAATCCTTGAATGATGAAAGAGCAAAACTAGGTAAAAAAGCTGCATATGTTGGTATAATAGGCAATATCCTCCTAACAATATTCAATTTCATAGTTGGTATCATGGCTGGTAGCGTCGCCCTAATCGCCGAAGCCGCCCACACACTCTCAGACATACTAACCTCCATCATAACCTTTATAGGTTTTAGGATAGCCCTGAAACCAGCCGACACCGAACACCCTTATGGTCATGGCAGGGCCGAGGCACTTGCAGGCCTAATTGTAGTACTATTTCTTGGGATAGTAGCCTATGAAATATTATCAGAAGCCTACAGGAAACTATTCATTGTATCAGTTCCTGATTATCTCGCGGCGATAATGGCTATCGTGGGTATAATCGCAAATTTCCTCATGACAACCTATATGATGAATATAGGTGAAAGGATCAACAGTCCAGCTATTATAGCCGATGCACAGCATCAGAAGGTCGATATCCTTTCATGCGCAGCCATACTTGTAGGTGTTATAGGAGCCAACCTCGGGCTAAAATTCCTGGATCCAGTAGTAGCTATATTAATAGCTTTCATAGTTTTAAAGACAGCTTTTGATGTTGGAAGAGAAAACATAAACAATATCATGGGCAAGGTTCCCACAAGAAGGATCATGGCAGAAATCAGACGATCCGCAATGTCCATTAAGGGTGTTATGGGCATACACAACGTCCGCATAAACTATTTCGGGCCATATGCTGCAGTAGACCTCCATATAGAAGTTGACGGCGACCTGAACCTTAGAGAAGCCCACTGCATATCTCACAAAGTCGAAAAAAAGATAATAGAAGACATAGACCTCATAGCAATAGTGAATGTCCATGCCTGCCCATTCAATGAAAAAAACCACTAAAAAGCTTATTTCTTTGTCAATTTGTAAGCTGCCAGAAGCCCTAATAACAGTATGGGTAATATTATATCAAAGTATAAAGGGGCTCCAACATTTCCAGGAGCATAATTTCCCCTGAACATATCCTGGATGTGTATATAGGCCGCGCCAAGATAAAAGACTGAAAAGCCTACTATGGTCGCAGTCCAAAAATCATCCCTAAACTTCAAGCATAAAAGTCCAAGAATCCCATAAGACAGGTTAGCTACTGCAACTTCTAATTGGAATGGACTACCAGCCGGCCAACCTATATAGGCCGCTATCTGACCCCCCATGAACGCATGGCCCATGAAAGCCCAGATAGAAGATAATCCAACCATTACCATGAGTAATGCTAAAAGTAGAGATTCTATAATATAATTTTTTGTCCTTGGTTTCCTATAGATTAAAATCAGAGCTAATATTAAGGTTAAAATTGGCCATATATACATTGTGTCCACTATAAGACCTCCCAGACAATTTTAAGATTTTTTTTGAGCGCCGGGGACGGGATTTGAACCCGCGAGATCCAAAGGATCATTGGCTTAGCAGGCCAACGCCATACCGGACTAGGCGACCCCGGCAAGATGGGGTGGGCTTGTCCAAGAGTGGACAGTCCTTCCAGCTACTAGTGATCCAAGTATACAGCTCCACCCCGCGAACCCGCAAGCATCAGCTGTCCACGGTAGGGCTGCTCCTTTCCAGGCCTGACCCGGTTCCCCGTGGTTAAGATAGTTTATCTTGGCCCTCCAGCCAAGATCCTATCACCGCTGATCCTGCGGGACGAGGCTTCTACGCTGGATACTTGGGCTAGCAACTGGTTGGGCTGCCGCCTCTTGGACTTCGACCGCGCCATATAGGGGATTTGCGCTTACAGAGGACCCCTAACCCTCCGGTCTAGCCCATGTATATTATTGTTTTGATCTGATATTTTAAGCTTACCATTTTATAAAGACTGTGGTGGATAATATTAATATGGATTCTCTCCTCTTGCTAAGTGTAGGTTTGGGTTTGTATTTCGCTTTTAATATAGCGGCTAATGATATTGGTAATTCTATTGGTACTGCTGTGGGTAGTGGGGCTTTGAATATGAGGAGGGGACTTTTTATAGGTGCTTTTTTCGCCTTCCTTGGGGCTGTTTTGTTTGGTGGTAATGTTATAAAGACTGTTGGTGATGGTATAATACCTGGAGCCAGTTTTAGTGTGGTCGCTGCTTTTGCTGTTATTTTGACTGCTGCTATCTGGATAACGGTAACGTTGTTGAGGCGTATACCTATTTCTGGTTCTGATGCTATGGTTAGTGCTGTTATTGGTGTTGGTTTTGTGAGTGTGGGTTGGACTGGGATGAACTTTAATACTGTAATTTATATAATTTTGAGTTGGATTTCGTCTCCCATAATTGGCTTTTTTTCAGGTCTTTTAACATATTCTATTATAAGGATGTTTGTTATCCGGCGCATAAAATCAGTTTCTCTTAGAGATAGGTTGGAGAAGATTTTTTCGTATCTTCAAGTGTTTAGTTCATCTTTTTCCGCGTTTAATGTTGGCGCGCTTGACTTTGGAATGGCTATGGGTGTTCTTTTCATCCTATCAAAGGGGGATCCAAGCATTTTAAGGATCTTGGGGGCTTTCGGGCTGGTTCTGGGCATAATTTTTGCCGGGGATCGTGTGACTGAGACTATAGGTAGGCGCATAACAGAGCTAGTACCCACTAGGGGTTTCTCGGCCCAAATAGCGGCTTCTATCGTGATTTTCGTTTTTGTATATTATGGTATGCCTATTTCACCAACCCAGACCCTTGTCGGTTCTGTTATAGGTGTTGGGTTGGCTCATGGGACTTCCAGTCTAAAATTTGATGTTATAAAAGATATAGGATACACGTGGATTTTGACTATACCTGCTTGTCTAGTTATGAGTGCGATGGTCTATTCTATCCTTAGGATTCTTTTAGGGCTTTTATGATGTCGCCATCAGAGATTATCCCAATGATCCTATCATCTTCTGTTACTACTAGTTGGTTTATTATACCTTCATCCTCACCATACTGGTACATTTTTTCTATGGCATCTTTTAGTGTGTTATCTGGTTTGATTGTGGCAACATCTTCTACCATGACCTGTTCTACTGTTGTACCTAGTTTGTAATTGTCCAGTATTAGGTTATGGCCGAGGTCTGTGGCCGTGACTATACCCAGGAGTTTTCCATTGTCTTCTACTGGTAATGCGCTTATTTTATGTTTCATGAGTTTTTCGAATGCGAACACCACATCTTCTGATGGTTTGACTTTGATTGGATTTCTTGTCATAACATCTTTAACTTTTATTTCATCCAATTTCTTCGGCAACTTCTTTGCCTCCTTTAACAGTTGTCTCTGTGAGTGATTTTATGATCGAATCTATTGTGGTCACAACATCGATGTTTTCGATGACAGGCACATTATATTTCTTGGCCTGGGCTTCGAAGTATTTGTGTATTCTTCTTATAGCCCAGAAGTAGCTTATGTACCTTTTCAGGGGTCTTCTGGCCCATGATTGTCTGCATCTTGAGTAGAATCTTCCTTTGTGTATGTTTTCATCTGGAACTGTTAGTACGAACATTGCAACGTTTTCTTTGTTTACTAGGTCTTCTCTTATGAAACCTGGTACTATGTGAACTCCTTCGATAACTATGCTTATACCTTCTTTGAGTGCTCTTTCGATTACGGCTTCCACTCCCACACTCACTGTATCTACGTGGTCTCTGAATCCTATTAGTACTTCGTCGAGTTCTGGTGGTGGTGATATCCTGAGTGATTGGTATGCTGTGTAGCTTGACTCATAGAGTGATGGTAGCAGGTCCCTGGATATTATTTTGCGCATTACTTCTCTTATCATGTCTGTGCTTATCATGTTTCTTATTCCGAGGCGGTTGGCGACTTCGAATGCTATTGATGATGTGCCAACACCAGAGGCTCCACCTATGAGTATTATGAGCGGTTCCTTATGGTCTCTTATACGCCTCCAGAGCATGTATTTTTCCGCCACCTCTTTGTCTTCCTTTTTGAGTTTGTCGAATACTATTTCGACAAGTTCATCTATTGTTATGAGGTTTATGTTCTTTTTTTTGAGGTGGGCTTCTATCTTGGATGCGAAGGTGTAGGCCTTGTTAGGATCCATCTCGGCCCTTGTTAATGATCTTGCAAGAACCCCCTTAGAGAATGGTTCTGTATATTTTTTACCGCTCACTTCTCCTTGGACCATTATCATATTTCTTCACCTCACAGAAAAAAGAAAGGAAGATAAATACTGGAGGGGGGATATGAGAAGAGATATTGGGAGTTGGGATTAGAACCCTAATTTTTATAGTTTAGTCTAGTTTTATGAGTTGGGTGTTTATTTTTCCATCATCTGATATTTTTATTAGGCATGCTTCTCCTTTGGATGATTCTCCAGGGTTTATTATGATGGTGTCTCCTATCCTGTCTTGTCCCCTGCTTTCATGGATGTGTCCGCAGATGTTGATTTTTGGTTGGTGTTCTTCTATTATCTTCCTTATACTTTTGCTTCCTACGTGTTCGCCGTTTGGTAGTTTGTCTGTTTGTGTTCCATATGGGGGTGCATGTGTTATAAGGATTGTGATATTGTCAGGTATGGTTTCCTTGAGGATTTTGTATATTTCATTTTCTTCAAATTCTAGTGGGGTGTTGAATGGTGTTGGATTTGATCCTCCCAGGCCACAGAATGAGAGTCCTTTTATGTTGATGGTTTTGGCGTGGAGGTTTAGTGCTTTTGAATTTTCTATGTGGGAGTGTATAGTGTGGGGGTCGCAGTTTCCTGGGACTGCTATTACTGGGATTTTATGGGCTGCTATGTCGTCTAGTATGTCCTTTGCGAGTTCTGGTGGTCCGAAGTGTGTTATGTCTCCGGCTATTATTATAAGGTCTATTTTGTTTTCTTCGAGGTATTGGTGGATTGTTTTTGGGTTTATGCCATGGAGGTCGCTAAGTGCAAGTATTTTCATGGTTCACCACACACTCTTTTTTTTGGGGTTTTTTATTCGTGGAAGAAGGAGGCTATGTCTTTGAGACCCCGTTTTATATTCTCTTTTTCTCCGTAGACTGCTATTAGGTCGTCTTCTTCGAATTCTATGATGAGGTTGTGTTCTTCTGCTATTTCTTGGACTCTATCTTCTGATAGTGGCTCTTGTAGGTGGACTCTTGCAATTGAGAATCCTGGTGGTGTTCCGACCACGAAGCGTGCTTTTGTCTTTGGCACTTTATATATTTCTTCTCCTAGTGAGGCTTTTTTAAGTTTTTCGATCCATTGTTCCTGGTAGTCTTTGTTGATTGTTTCTGCAATGTCTAAGAGGGTTTCTTGGATCTCGTTTAGCATCTCATTTATTCTTTTCAATTCTTTTATCATCTGGGGATTGCTTGTGTCTGTTTTGTAAAAGTTTATGGATGCTTTTACTAGTCGCATTTCCTCGTTTATACTCTTGGGTACTTCTAATCCCCGTTTTTTCAGATCTGTTAATAAATTTAATAGCACCATCCAGGTTTGTTCTGCTGGTATGGTCATAAGTGTCCTTCCAGGATCTTTAATGAAGTGTGGTTTATCTTGGCACCTGCTTCTTTAAGCTCTTTTATGATTTCATCCAAGTTATTATAGGATTCTAGGAATAGTACATGGTAGCTGTTAGTACCTACTATGTTCAATACTGCTATTTCCTCATTTTCTTTTATATCCTTATTTTTTAATGCTGCGTGGAAATCTGCAAATTTAGCGTATTTTTCGGGCAATTCTGCGTATTTGTAGATTCCTTGCAAAGTTGCTATGAACAATATGGATACACCTCAATTTTTAAACCTTTATAAAAAACTAGTTGTGTTTATTATATAAGTAATTTTCTAAAGAAAAAAAGAGTAGGGAATGGGGATTTTTTCTATTCTCCCCCTATTGTGATATCCTTTTCGGCTAAGGATTCCTCTATCTTTCTTATCACTGGATCGACTTCGATATTGTGTGCATCTATGACTATGTCTCTTATGTCAAGATCCATTGCAAGTCCTAGCAGTTGTGCAAGGTGGAGTACTGGCATGTTGTATTCTTCCCCGAATTCTTCTTTGATTTCTATTTGTCCTCTGTCGAATTGTAGGTGGCAGAATGGGCATACATTGACTATGACATCAGCTCCTGCCTCTTGCATGTTTATTAGTTTCTCTCGTGTGAAATCTAATGCAACATTTAGGTCTCGAGATCTCACACCTCCACCTGCGCCACAGCACATCATCTTATCCTTGTATGGTACTGATTTGGCGCCTGTAACCTCTACAAGTTCATCTAGGATTGTTGGATTCTCTGGGTTGTCTATGCCTATCTCTTCGCTTGGTTTCAGAAAGTGACAGCCATAGTGTACTGCCACATTTAAATTGAGTGGTCTTTTAACGAGTTCTGATAATTTGTCGAGTCCAACATCATTATATAATACTTCTGCAAAGTGTCTTACATTGATTTTTCCCTTGTATTCTCTGCCAACCTCCTTGAGCACTTCGTTGACTTTGTTTTTCATTTCTTCATTTTCTTTTAGTAGGTGGTTTGTTTCGAATAGTGAACCGAAGCATCCGTTACATTCTGTCATGAGGTCAGCGTCCATTTCCTCTGCGATTGTTATGTTCCTTGCTGCGATGGATGCCCATGTTGTCCTGTCAAATGACCCGAACACTCCTGGGGCTGGGCAGCAGGATGCTCCTTCCATGTCCTTTAATTCTATTCCTAGTTTATCGAATAATACTCTTGTTGCTTTTTCTATCCCTGGGTACCTGTTGTTCATTATACAACCTAAAAAGTATGCGAATGCCATCTTTTCAGCCTCCATTATTCTATTTCACCGGTCTCCCAGTTGTATCCTATGAGTGAATCGAATCCTGTTGTTTTTATTATCTTCTGCACTTCTTCTAAAGCTCCTGGGAATGAATGTGTTGTTGGTGGCAGCTCTCCTAGGCCCACAGCGTCCCTTAATTGTTTTGTGGCGTCGTCTATTGGCACTCCGTGCCCTGTTTTTATAACAAATGATCCCACGGCTTTGTGTACTGGGGACATGTATCCTGCTTTTGCTGCTTCGTTCCTTATTAGTTTTATGACATCAACTATTTTGACTTTTCTTGGGCATCTTTCCTGGCATGCGTAACAGGTTGTGCACATCCATAAGGTTGGGTCTGGTAGAATCTGGTCTTTTAGGCCCATGTTTGCTTTTCTGATTATCTGACGTACCTTGTAGGGTGTTCTTCTGCCTGATGGGCAGGATCCTGTGCAGGTTCCGCATTGGAAGCAATATTCAAGGCTTTCTCCACCAGCTGCTTTCACTTTCTCGGAGAATTCCTTGTCTATATCGCTTCTTCTTATAAGTTCTTCTTCTCCTTTTAGAAGGGTCATTATATCACTCCTTTCGGGTTTTTCTTCTTCAATTTCTTCCTCTTCAGCTTCCTCTTTGGGCGATTCTTCAGCCTCTTTAACTTCCTCTGATTTTTCTTCGACCTTCTCTTCAGCCTCTGCAAGTTTCTCTTTAACTTCCTCTGATTTTTCTTCGACCTTCTCTTCAGCCTCTGCAAGTTTCTCTTTAACTTCCTCTGATTTTTCTTTGGCTTCTTCCTCACCCGTTAATATTCTTTTTAGGCGTTCTAATATTGACATTGTTTTCACGCCCTGCTTGGGGGGATGTCACTGGTTCCCTATTTGGGGTCTGGATGTGCTCTGTATATATAGCTTACTAAAAATCACCATAGTGTAACCTTTTAGGTTACACTTGGTTATATACCATTAAATAAAAGATCATACTTGTGAGCCCATGAATAGCTTCGAGATCAAAATTCATGATGGACCGGCCCGTCTCGGTAAAATGGGAGAGATGGAAACTCCAGCACTTATAGAATATGAATCCATAGATTTTGCACGTGATCAGCCCATACCATATAATGTTCCCATGGAAATAGCTGAATGGAGTGTGAAAGAAACAATAAAAAATGCAAGATCTTCAGATAGTGAATATGCGGTTATCCATGGGGGTAAATACATTGATTTGAGAGTTAAATGTGCGATGAAACTTGAAAGCCTAGGCTTTAGAAGGCTTATAATCGCCAATGGTGATGAATTACTCACAAAACCCATGGACCTTGTCAGATTAATTGTTAGAATACGTGAAAGTATAAAACCCAACACGCTATTATGTTTTCCATTTTCAGAAGCTTCATTCGTACCTTTACTTGCCTATATTGGGGTTGATCTCTTCACAGATGCAATATGTAAATTCTACAGTTACCTTAACATTCTAATGACACCTAACCATTCATACCAATTAGACAAGTATAAAATATATGAGTTAGAGGAGGCCGAACTTCGCAGTTACAATAAAAAGACCCTAGATTTTGTCATAAGGGAAGTGAGAGAGCATATAAAATCTGGGACTTTAAGGAATCTTGTGGAGGAGAAGGCAGCCACTTCACCAGTTAACATGACAGCCCTGCGCATACTAGATGATGAATTTCAGGAGTATCTCCAAAAATATACAAGGTTATACTGACCTCTTTGCCACTAGAATGTAATGGTATGGTCCAACATCCTCTATTTTGATTGTGTGAAAACCATAGGATTTTAAAATATTAGAGGTTTCATCAGGATCTAATCTTAGACTTGGATGCGGCCCCGGCTTTGGCCCTTTCTTGAATTCTACAATGGCTAACCTACCATTAGGTTTCAGCACCCGTTTTATTTCTTTCATGGCTGGTTCAATTCTCTTGTTAGCCACCAGGCCGTGTAGTACGTTGGCCATGAAGTAGATGTCTGCTGTTGATTCTGGGATTGGAAGTTTTTTTGTTATGTCTCCTAGGATTGCTGTGATGTTTTTGATATTTTCTTTTTTTATTGCCTTTTTTAGTATGTTAATGGATTTTTCATAGATGTCAATTGAGTAGATTTTGCCATTTTTCATGTTTTTTGAGGCTTCGATGGATATGAAACCGTCACCGCAGCCTGCGTCGATGAATGTTATCCTATCTTGGATTTTTAGGGTTTTTATGACTTTCTTTGCATCTAGTATGTCTCGGGTTGTTTTACCGGCGTCATGGTGTTTCATTCTCTTCCTCCATGATTTCTGGTGGGGCGCCCCCAATCTTTGTGAGATATTCTGCTTCTAGGAAGTGTAATTTTGAAGGGATGATAATACAATGGAGTGGTTTGCCGAAATCTTCACCTATAAGTGTTTTTATCCTATCAGCCCTTACAAGCGGGTCCTGGGATCCTGCTCTGGCCACTACAACAGCTAATGAATCTTCGCAGATTATATTTTCCTGTCTTTCTTTTTCGATTTTTAGTAGGTATTCTAGGCCTTCGTTTGCGCTCATGTACCTGTTTTCATCTGCTTTTATATCTAGTAATATGAGACTGTGGGCATTATATTTCATGTTGTCTTTTATTGTGAGGTATGGTGAGTGGGGAAAATAGTTTTTTTCTGGGAATGGTATTGTGGTTGTTTTACCGAACTTGTATATTTGTAGGCCTGCGAGGCCTGGGGCTGCTGAGAATATGGATGATGAGTGTATTATCCTTGTTTTAATGTTATTTTTTTTGGCTTCTAATATTAGGTTGGAGTGTGTTGTGGCTACTAGCGGATCTCCTGGGACTAGGAATGCTACGTTCCATTTTTGGGCGTTTTTTAGTGGTATCATTTTTTCTTCTATCTCTTTTCTCCCCAGAACTTTGATTTCTTTTCCAAGTTCTTTTTTTATGGATGATAAGCTCTGGTTTTTTAATTTTGCTGTGTAAAATTCTGCGAATATCCTTTCACATTTTTTAAGGGCTTTCATGCCCTTGATTGAAATGTCATCTTCATCATAAAGTCCTAGGCCTATGATGTAGAGCATGTCATCTCCCCACTCCTTTTATATTGATATATGGATAATATTATTTTAATGGATTTTTTTAGGGTGTGAGGGATAATTTGAAGGGTTTAAAGATTCCTAAAAGGTATGCTGATAAAGTGATAAAAAAATTGGTTAAGGATTCTATTATAGAATCTAATTTCATGATTAAGAGGGATGATAATTTCGTGTTCATACCAATCAGGGAGTTTGTGGATCCTGGTAAGATCCATGAAAGCGCTTCCATTATCGAAACAACATTCAAAGAAAAGAATAAACATCCCAGGGATTTTAAGGAGATTTTAAAGGATAAAATAGATGATAAGATAGTTGATAAGATAAGAAGATCCTTTGATATCATAGGCGACATTGTCATCCTCGAAATTCCAAATGAACTGGAAGAATACAAACATCTTATAGGGGAGGCTGCCTTAAAATTCACGAAAAAACGAGGAGTATTCAGAAAAAAAAGTGAAGTTAAAGGTGTTGTGCGTATAAGGGATTTTGAACATCTTGCAGGTGAAGATTCCAGTCAAACAATCCATGTTGAATATTCCACAAGGATGAAACTAGACATAAAAAAAGTCTATTTCAGCCCTAGACTTGCCAATGAAAGAGAAAGAGTAGCAAGACAAGTGCAAAAAGGAGAAGTAGTCCTTGACATGTTCGCTGGTGTCGGACCATTCTCCCTCGCCATTGCAAGACACAAGAAAGCCTCTAGGATCTATGCAGTTGATATTAACCCCCTAGCCATAAAATACCTTAAAGAGAACATCAAGTTAAACAAGGCCCATGAAATCATACCATGCCAAGGAGACATAAGAAAAGTGGCAGATAAAATACCCAAAAAGGTTGATCGGATCATAATGAATCTCCCGGCAAGTGCCAGGGAATTTCTAGACATTGCAATGGACATTATAAAAGATGGTGGGATAATACACTACTATGAATTCGCAAGAAACTTTGAAACCCCAATAAAACATTTAATAGAAGCTGCACAGCCATCCAAGGTGAAGATACTCCACAAGAGGATGGTTAAATCAAAGAGTCCAGGGGTTTGGCAGATTGCAATCGATGCAAAAATCCGCAAAGCCTAAATAGGATCTATTATACCATCCTCTGTTATTATAGCTGTTATAAGATCTGATGGTACAATATCAAAAGCCGGGTTAATAATCTTAGTATTCTTTGGAGCTATCCTACAACCCCCATAATATAATACCTCATCAGAACTTCTTTCCTCGATAATAGTATCATATATACTATTCTCCCAATCAAATGTACTTTTAGGAGCCGCAACATAAAAAGGCACATTAAACCTTCTAGCGGCTAATGCAACCATCAAAGAACCTATCTTATTAACAACACCGCCTTCAGCAACTCTATCAGCCCCAATTATAACCTTATCGATTTCACCCCGCTGCATAAGATAACCCGCAGCACTATCCACAATAAGCTTTACAGGAATCTTTTCCATTTGAAGCTCCCATACACTTAAACGAGCCCCTTGGCCAAGCGGCCTTGTCTCATCACAGACAACCTTTATCTGTTTACCCTCATAGTAAGCAGCCCTTATAACTCCAAGGGCTGTGCCATAATCTACACATGCAAGGGCGCCTGCATTACAATGTGTGAGAATAGTATCACCATCATCAACTATGGCAGCCCCATGTTTCCCTATGGCCCTTGTAATCTCCATGTCTTCCTTGTATATTCTAAGGGCTTCTTCTAGTGGAGAATCAGATGATAGTGTTCTTTCAACAGCCCATTGGAGGTTGATGGCTGTTGGCCGGGCGCCTTTAATCTCCTCGGCGGCTTTTTGAAGGTTTTCACCGGCTGTGTGGGCTAGTGCAACTGCGAAGGCTGCTGCCACTCCTATTGCGGGGGCTCCTCTTACTATCATGTTTTTTATGGCGAATATAACATCCTTGTAGTTTTCACATTTGAAGTATTCGAGTTTGTCTGGTAGTTTGCGCTGGTCTATTAATAGGAGGTGGTTGTCTTCCCATTTGATTGTCTTCAATTGGATTCACCCCCCCCTAGTAGTGACTTGCTGGTGTTAGATCCAAGTGTTTGTCTTTTTCGCCTGGTATCCCATAGGCGTCTGCACGACATTGCATGCAAGCCCTGAATACAGGTATTATTTTTTCCACTTCGGCTCTTGCCTTTTCTATTTGTGCACAGGTTGGTCTGGGATAGTTTTTCATTTCAGCTAGTGGTATGAGTGGTATTATGTTCATTAGGGAGGCTCCCCTCTTTTTCACTTCCCGGGCTATGTCAATGATGTGATCGTCATTTAATCCTGGTATAAGCACTGTGTTGACTTTGACTATGATCCCGTTTTTGGCGGCTTTTTCTATGCCTTCTAGTTGGTTTTTGGAGAGTATTTTGAAGGCTTCTTTTCCATTGTAAATTTTACCCTTGTAGTTGACATGTGAGTAGATTTTTTCACCTATTTCAGGGTCTATTGCATTTACTGTGACTGTTATGGTTTTCACGCCGAGTTTGGCTAGTTCATCTGCCTTTTCGGGTAGTAGTAGGCCGTTGGTGCTCATACATTTTATGAGGTCTGGGAATTTTTCATTGGCTCGTTTAAAGAATTCAAAGGTTTCTTCATTAGCTAGGGCATCTCCTGGACCCGCAACTCCTATTACTGATATTGGCATCTCCCTTGTGACTTTTTCAACGTGTTTTATGGCGTCGTCCACGCTCATGACTCTTGCTGTTACTCCTGGGCGCATTTCGCATTCGCTTATTTCTCTGGTGCAAAATTTGCAATGTATGTTACATCTGGGTGCGATGGGTAGGTGTATTCTCCCTACTTTGTCGTGGATTTTTTCATTGAAACATGGGTGGGCCTTTGTTATATGTGCGAATCTTGTCTGGCGGGGTATAACCATCCTATTCAACTCCTTATCTCTTCTGTTATTTTATGGGCTTTTTTTATCCATTTATCGTTGAGTAGTTCGTCTGTGCATACCATTGCAATGATATTGTCCTGGGAGATGTCTCTTATGACGCGGAAGCCCTCGGGTATTATCCTGAAGATTGCGTCATATATTTTCTTTTTAAGGGTTTCCTGGGGGTCATGGACCATTAAACCTTCCAGTTTGGTGGTTGGGTTTTCGATTATGATTTCGAATCTTGTTGGTTGTTGTATTTTTTCTCTTCCTTCTAGTTTCCAGAGTTTTTCCAGTAATTCTGGGAGGTATGTTTCATCTGTTATGCGTAGGTGGAGTTTGTTTTCTTCCTTGTCGTATTCTGGTATTGCCATGTCCTCTAGGTAGATTGGGGATGCTGCTTTTGCGAATTTGACCGCTATTATGAAGACTGGTTCTCTGGGGTCTGCGAATATTCTCAGGTCATCTACTGCTCTTCCAAGTTGGAGGTCTTGGAGTACCTGTTTTACTACGAGTTCGTATGCTTCGGCGCCTTCTCGGTCATAGCATTCTATTTTCATTCTTTTCCCCTATTCTATTTTTGCCATGCCTGATACGAGTAGGGCTGCTCCAACCGCTCCTATGTATTGGGAGTTTTCTGGTACTATTATGTCTATGCCTCCTAGTATGTCGCTCATGGCTTCTACTAGACCTTCGATGAGTGATGTGCCACCTACTTGTATTACGGGTTCTCTTACGTCGATTTCTTGGAGTTGTTGTTCGTAGACTTGTTCTGCTACTGAGTGGCAGGCTGCTGCTGCCACGTCTTCCCGGCTGCTTCCTGCTGCCAGTGCTGTTACAAGGTCTTGGATTCCGAATACTATGCAGTAGCTGTCTAGGGGTGCTCTATGGTAGTCTCCTTTGATGGCGAGTGAGCCTAGTTCTGTTATGTCTACTCCTAGTCTGCGTGCTGTTATCTCTAGGAATCTTCCTGAGGCTCCTGCGCAGATTCCTCCCATTGTGAAGTTGTCTGGTATGCTGTCGTGTACTGTTATGACTTTGTTGTCCATTCCTCCTATGTCTATGACTGTTGCTTCGCCTTTTTGGTGGTTTGCTAGGAATACTGCGCCTTTTGAGTTGACGCTTAGTTCTTCTTGTATTAGGTCTGCGTTGAATCGTCTTCCTATGGTGAGTCTACCGTATCCTGTGACTCCCATGCCTTCGATGTCTTCAATTTTGTAGTCTGTTTCCTTGAAGGCTTCTTTCATGCCTTCTTCCGCCGAGTTTATAACGTCTGTTGTGGGTATCCATCCTGTGCCTATGATTTCGTTGTTTTCCATTAGAACTACTTTTGTGGTTGTTGAGCCTGAGTCTATTCCTAGTGTGAGACCTTCTTGTTTTTCTCTTGCTAGTATGCTTTTTCTTGATACTATGGTTGAGAGTGCTTCCATTCTAATGAATAGTTCGTCTGCTTTGGTTCTTTCTGTGAATGAGTAGGTTACTACTGGCAGCCTTGTGTTTTGTTGGATGAATCTTCTTATTTCGTTTCTTACGAGGGCTCCTTCGGCGCATCTGAAACATGTTGCTATGAAGACTGCGTCGGCGTCTGTTCTTCCTTCAACGACTGACATTGCCCTTGCTATCATCAGTTTTATACCTGAACTTGCACATTCGAAGCCGAATTTTTCATATGCCTCTTCTATATAGTCTAGGTCTGTTTCTGGGATGATTATCTCGGCTCCGAAGGTTTCAGCAGCTTTTTCTATCTCTTTTTGAACGCCGCTGTATTCTGTGCCGCATGATATTTGGGCTATTTTAACCATTTTCAGCCTCCAATTCATCTAGAAATGTGTTTATCTTGTTAACAAGTTCTATTGTTTCTTCTCGACTCGTGGGATACTTTAATTCTAGTATTGGTATGTTTTTTTGCCTTAGGTAGTATACGCAGAGTTCATTGGTTCTTGAGCATCCCATGCAACCGAAACCGAATGGCGCGTCTTCCATGATGATGGCCGCGTCAGCTTCTTCGATTAGGGGGCCGAATATTGACATGCGCCCTCTCACGCCTGATGGAACTTCTATGGCCGCGTATTTAAGTCCTTTTATGGGGTCTTCTTGGGTTATGTTGAATGGTGGCGAGTCGATTTCCGGGTCTGTTACCTTTTTCCTTATCTCTTTTTGTAAGATTAGGGGTTCGTGGCCTTTTCTTTCCACGAGATCTGCTAGTATGAGGGAGTTTGGGGGGAATATTGCTACTTTCAATGTTTAATCCTCCCTTTTTGTTTTTGTTGGTCTTCTTGAGATTTCTCTGATGTCTGTGAATATGCCCTTTGTTATATCTACGATGCCTATTGCGCCTATGATTTCTCCTTTTTCTTTTAGGGGGACTACTATGACTGGCGTGCCCTTGTATGGTCCTTTTTCTGGAATTTCTCTCGCGGTTTTCCCTGTTTTGAGGACTTTTTCGAGGACTGGTCCAGTGTAGTTATAGTCTAGTATTTTTCCTTCTTCTATTCTGAGGCCTTTTTTTTCTCTGGTTCTTATTGTGAGTGGGAGGCGTCCTACAAGTTCGTGTATAGAGGTTGCGAGTTCTTCAAGTTCTTTTCCGGTTGAGGATGGGGTTATTTCCATTTTAAACCCTCTTTTTCTTTATTATATTGTCTGCGATTTCTTTGAAGGTGTCAGGGTCTATTTTCTTTTTTTCGAGGAGGCTTACTTTTTGTGGTTTGGAGAGGGCTTCGCTGACATGTCCTAGTAGTTTGAATTCTTTTTCGAGTTGGTGGAAGCCTTCTCTTGCACCTCCTCTGTGTGCTCTGCACCTTCTAGGGTCTCCTGGTGGGAATCCTCTGTCTTTTAAAAAGATGTTGTTTGGGTCGAGTTCTCTTATTTCCTTGGCGGCTCTTTCCACGAGTTCTTTTTCTCCGTGGATTAGCGCACCATAGCAGGTGGATTTTATCGTGAGTGGCAGGCCCATCATGTGGATTTTTTGTACGAGTTCTGCTGGGCTTAGGTTTGCATGCGGCCCTAGTATTATCATCCTTGTGGATTCATTTTTTTTCTCTAACATAGACTGTGTCTCCTTCTTTGAATTTTTCAATGTTTTTCAGGCCTTTTGTTACTTTTCCTATTATGTTTGTTGCGTTGAATGGTTCGCCTGTTGGGCCGAATTCGTCGTTGTCTTCGAGCCGCACTCCTATTAGGCCTACGTGGTGGCGTGACATGTTTGTCACTCCTATTTCGCCTGCTTTAACGCATTTTGTGGGTGTGTTTTCTGGTACTATGCCTTTTGCTTCGGTTTTATCTCCTTCGAACATTACTACTTTCATTCCTGGGAATGCGAAGTGTACTTTCATGGATCCTATTGGTGAGTCTACTAGTCCTGAGATTTTTTTGAAGTACCATGTTGAGCGTGGTGCTTTTTCATCCATTTCTATTTCTATTAGTTTGTCTTTTTCTATGCCGAATGTTTTGACTTTTTTTTCTTTTAGGATGTCCATTGTGTATTTTGGTTCTTGTTTTACTATGATGGCTTTGTCGTCTTTTAGACCGTCTCTTATTTGTTTTATGTGGTGTTCTTGGAGGTATTCTTCTGCTTGTTTTTGTGTCATGTTTACTGTCATTATTCGGCCTGGTTCGCATTTTATTGTTATGTGGTCTCCTTTTCTTGCTATGTCTACTAGTTCCATTCCTTTTTGGACTGTTCCTATGTAGTTGTGTGATGGTGTTGAGACTCTGTCTTCTCTGTAGATGTATACGCGTCCGACGCCGCGGCCCCTGTTTCTGAGGGTTACGGTACCCCTTTTTCTCTGTTCTATGCGTTCAACACCCTTTTTGATCCCTTCTAGTGCGTAGAATCCTATGAATGAATTGGATTCGTAGTCTACTTTGACTTTACCGTCTTCTAGTAGTGAGAAGAAGTGTTCGACTGACTCTGGAGATTTTTTGTCGGGTTTTACTTTGACGTAGGTGAATACTTGGTTTCCATCTTTTAGTATGGTGTTGAGGTCTGTTACTGCGGCGCTTTTCACTATGCTTCTGCGTTCTATTATGGGTTTGACTTCTTTGATGTGGTCGTCTTCTGTGAGTAGTAGTAGTGTTCTCATGCCACCTATTATTTTTGCGAATACTCCTCGATTGTGTGGTGGGGCTCCGTATATGGCTTTGTGCTGGTCTTTGCTGAATATTACATGTGTGGATTCTGGGCTGAAGCCTGAGAGGCTTAGTATTACCTCGTTTTTGTTGTATTGGAATTCTTTGTGTGTTGGTTCGAGTTCTGTTTTTATTGGGCCTATTGCGACTTCGTCTGGTGTTGTCCATCTTATTCTTTGGCCGTTGAATTTTTTGTAGTTTTTTCTCCAGGCTTTTATTAGTGGGGTGATTTTTTCGTCTTCTAGTATTTCGATTATGATGCTGCCGGCTGTTGTTTTGATCTTGTATTTGTTTATGTGTTTTTCGAATTCTTCTTTTCCTTTTATGACGCTTATGACCGAACCTTTTATGTGGGGGGCTTTTGTGGCTTTTATGGCGTCCTTTACCGTGGAGCCTTCGGGTAGTTCGATTTCTTGGCCGTTAATTTTTATTAGCAATTTTTCTCCCCCATCTTTAATATTTTTGGGTTTTTTCTTCTATTCCCATTATTAGGTCTTTTTCAAAATCAAATAGTGTCTTTTTCTCGTTATTGAGGGTGATGTAAAGTTTTTTTTCGGTTATTATTTCCCCTGCGATGGTTGAGGTTATGTTAACTGATTCTAGTAGTTCTATGCATTCTTTTGTGTTTTCTGGTTTTGTTGTGAGGACGAAGCCGGCGCCTGGGTATAGTCGTAGCCAGTCTTCCCATTTGATGTTCTTTTTCCTTGGGATTTTTTCTAGTTGGACTGTTGCACCTACATTTGATGCTTCTAGTAGCATTCCGAGGGTTCCTAATGTTCCTGGGTTGCTTATGTCTTTTCCTGCGGTTAGGAGTTTTTTTGATGCGAGTTCTTCCATGATTTTTATCTGGGCTTTTACGAGTTCTGGTTCTTTGTGGCTTGTTGTGTCCCAGTTGAGTGGGAAGTTTGGGTGTTGTCTGCCGTCTAGGTCTATGGCTATTATTATCTTGTCTCCGGGTTTTGCATTGCAGCTTGTTATTATAGCATCTTCGGAGACTATGCCTGTTATTGAGACGTCTAGGGCATTGTAGGGTGTGTCTGGGTGTATGTGGCCTCCTACCATGGGTACTCCGAATTTTTCCACGCCTTCTCTTATGCCTTCCATGACTTTTTGGCAGGTTTTTTTGTCTTTGACTGATAGTACATTGACCATTCCGATGGGTTTTCCTCCCATTGCTGCGATGTCGTTGACGTTTACTAGTACTGAACAGTAGCCGGCCCAGTGTGGGTCTGCTTCCATTAGTTTCCCCCAGATGCCATCCGCGGCTATTAGGAGTAGTTTTCCGTTTCCGAGGCGTATTGCGGATGCGTCATCGCCAAAACTAATATATGTTTTACCTGATACTTTGTCAACGTCATTGAGTAGATTTACAACTTCTTTTATGGGTTTTTTTCTTGTTATACCCTCATAGTTTTTTATGGTTTGTATAATTGAGTCTAGGTCCAAGAGCCCACCTCAAATGGGATTATTTTATTTCTTTTATGAGATAATTGACATTAATATTATCTATAATCTCTAGTATCTTCTTTTTAAAATTTTCTATATTTTCTATTTCGATGGTGTGTTTTTTCTTGAAGATTTTCTTAAAAATTTCGCGGCCTATTATGTCATCCCATCCTTTTTCGAATTCTATTATTGTGGATCCTCTTGTTTTGAAGCCTTTTTCCACTACCTTGTCAATGTCTCCGTCTGTTATTCCAATGATTGGCACATCAAACCTGTAGAGTATGTCGGCGGCTACTAGGCTTGTATCGTCTCCTATTGTCACAACAAGATCAGAGTTTTTTAGTTTGTAGATGTCTTCCGCTGCATGGTCTAGGAATGCTACTTTAAGTTTCTTTTTGGGTTTTCTTGATTTCACTTTCCTTGGTTTGACTTTATCTGATCTTCTGAGGAGTCCTGTTTTGATTATAGCATCTTCTAGGTTTACTGGTCCTAGTTTTTCTATTCCATGTTTTTTTAGTTGGCCTCCGATTATCTTTTTTATCCATCTATCTTCTGCTACTAGGATGACTTCATCTGATGTGGCCTTCCCTATAACGATACCGTTTACAAAGATGTTCTCTCCCTTGGATACTCCTACTAGTCTCCTGTATACTTTCCCTGGTTGTTTTAGCGCGTCTGGGGTGTCTTTGATTATTTCTTTTTTTATTGTTTCTGGTTTGACTAGTTGGAGGTTTAGTTTTTCTGCTATTTCCTCTGCTAGGTTTTTCACTGATTTGTGCCAAGGGATTACTGTACCGTCTTTTTCACCTGGTCTTTCGATTTGTATAAGTTTTGGTTTTGTCTTGGATTTTTTGAATACTTTGTAGCCGAATCCGTGGCCTGTGATCCTTGATTTTCCATAGTTGAGTAGGAAGATTATGTCGTGGCCTTCTTTTGCGAGTTTGTCTATGGATTGGCTTGGGAGTCTTTTTTTGGAGATGTCGATTAGGTTTTCTAGGTGGGCGTCGTAGACTGCTGTTCTTCCCATTGTGCCTCCGAGTAGTGCTTTGACTTTCCCATATTTTTTTAGGAATTTTATTATTTTGAGGGCGTATCCTGAGTCTACGATTTGGGGGCCGTGTACTACTACACCGATTTTCATGGTTTCCCTTTTTTTGTTCTTTTTTTTATGATTTTTGAACCGCAGATTTCGCATTTTTTTGAGGGGTAGTTGTGTGGGTATGTTTTTTTGCAGCCTATACAGATTTTTTTCCATTGGTATATTTCATTTATGCCAGGTGTTATGATGCTTTTGAATGGTACTTTTATGATTTTGATGATGTTTTGGATGGAGTAGTCGTCTGTGATTATTATAACATTTTTTAGTTCTTTTTTTAGTTGTAGTGTTAGTGCTATGATTTTTTTGTCTGTTTTTGATAGTCTTAGGATGTCACCGGATTTTTTAGCGAGTTTCTCTGTTTTTTCGATGTATTCTTTTTTGGGTTTGATTATTTTGAGTTTGCCTTCTTTTAGGGATTTTTCGAGGAGTATTCTAGATTTTAGATCTTTTAGTTCTTCGGTGACTTCGGCTATTGTATAATTTTTTTCATCTGATGGTGTGTATCCGCCTATGAATGCTGAGGAATCTAATATTTTATGATATTTTTCTAGTTTCATTTTTTTAATACGATTTTTGTTTTGTTAAGGATCCCCCAACTTAGATGTTAGGAGTGTGTGGGGGATTGTACAATATAGTATTTTTTTTATGATCTATAGCGTTTTGTTTGTTAAGGGCAACTTGATATGGTGGTGTGTGAAAATATTTGTAAAGGTAGCTGTTGGATCTGGGCGGTAGAAACAGGATTTTTATGGGCTGTAAGGTGAGAATAAGGGTGATTAACAGTTGAAATTTTCACTGAGTCTTGTGATTGGCTGTGGGGGTGGTTTTTGGTTCTTCTATTATGGTTTAGGATTCTTATGTCTTTTTTATTGGATTGGGCGAAAGCTTTTTAAATGCTTAGAAACATATAATCATATGGGTAGGGGTCAGGACATTCAAACTTATTTTGGTCGTCCAATTTGGAATCGAAGCCGCCTCCAATCCAAAAAAAGACCCTACCCCCACCATTCAATGAGAACACATATCTACTATTTTTTTAGGAAAGCTGATAAAGATTATTGGGGTGGATTTTATATGAGTATGAAGAGCAGGACTATGGAAGAGCATAGGAAAATGGCACCATCCTTGATAAAATGTGCCATCATAACTTTAAGCGATTCCCAGGCCAAGGAACATGTAGAAGCTAAAAGACCACCATCCACCGATATTTCAGGGAGAATACTCTATGAAAACTTAAATAAAAGGTATAAGGTTATAGGATACAAGCTTATAGGTGATGATGCAAAGAGTCTCATATCAACAATTAATGAAATGATAGAAGACGGGGCAATGGTCATATTCACAACAGGTGGTACCGGTATCAGTGAAAGGGATATTACAATCGAAACCTTAAGGGGAATATTCAAAAAAGAACTGGAAGGATTTGGAGAAATCTTCAGACACGAATCATATAAGATATTAGGTGCTGGGGCCATCCTGAGCAGGGCCACTGCTGGCATATATGAGGATTCTGTTATCATAGCTCTTCCAGGCTCTCCTAATGCTGTTGAGATGGGTCTGGATATTATCTTGGATGAACTAGGACATCTTGTTAAACATGTGAGGGAGCACCACCATAACCGTTAAGTTTATATATGAGAATCTGTAGAGATAATGAATGCAATTTCACCCCCCCAAAAAACTACTTCTTTTAGTGCAAAGGGAGGCTTCCAGGATGGAAAATATCACCTCCCCCACAATTTTCCCCCAGACTTCTGGAAGCCCCCCTAAAACACCCCCCACACACATATATCAATATGGGGGTGAGTTGCACTTTACAATTTTTTAGTGGATGAGCCCATAACACACTAAAAAAAATTAGGGTTCTTACAAAACAATTTTATATAAAATAAAAACAAAATTTTGTTTTATGATGAAAACTCTTATAGTATATTACTCGCGGAGTGGGAACAGCCGCGAAGTCGGGAAGAAAATCGCATCAAAACTCGGATGCGATATGGAAGAGATAGAGGATACACAAAACCGTACAGGGATAATAGGATTCCTAAAATCAGGATACCAAGCCATCAGAGAGAAAGACACGGAACTAAAACCCTATAGTAAAGATCCTGGAGATTACGACCTTGTGATCATCGGAACACCCATATGGGCAGGTAGACCATCAGTTCCCATAAGAACTTACCTAAAAGAAAACAAGGAAAAATTTAAGAAAGTCGCCTTCTTCTGCACATATGGTGGCTCAGGTTTTGAAAAAGCAATAGAGGCCATGAAACAGATAACAGGAAAGGAACCAGTAGCTACTCTAGATGTTACCGACTCTGAGATAAAAGAGAAAGCCTATGATCCTAAAATAGAATCATTCATAGGAAATCTCAAAGATTAGGGTTTAGGGCGAATCTATATCCCTAAAATAGGGTTTTATGTCAATTACATAGGAGCCGTCAATAGCATCCAAACCCCTTACAGTAAGCTCACAATCCTCCATCTTCCTCAGTTCAACAAGACACAAACCTATCGGATTAGGCCTTGAAGGGGCTCTAGTCGAAAAAACACCCCTCTTTTTCACACCACCCCTTGGCACGACCTTGAGAAGGTTGCGCTCAGCCCTACCCATCCAATATAGGATGAAATAGTGTTTATATTTCATGATACCATCCAAGGCCTCTTTAAACTCCGAGAAAATATGGATGACACTATCCTCCCTGGCATATATCCCCTGTGGCGGAGCCTCTGAAACATCCTTATAAGGGGATTTTACAATACCAACCGGTCTTATGATTATATTCATCTCCAATCACTCATGATCAATCACTAACAAAAATAAAATAATATCATAAATATAATCTTTTTTGAAAATCAGACAAGGTAGATAGAATGGTTGTCCTATTTGATATTGATAAAACATTACTCATAGGTTCACATTGTCACTTTTATTCATTCAAACAAGCATTCAAAGACCTCTATGGAGCAGATATCACATTAAACATCCCCAACCTCCAAGGAATGACAGATAAACAGATAATATATCAGCTCGCGAAGAAAAATAATATAAAAATCCGCGAATTCAATAATATCATGGAAAGGATAGTATACCACTACAAGAAAAATGTGAAAAGAGAAAAAATAAAACCCCTCAACGGAACCAGCCAACTACTAGAAACTCTAGAGGATATGGGAACCCCAATGGGTATAGTCACCGGTAACATAGAGGATATAGCATGGATCAAACTCAAAAAGGCGAAATTCAAAAAATATTTCAACTTCGGGGGTTTCGGGAACGAAGGATGTCAAAGAAGCACCATACTACAACTAGCCCTAAAAAGAGCAGAGAAAACCCTCAACAAAATAAACCCCAAAAAGACAATACTAGTAGGGGACACCCCAAGAGACATGCAAGCCGGGAAAAAAGTCGGCACCCTCACAGTCGGCGTGGCCACTGGAGACTTCACCATAGGAGAATTAAAAGAGGCCGGGGCGGATCACGTGCTTAAAAGCTTCGATGAAAAAGAAAAATTCGTTAAAATAATCCAGGAAACGATACCATGAAGATATTCATAACCGGCGCCACTGGCATGCTAGGCAACGACCTAGTAAAAGTGCTCTCAAGGGAACATGAAATAATCACAAAAAGGGTGGATATCACAATCCTAGACAAAATCCTAGATATCATCAAAAGAACTAAACCAGATCTTATAATACACGCTGCAGCATTCACAGATGTTGACGCCGCAGAATCCAAGAGAGACCAGGCCTATAAGGTTAATGTCCTAGGAACAAGGAATGTTACACTCGCCTCCTCAGAAACTGAAGCTCCAATCCTATACATTTCAACTGACTATGTTTTTGATGGTGAAAAAAAAAGAGGCTACCATGAATTCGACAAACCAAATCCCATCAATTTCTATGGGAAGACCAAATACCTCGGAGAATTATACATAAAAGACCTTACAAACAGATTCTATATCGTGAGAACATCATGGCTGTTCGGAAAACATGGAAAAAACTTTGTAAAAACCATGCTAAAATTGGCCGAGGAAAAAGAAAATATACAAGTAGTCAAAGACCAGATAGGATCCCCAACCTATACTAGAGATCTTGCAGAAGCCATAGGAGAACTCATTAAAAAACCAGCCTACGGAACCTACCATATAACTAACAGCGGCCACTGCTCATGGTACGAATTCGCAAAAAAGATTTTCAAGGCAGCTAACATTGACATAAACCTAGAAGCAGTAGATAGCCAAGAGTTCCACAGACCTGCGAAGAGACCTAAATGTTCCATCC
This sequence comes from Methanothermobacter sp. MT-2, assembly GCA_003584625.1. NCBI lineage: Archaea > Methanobacteriati > Methanobacteriota > Methanobacteria > Methanobacteriales > Methanobacteriaceae > Methanothermobacter > Methanothermobacter sp. MT-2. The sequence goes on along the minus strand of AP017647.1, from coordinate 206,092 downwards.
TAAAAAATTATAATTGGAAGATGGAAGGCCTCCCACCACTTAGAGACTATACTGAGGCCCTCCTAGATTATCTAGGGGAGGAGTTAAAGTGAAGGGTATAGTACTTGCTGGAGGAGCTGGAACACGCCTTTATCCCATAACAAAGGCTGTTTCAAAACAATTACTCCCAGTATATGATAAACCCATGGTATATTACCCATTATCTGTTCTAATGCTTGCAGATATACGGGATATACTTATCATATCAACACCCAGGGATCTGCCACTCTACAAGGATCTTCTAGGTGATGGAAGCCGATTCGGGGTTAAATTTTCATATAAGATCCAAGAGGAGCCTAGAGGGATAGCAGACGCATTCTTAGTAGGTGAAGATTTCATAGATGATGATAATGTGGCCCTAGTACTTGGGGATAATATATTTTATGGTCATCGTTTCACTGAGATGCTTGAAAGGGCAGCTTCACTCAAAGAAGGCGCGGTTATCTTCGGATATTATGTTAAGGATCCAAGGGCCTTTGGAGTGGTTGAATTCGATGAAGACGGGAATGTCATATCATTAGAAGAGAAACCTGAAAAGCCAAAGTCGAATTATGTTGTCCCAGGTTTATACTTTTATGATAACCAGGTTGTGGAGATCGCGAAGCAAATAGAACCATCAGATAGGGGAGAATTGGAGATAACATCAATTAACCAGGCTTATCTTGAAATGGGGAAACTAAGGGTTGAAATACTTGGAAGGGGCATGGCATGGCTTGATACCGGCACCCCACTTGGATTGCTCGAAGCAAGTAGTTTCATTGAAACAATCCAAAGGAGACAGGGATTCTATATCGCATGCCTCGAAGAAATAGCATACAATAAAGGGTGGATAAACGAAGAAGAGTTGCTTGAACAAGCCGAGAAACTTAAAAATACAGATTATGGAAGGTACCTGGCCGATCTCGTGCAAGGAGTGTTATAATGGTGGTGAAATTCAACTTTAAAAGGACAAAATTTAAGGGCGCTTTTGTTATCGAACCAAGGGTCTTCGAGGATGAGAGAGGATACTTCATGGAAACATATAACATGAAAGAGTTCAAAGAAGCCGGCTTGCCCATAAAATTTGTCCAGGATAATGAATCAAAGTCAAAAAAGGGAGTTTTAAGGGGTTTACACTTCCAATATGAAAAACTTCAAGGCAAACTTGTCAGGGTCATAAAAGGGGAAATCTTTGATGTTGCAGTAGACTTGCGTAAAGATTCACCCACCTATGGGGAATGGGAGGCCATCATATTATCCGAGGAGAATAAAAGACAATTTTACATCCCTGAAGGATTCGCACATGGCTTCCTAGTACTCTCAGATTATGCTATAGTTAACTACAAATGCACGAACCTTTATTATCCTGAGTATGAGGGTGGTATACGCTGGGATGATCCTAGCCTAGCTATAGATTGGCCCCTTGATATGGTGGAAGAAGTCATTCTATCTGAAAAGGATAAAAGATGGAAGACCCTAGAGGAGAAGCCAATAAGATTATAGGGATGTTAAAGTATGAGGATTATAGTTACTGGTGGGGCTGGATTCATAGGAAGTAACTTCATAAGATACATGCTGAAAGAGCATCCAGATTATCAGATAATAAACTTGGATGCTCTCACATACTGCGGAAACCTTGAGAACCTCCAAGATGTTGAAGATAATCCAAATTACAGTTTCGTAAAAGGTGACATTACGGATAATAGATTGGTGGATGGCCTAACCAGGGAAGCGGATGTTATAGTGAATTTCGCGGCCGAGTCACATGTTGACAGGAGCATAGAAGATCCTAGCAAATTTTTGAAAACCAATGTACTAGGAACCCAGGTGTTGCTTGAGGCTGCGAAAAAACATGATCTAGAAAAATATGTGCAAATATCAACCGATGAGGTGTACGGGTCTTGTGAAAAATGTTATTTTACAGAGGAAACACCACTCGCGCCTAACAGCCCATATGCGGCGAGTAAGGCCTCAGCCGACTTATTTGTGAGGGCATATCATAAAACATATGATCTACCGGTGAATATCACACGTTCATCCAACAATTATGGTCCTTACCAGTTTCCAGAGAAATTCATACCCCTTATGATAACAAATGCTCTTGAAGACAAGCCCCTGCCAGTTTATGGTGATGGATTGAATATAAGGGATTGGATTCATGTATATGATAATTGCAAAGCCATAGACCTTGTACTACACCATGGAAAACCTGGAGAAATTTATAATATCGGCGGGGATAATGAGAAAAAGAACATAGAAGTTGTGAAACTCATCCTAGAAATACTAGGAAAGGACGAATCCCTTATAAGGTTTGTGGATGACAGGCCAGGCCATGATAGGAGATATGCAATGGACTCTGCGAAAATAAAGAGGGAATTAGGATGGAGGCCTAGATACGATTTCAGGGAAGGATTAGAAGATACAATAGAATGGTATATCGAGAATAGAAGATGGTGGGAGAAGATAAAATCCGGCGAATATCAAGAATATTATGAGAAAATGTATGGAAAACGATTAAAAAAGTCATTCTCATGATTAAAGGGCCAATATTCACTGGTAGAACATGCAGAGAATATCTTCACATGTTTAATCTCAATCTTGAGGAGTTAGAGGGTGCAAGTATACTGGATTGTGCCGCTGGTGCAAGTTCATTCACTCCTATCATGCATAGTTTAGGATTTAATGTGAAGGCAGTTGACATACTATATGGTGAAAGTCCAGGTAAACTTTATCAGATGTGTGAAGAGCATCTGAAAATCCTAAAAGAGGCCTTGGAGAAAAAAACTTCTTATATCTGGAAATTTTATAAGGATCCTGATGAGATGTTTAGGGAGCGTTTAGAGGCGTGTAAGATTTTCATGTCTGATTATAGGATTGGTATGGGGAGAAGGTATATCCGGGCTGATCTTAGGAAGCTGCCATTTCCAAGTGGTAGTTTTGATCTTGTGCTCTGTTCTCACCTACTTTATATCTATGATCATCGGCTTGATTGGAAATTTCACCAGGAGAGTATTAAGGAAATGTTAAGGGTTTGTAGGGGTGAGGTGCGAATATATCCCCTTGTAAAAGAGAATGGTGAAAAATCCATCTACCTAGAGAGGACATTTGATAGCTTGCCTGAGGGTGTTAATGCTAGGATAGAAAAGGTAGATTATATTTTCAGGCCCTCTGCTAATGAGATGCTCTGTATTTTTAAGTAGTTTATTTTATCTGTTCTATTATGGCTTTGTGCATCCTTTTTATGAATTCTATTCTTTCTTCGTATTTTAGAACGTCGAGGTATCCTTGGGCTACTAGGTTGAATGCGAATGGTGAGGGTATTTTGGTGTCTATCTTCTCTATCTCCATGGCACCATCTTTTATCCACTTTAGGACTTTTTTGGCGTTTTTAATGTCCATGTAGTCTTCTAGGACTTCTCTTCTCGCTTCTTTTAGGATTGGGAAGTTTTCATCTAGTTCTTTGACAAAATTTAACAGTATTCTGCTTTTTACTTGTTGTCTTCCCACGGATTTTTCTTTGCCCTTGTAGCGGCGGAGTATCATGAGTGAACGTGCAGCGCAGTGCCTGAACCTGCCTATTAGAGTTTCGGTTTTGTCAACGGCTCTTGTGAGGATTTCATGCAAGTTTTCATGGTCGATTTCTTGTAATGATTCTAGTCCGCCTATTTTACCATAAGAACTTAGGTAGAAGCCGTTATCTGTTACTGATATCATAACGTCCCTTTTATATTTTCTAGCGATGATATATGCGATTGCACGGGATAGTGCGTCGTTAACGCGTCTACCGAAGAGACTGTGGAATATTATGAATTTTCTACCTCCAAATCCTTTATAAAATTCTACTAGTAAGCGGCGTTTACTGGGTATTTTTGCATATAAGTACTGTTCCCTGAAATATTGATAGATTGAATGGGCTGCATTATAATCCACATGGAGATACTCCATTATAAAGTCTATTATCTCTTTTTTACTCTTACCATAATGGAATTTGGCATCTATAATATCTCTGAAGCGTTGTATATCCACTGCCAAGTCAAATGAGAGCGGTAACTGTTCTGAGAACCATGATGGTATTGTTGGGGGTCCTGAGGCGGGGGTTACATTAACAGATAAGCCCCTAGCATAATTGAACCTGTAAATTTTGCCTCCTAGTACGAATGTGTCGCCTTTTTGCAGTTTCTCCAAGAATTCTTCGTCTATTCTACCCACAACTTTCCCTTTACATTTAACGACAGCAGAGCTCCTATCTGGTATTGTGCCTATATTTGTTGAATATAGCATCCTTGCAAGTTTTCCGCGGCGTCCGAATTCTCCTTTTTCATGGTCTAACCAGATTTTCGCATAAACATAACGTTCTTCAAGGTCTACGTATTCACCTGCAAGGTAACTTAGAACCTTCATATAGTCTTCCTTTGATAGGTTCCGGTAGCAGTAGCTTCTCTTTATGACTTCGAATGCATATTCAATATCCCATCTGTGTTCTATGGCCATTCCATATATGTGTTGGGCTAGGACGTCCAGGCAATTTTCTGGTATGTTTATTTCGTCGATTTTGCCTTCAAGACAATCTTTAAGTATCATGGCGCATTCAACTAGATCGTCTCTGTCTGTTACTATGATCCGACCCTTTGATTTTTCGTGTAATCGGTGGCCGCTTCTTCCTATGCGTTGCAGCGCCCTTGAAACCGATTTTGGGGAGCTTAGGAGTATGACGAGGTCAATGTAGCCAATGTCTATGCCGAGTTCTAGTGATGTTGAGGATACTACTGCTTTTAGTTTGCCTTTTTTTAGTTTGTCCTCGGCTTCTAGTCTTAGTTCTCTTGAGAGGGATGAGTGGTGGGCCATTATATTATCATCGGAGTATTTTCCTGGGAAGCGGCTTTTGAGGTTGTAGACTACGCTTTCGGTTCCGCTGCGGGTGTTAGTGAATATTAGGGTGGTTTTGTGTTTGCTTATGAGTTCGTCGAGTATGTCATAGATGGCGTTGTTAACTTCTTCTGGGTCTGCGGCTACTATGTCATCTACTGGGCATATGAGTTTTAGGTCTAGTTTTTTCCTATAGTCTACGTCAACTATTAGACATTCGCGGGGTTTGCTATTCTGGTAGCCTACAAGGAAGCGGGCTATTCTTTCGAGTGGGTGTACTGTGGCTGATAGTCCTATCCTTGTGAAGTATCCTATGAGGTGTTGTAGTCTTTCTAGGCTTAATGAGAGGTGCGCTCCCCTTTTGTTGTCTGCTAGTGCATGTATTTCATCTACTATAACATATTTTACATGGGAGAGTTTTTCCCGGAATCTTGGAGCTACTAGTATGATTGAGAGGGTTTCTGGTGTTGTGATCAGTATATGAGGTGGTTTTCTAAGCATCCTTGAACGTTCGCTTTGTGTTGTGTCACCTGTACGGACGGCTTTTCTTATTTCAAGTTTTTTACCATGTTCCTCGGCTATTTTTTGTATTTCTTTTAGGGGTTCGTCCAAGTTTTTTTCTATGTCATTATCAAGGGCCTTTAAGGGTGATACATAGATGCAGTAGATTTTATCTTCCAATTTTCCATTTTCTGCTAGTCTGGTAAGTTCGCTTATTATTGATAGGAAGGCTGTTAGTGTTTTGCCAGAGCCGGTTGGGGATGATACCAGCACGTTTTTTCCCTGGTGTATTTCTTTTATAGCATATTTTTGGGCTTCTGTGAAATCTTTGAACTTCTTTTTAAACCATTCCCTTACCCAGGGATGGAGTATCCTATATATTTCCTTTGATTTGTATTTTTTTTCCTGTTTCTTTATCATTACCATCCCTTTTCCTTGGGGAGTTCCATTATTTTGCTAATGTCACCTAACCGTCCGAATTCGAATATTTTGAAATTTTCCACTGCATATACCCTAAATTGTGACAATTTAACCTTTTTTAGGAAGGGTGAAATAACGGCTTCATGTAGTATGTCAGAGCCTTCGCTCACAAAATTGAATGATGGCATCACAATCAATTTTTTATCCTCGAATGGCCCTTCAAGGTAGCATTTGATCTTCTCGATCCTCTCTCCGCTTCTAAGGCCTATGCATGGATGTTCATGGCCGATTATTATCCTTTTGGTTTCTATTTTTTCTGGTATGAAGTGGCCGTGGGTTATTAGTGAATCTTGGATTTTCATGGTTTCGAGGATTTTGAAGTTTTTCAAGTGTGATATGTATGGTATGATGGGGTCGTGGTTTCCTTTTATGAGGGTGATTTTCTTGAAGTTTTCCTTGAGATAATCTATGAGCCTTTTAAGTTCTCTGTCTTCTTGGCGGCTGACTCTGCCAAACTCATGTTTCAGGTCGCCGTTTATTATAATATTATCCGCTCCTGAAAGTTCCTTGATGTTATCGATCCTGTCTATTATCTTTTTAAATTGGAAACTTGGGAGCATGAAACCCTTCTGGTTGAGGTATTGTTCATATCCTAGGTGTAAGTCCGCGATTATCATCATGTCTTCCATTAAAAGTGCCAAGTCGCAGACTTCCATGTTTGATATCTTGAAGGCGCTGATCTTATCAACCCTCCCTCATAATAAATCAGAAATAGGAAAGATCTGAGAACATTTTTTTTGTGCATAGGGAAAATTTTACCCCCACACAAAGTGACTCCCAGGTTTTTTTTTGGATCCTATTATTTTATATGTGTATAATCTTGTCTTTAAATTTTGTTCTATGATACGGGGAAATTAGGATTGGGGGGGTCATTATAAGTTGGATTATAGGGGGGTTTGCTCGACCAATAGTAGTTTTTATGCAAACTTATAAATAATGTTGATCCTCTATTTGTAGTGAAATGCACTTCCCCAATATTTTTTTTTGAAGGTGGTGAAACCTTATGGTTAATGAAAAACATAGAGAAAAGATTATCATGATTAATAAACTTCCAAGGACAGTCAAATCCGTGGATGCTCTTGTAGATCTCCTTGAAGATGAAAGTCATAGTGTAAGGTTTGCTGCAGCTGAAAAATTGGCCGAATTTGGCGAAATATCCCTTAAAAGGCTTATTAGGATATTAGAGGAGGAGAAGGGGCCTATAAGGAGATATGCGACTTTCGCGCTTAGAAAGATTGGAGACCCCACAGTCACTGACCATTTTATCAAGGCCCTTGAAGACGAGGATTGGGGTGTTAGGAAATTCGCTGCACGGGCCTTGGGTGAACTGGGAGATAATAGGGCTGTTGAACCCCTTATCAGGGCCCTTGAAGACGAGGATTGGGGTGTGAGGCTTGCGGCTGTAAGATCACTCGGCGACTTGAAAGATGAGAGGGCGGTTGAACCAATAAAAAAAGCAAGAAGAAAAGGCGATAAAGAATTCAAAAAGGCCGCCAATCAAGCATTAAGAAGAATACAATCATAGAATCTTTTTTCAATAATCTGCGGCTCCTAGAGATATTTTTTGTAGAGTTTGGGGCGTCTGTTTTCTAGCACTGGTAATCTTTCTCTTATCTTTTTTATCTGTGAGAGGTCTATTTCCACAGTTTTTATGGTTTCATCAGAGCCAGCCTCATATATTATAGACCCCCAGGGATCTGCTATCATTGAATGGCCATATGCTATATATTCTGTTTGCATGTTGCGTGCTGGTGACACTGCCACCACAAACACTTGGTTGTCTATCGCCCTTGCTCTTATTAGTGTTTTCCAATGGGCTGGGCCTGTTACCATGTTGAAGGCTCCTGGGAATGCGAGTATTTGGGCTCCTTGGAGTGTCATTATCCTTGAAAGTTCTGGGAATCTTATATCATAGCATATGCCTACTCCTATTTTTATCTTGTTTATCTTGACTATTGTGGGCTTTTCACCTGGGAGCAAGGTGTCTGATTCTTTGAATGTTATCTTGCCTGGGATGTTAATATCGAATAGATGGATTTTGCGGTGTCTTCCTATTATTTTTCCCTTTGGGTTTATTGTGAAGGATGTGTTGTATATTCCTTTTTCTGTTTTTTCTGGTATTGACCCTGCTATGATATGGACTTTAAGTTCTGATGCTATATCCCTTAAACTAGTTATTGTGGGGCCCTCCGCTGTCTCGGCGTATTCTATGAATCTGGTATCCTCGTAGGGACAGTTAAACATTTCTGGGAGTATTATAATCTCTGATCCTTGACTTGAAAGTTCTCTGATCATCCAAGCGGCTTTTTTAAGGTTCTTGTTTTTGTCATTTGCAACTTTCATTTGACATATTCCAATTTTCATTTTAAACACTCTAGGAGTTGTGATTTCAGTATTGAACCCACTTTTTTTGTATTTTCGCGGCTCTTAGAAAAGCTTTCCTAACCTTTTATATTGAAATGTTAGTATCTATGAAATTATATAAAGGGTTAATAAGATAAAGTGATTTTTGAGAGAAAAGGTATAGGTTTTTATCATGAATCCTTATAATGAAATGGAGAAAATAAAAGAGTCTTTGAGAAGGGAAGGTTACATAGCTGATGATGATATACTTACAGTTGTCTTTTTAGCCTTTAATTTGAAAAAGCCAGTCCTAGTGGAGGGGCCTCCTGGGACTGGTAAGACAGAACTCGCAAAGAAAGTTGCAAGTGCATTTGGTTTGGATTTTTTCCGGATCCAATGTTATGAGGGTATAACCTTTGAACAGATTGTTGGTGAATGGAATTATCAGAAGCAGCTTTTAACCCTTGAGAAAGCTAGGATAAGTGGTGTTGATGAGGATGTTTTCAGGGAAGAGTTCTTCATTAAGAGACCTCTACTTTCAGCTTTTATAAATGATAGGCCGTCCCTTATACTTATAGATGAGATTGATAAGGCTGATGAGGAGGTTGAAAGTTTTCTTCTCCAGGCGCTTGGCGAGAAACAGATCACTGTTAATGATCTTGGAACTTTTGAATTGGAGAATGATCTCATGGTATTCTTAACCTCTAATTCTCAGAGGAATCTCCTTGATGAGACAAGAGACCGTTGCCTTTACCTTTACATAGATTATCCGAGTCCAGAGAAGGAGATGGAGATAGTTAAAAGTCAGGTGCCCTCGGCACCCCCAAAACTTATAAAAGAGGTTGTTGAGGTTATCCATGAGATAAGAAAGTTGGATGTGATGAAGAAACCATCCATAAGAGCCACGGTAGATTGGGTTAAAACATTAATGGTCCTTGGAATTGAAAGGATCAACCGCAAAACATTCGAAGACACCATTGGGGTGGTGTTCAAAAATCAACATGATAAAAAGAAGGCTATGGATTTAAACCTCCGCGAATCAGATAAAATTGCATAGGTTAAACCGTCATAGACTCTATTTTAACAGCGCACCCCACTAATTTTCTCGTAACAGATGGTGGAACTATCTTATAAAAGCGCAGATATTTAATCATATGGTATTCCATATAGTGATTATGCGGCTAAAGTTTTTTTTAGAGAAATGGTCTGATTGGTGGGTGGATTTTTGTTGAATAGAGGAATTGGTCTTCCCATTGAAATCTTATGTACGATTTGGTTCTAGAATGTATCAGTCGCTGTATTAACTGCGTCTACTAGTTCATCAAGATTTTCACCGCCACTTTCAAATGGGAAAAACCCAACCGGAGCTAAAAAATTCATGGTATACCTTAAAGTTCGCATCCCCCCATCTTCTGTTATTTCTAACTTTTTAATCCATTTTATAGGATATTTTGTGTGTTTGAATTTCATTCCGGATCTGAAAAAAAATTCAAGAAATTTACCATCAAACACTATTAGTATTGGACTCTCTTTACTCATCATTCCCTCTACTTCTATCATTTTATCCTCCACACTACAAAAACTACCTTTATATTTTTTTATACCGAGGTATATTTATTTTTTTACCTTTCTGTTGGCCTTGAAAAGGGATTGGGGGGATAAGTTAAATTTAGATACTACCTTTTTTTCATGGATTGTAGTTTATTCCTTAATAAAAGGTTTGGGGCCCGTGACAGTCCCCCAAAGAGTGGGGGGGTGGTGAAGCCATGGGTTAAACACCCAATTTTGCAAGGTTGGGGGAAGGTCATCCAAAAGCCGAATAATTCATGGTTTAGCACTGATTCGCGGTATAAATTGTATATTCTGGAAAATTTTGTCCTTAAATGCAATATATACACATCTAGCATGATTTTTCGGATTTTTCCCAGCTCATAAGAAGAATCAATCTTTTATATTGTTTAGGATAGACATTATAATAGGGTGTTTCAGTTATTGTTTTGAAGGGAGAGTATTTTAAAGGGTGAATTTTTCATGAAAATATTGGAGCTTTCCCAAGCGCTCAGGAAAAAGGGAATCCCGGTTAGTATAAGGAGCACAAAGTTAGCCTATTCGGTATATGATATTTTCAAGGGGGGATCTTATCTTAAGGAGGCTCTTGCATCTGTTTATGTGAAGGATAAAAGACAATTAGAGGTCTTTGAAGAAGCCTTTGATGAAGTTTTCCATGGAATAGAAAGGGATGAAGTAGAAGAGACAAAGTTAAAAACTAGGAAGGATTCTGGGATAAAAATTGAAAACCCGAATGAGATGGTCTTGGTTGAGGAGGAGATGGATTTTCAGCCCCCAATTGAGGATTTTCTCGATCTTGATCATGATGAAAGGTCGCTGCTTGAAAGGGATGTTAGCAGCCTAGATTTCTTCGATACTAGACTATTTGAATTATGCAAGAAACTTGGCCTTAAAATCGCTAATAGACGATCTAGAAGGTTTAAAGGTTCGAGGAGGGGTCGGCCCGACATACGTAGGAGTATCCGGAAGAATCTTAAATATGGTGGCGCGCTCATTGAACTTGTTAATAAAAGGCCTTCAGTTAAAAAGAGTCAGCATATTTTCCTTTGTGATGTTAGCGGATCTTGTGACTGGATAAGTAACTGGTTTTTTTGCATAGTCTATGCGGCCCAGCACACATTTTATAATTCGCGTTTTTTCGATTTTGATAATAAGATTGTTGAAACGACCAAGATCTTGCAAGAGGATGATCTTATGGCTGCTTTCAGGAATCTGCGGGTTTCCAGGCAGCAGAATATGATGCTTCATGGGATATCCAACATGTATAATGCCTTTAGGGATTTTAGGGATAGTGTTGTTTTCCCTCCTCGTTCTTATATTATAATATTGAGTGATTGTCGTGACTGGGCCGGGCCACGTGATGGTGGTGTTCCGATGAGTGCTATGGTTCTTGAGGAGATTTGTCAGCGTTGTCGTAAGGTTTTGATTTTGAATCCTGAGGATAAGAAGAAGTGGGATGTTGTTGACAGTTGTGTTTCATATTATATGGATGCTGGTGCTATTGTAAAGGAGGTTAGGAGTCTCAGGCAACTTGCAGAGACTATTGAGAAGATATGAATTTGTCAAGTGTTATTTTATGGTCTTTTTTCAGTTCTTGTGGTGGTTTTAGGCTTTTAAATTCTAGTCCTTCTTTTTCTAGTAGTTCTTTTGCGTCGTGTGTTATTGATGGGGCGACTAGAACTCCTCTCACACCATGTTTATCGTCCTTGAAATCTTTTAGGTATCTTTTAAGTTGTCTCACCGCATTTAAACCCGCTCTTCTACTTTTTAATTCGAGTATCATTAATGATCCGTTCTTGTCTTTGCCTAGGATGTCTATGAATCCATTTGATGTTGGATATTCACTTGTTGTGGGTCTGAATCCTTTTTCTATGATATCTGGTGATTCTAGTATGAGCTGGCGCATATCTTCTTCATGGCCTGTCACTTGTAGTTCATGGGCGTCACGGGCGAGATGGTATGATAGGCTGTGTATTCTTTTTATTTCTGCTGTGAGTTTTTCTGGGGGTTTTCTTCTTCTACTTTCGAGTAGGATTTTCCCATTTTCTATTTTTATTTTTGTTTTAGATCCTGGGGGTTGCCAGTTGACTGGGTCAACTTTCCTGTCCTGGTGTATTAGAAATGAGCCGTCTGGTTTTATTATTATGAGTCTTTCCCCCGTGCCTAGTCTGCTTTTGGCTCGGCCGTGGTATTGGACTTTGCAGCATGCGAATAGTATGATCATGGCTTTTTTACGTAGGCCTTCGCTTATTAGTTCATGGCTTTCCTTGGGTGAGGGGTTCTCTATAGTTTTGAATCTTGTGTTCATTTTCTCTATCCCTTTATAGGTGTAAAATAATATTATTATTATAAGTTTTTTTGGGTATTAGAATGTTGAGGAGATTTATTATTAAGACTGAGGTGGCGCCTGCATATTATGTGGATCTTTTAGATTTTATCCTTAAGTATTTCTCTGCCGATTTTCAGGATGCTAGGATAGTGTATGATAGGCTGATTTTCAGTTTAGAGGATCCTGGTGGTGTTATTTCTGGTGAGGTGAAGGTTGGGGAGACTATCGAGATAATTTTGAGTTATCCTCTTAATTTGGAAGAGAAGGTTGAGAGATTGTATGATGATATATTTTTTGTTATACAATTATTTGAGGATGAGTTAAGGAAAAGTACTTTATATTTTGCATGGGTTGAAGGACAGGATATAATCCCTGAGAAACCCTCATCTTTATCTAAAAGAATATCCAAGGTGCTTTTTGGCAGTAATCTGCTGCTTCTTTTCATCATTTTTCTCACTATTAATATTATATTGTTTATTTTAATAGGATTATATGCCGTTGTTGTGATCTTCCTTATGCAATTTGCCATCATCTTGTTAGCAGATAAAATCTATGCTGTTATGGGTGAATGGCAGATAGCCTCCCGCAACCCACTTGTACATATACTAATGTACCAGTTACCAGGTAGGGACTTTAAGTTTTTCAGGGAAGTTATAGGAGATTTTATAGTTGATATAAAAAAGGAGATTTATGAAAAGTCGCTTGCATTGGGCCAGTCACCTAGTTGCGAGCTTGGCAGGGAGATTCTTGCAAGGTATGGGTTTAAGTGCACCCCATTAAATGAAAAGTCTAAAGTCATCAATGTTCATGGTCTTGTTAAATCTGCCGCTTCCAAGTTCGGGATACCCACACCAAAGGTCGTTGTTTCCAATACAATGCTCCCTAACGCCGCTGCCACAGGACCCAGCCCTAATAGGGGTCTTATACTCTTAACAACTGGTCTTTTAACCCGTTTGGATGATGAGGAGTTGCTTAGTGTTATAGGCCATGAATTAGCCCATCTTATCGGCCGGGATCCTATTATACTTTTCAGCATAATCTTTGGAGAGTTCATGTTAAGGTTGACTGTGCTTTTGCCAATTGTTGTCATGGCACCTCTAGTTTATATCATCTTCATCTTTTGGTTGATATTTTTTGTCGCGAAGTTTTTCGAGGCTCGGGCCGATCTTTTATCTGCTATTGTCATAGGTAAACCTGATAAGCTTGCGATGGCATTGCAGAAGATAGGGTATGGGAGGCTGCGTTTTGAAAGTGGTTTGGATAGGATATTTTCATGGCTTTTCTGGGATCCCCACCCACCATTATATTTCAGGATAAGGAGATTGAAGAACCTTAAGGTTAAAAGGGTTAAAAGTCCGCTTTTGGAATCTGCAAGGGATGTTATAGGTGGTTTCATTGACTCTATCAGATTTTTCTGAGGATTTTTTCAATTTTAAGCCTTTTAAGGTCCCAGGAATCCTTCATCCCATACCTTTTGGCTATGAACTCAACATCTTCCCTGTTTATGATATGATAGAAAAGTTCCTCTGATTTCTGGGTGTCTGGTTTTATAATAGTCTCTAATTCCATTATAGCCTCCTTTAGGATCTTCTCGGATCCTGAGGTTTTAAGGAGTTTTTCCACAAGATTTGACACCATCGGCGGCCTGTAACCAAATAGGCCTTTTAGATGTTTTTGGTGAGAAATAAACTTGTATATGATTATTAACTTGTCTTGCAACTCCTTAGCTTCTTCTCTACTTAACATTAATGACACCATCCTAGTATGTATGTTTTTTTATTATCATTTGGATAATAATCATTAAGGCTCAATCTAGGAGGGCTTTGATGTATCGTTTAGAACTTGATCGTACAATGTGTATTTCTTGTGGTACTTGTATTGATCTTTGCCCAGATCTTTTTGAATTTGCCGAGAATGGGCTCTCATCAATAAAGGAGGTTGAACTTTCAGAACTGCAAAGATTGGAGATGGAAGACCCCCTATGTAGCATAGATGCCATGGAAAATTGTCCAGTTAAAACCATACATGTTTATGAGGATGATGAGGAGATAAAATGAAATCTTCATATTTCACCCTTTCAGAGTTCACATTTGAATCTGGCGAAACCCTAGAAAATCTTAGGGTAGAGTATACGTGTATAGGGGTTCCAAGATTTGACCCGGATGGTTTCATCACCAATGCGATTCTACATATTCATGGATGGAGTGGAGACTACTCATCAGTAAAACGATTAACACCTTTAATAGGAGAGGGCAAACCATTAGATGAATTCTTTATAATAGCCCCAACTTCTCTAGGATCTCCAGGGTCTGCTTCACCATCGACAACCGGCCTTGGTGTCAGATTCCCAGAATATACGATTAGTGACATGGTTAATTTCCATTATAATTTTATCAGGGAAAGATTCAGGATACGGAAACTTAGGGGTGTTATCGGCGCGTCCATGGGTGGTTTCCAGGCGCTACAATGGGCTGTGTCTTATCCAGATTTCATGGATTTTCTTGTGTTGCTTGTTACAACCTTTAAGGTTAGGGGTCTCAATTATGCCATTTTTGAATATATGAACCAGATTATTAAAACAGACCTTGGATATGAAAAGGGTTTATATGATCCTAGATTTAGGTGTCTTGCTTTAATGTTCATGTATTTTTATGGGTATTCAAGAGAATATTATAATAGATTAGATAATAGTAAGCTTAGGGATGCTATGATAAAGGCTGGGGAAGAGGGTATGGAAGTTGATGCAAATGATATTATATGGAGAAACAATGCTGCTATGAAATTCAATCTAGAAGATCAACTAGAAGATGTCAAGGCAGATACTCTAATTGTTGGTATAAACCAGGATCAGTATTTTCCACCAGATTCTGATATCATACCACTTTCAAGGAGGATTAAAAATTCGAAGATTATAATCTATGATTCTATCTGTGGACATCTTGGTGTTAATGAGCTTGAAAAGATCGAGGATGAATTTAAAGAGTTTCTAGAACCTTACATGTTGAGGGGTGGCCTTTGAAGGTTAAAATTGTTGATTTTGGATTTGATGATGAAAAGTCCCTGAATTATATAAGATATCTTGTCTGGGGACTTGAAGAAGATTTAATGGAAAAACTAGCCGAGAAACTTGAGGAGGAGACAGAGATCCAAAATGGCAAGTTACTAGTAACGGTTTATTATGAGAGTGAATATTATCCTCTTGGATCGGATGAGGCGAAGATTCGCCTTGAAGATTTCATAGCAAGGGAAGAGATAGAAATGGCGGTTTATCTTTCAAGCTTAATTGATGAAAACTAGAAAAAATATATTATGGGGGGTTTTATCAGTGGATAAAAGGTATAATTTTGGTGATTATCTTTATGAGAAGGATTATTGGGTTGTGTTTTTGGCTCCGAATCAGGGAAATCTTGGAACTTGTGTAGTTGCCTTGAAGAGGAGGGAGGAATTTCTAAGAAATGTGAAGGAGGAGGAGTGGAGTGAATTCCGTCTTATCGTCGTGGAGTTGGAGAATGCTGTTAAAAAGGCTTTTGGCGCTACATTGTTCAATTGGGGTTTTTTGATGAACCAATTTTACCGGGATAATATTCTTCCACCATGGCTTCATTGCCATTTCATCCCAAGATATGATCATAAAGTTGAACTTAATGGTGAGATATTTGAGGATCCCTATTTCGGTTACATGAGGCCGAGGGGGCCATTTAAGATATCAGAGAGGACTCGTGAGATTATAAAGGAGAAAATACTTGAGAATATTAAATTATTATAATTTTTCTAGTTTTTCTCTGAATTCTTTCCTGTGTCTTTTTTCTTCTTCGACTATGTGTTTCAGGACGCCGACAACCTCTTCGTCATCTATTAACTTTATATGTTCCTCGTATTTTTCTATTCCATTTGTTTCTTTTTGTATTTGTATTTTAAGGGCTTCTCTCACGTCTTCTTCCATGTATTTTATTTTTCCGGTTTCCATTAGGGGTTTACCGCCTCTTTTTGTTATTAGGTCTGCGAGCCACCACATGTGCCTCATTTCGTCGGCTGCAGCGCCTTCTATCAACCTACTTATCTCACAGTCGTCTATTACAAAGGCGTTGTAGGTGTATAGCATTGTGGCTTCAAGTTCGCCTTTAAAATCCAAGTTTAAAAGTTTTATTATCTCATGGTTATCCATTTGACATTCACCCCAGTAGCTTATATTCCACTTTTTCATATTATATTTTGGGGGATTGTGAAAAGATGATATGGTGGTGATTATGGTTTCGAAGGTTTATTTCGCGGATTTAAGAGCTAGATCAGCTGATGAGAATAAGGGGAATAAGATAATGAAACTTTTTGACGAGGCAGCTGATGGGATGTTTTCAGAGGATGATGTGGTGGCTGTGAAGGTCCATTTTGGCGAGAGGGGTAATGATTCTTTTGTAAGCCCTGTGCTTTTAAGATATATTGTTGATAAGGTTAAGGAGAGGACCCGGAAGGTTTTTTTGACAGATACGAACACTTTATATTATGGTTCGAGGCATGATTCTGTGGATCATATTGTAACTGCAATATTGAATGGTTTTGATTATGCTGTTGTCGGAGCCCCAGTTATAATTGCGGATGGACTCCATGGTGGGAACGAAAGGCTTGTGGAGGTGGATCAGAAGCATTTTGATGTTGTGAAGATAGCTGGGGATATTTATGATGCTTCTGGGATGGTTGTTGTATCCCATTTTAAAGGTCATGGGATGAGCGGTTTTGGAGGGGCTCTTAAAAACCTTGCGATGGGTTGCGCGACAATAGATGGAAAACTAGAACAGCACGAATGTGCGAAGCCCATAATAGAAGGAGATTGTAACATTTGTGGCGTTTGTGTGGATGGATGTCCTGTAGGGGCTCTTAGACTCGGTGAAGAAGGTGTGGAGATAGATTATGATCTTTGTATAGCTTGTATGAATTGTATGGATTCTTGCCCAAATGAGGTTTATGATCTTAATTGGGAAGAAGACGTGCCAATATTCATTGAAAGGATGATGGAGTATTCTCTTGGCGCTGTTAAGGGCAAGGAGGGTAAACTTTTATACTTTAATTTCCTTACAAATGTAACACCGGATTGTGATTGTGTGCCATGGAGTGATTATCCTATCGTACCTGATATAGGGATTTTGGCGTCTGAGGATCCTGTTGCTATAGATTCTGCAAGTTATGATCTTGTAAATAGGCAGATTGGCCTTATGGATTCTATACTTGAGAAGAATTTTGAGTTTGGGGCTGATAAGTTTAGGGGTGTCTGGGAGATGGTGGATTCTAGTTATCAGCTTGTATATGCTGAGGAGATCGGCCTTGGATCCCGTGATTATAGGCTTGTGAAGGTTTTATTTTGAGACTTCTAGCATTCTCTCGACGGCCCTTTTAGCTTTTCTCGCTATCTTATCCGGGACTTTGACTGTGTATTCTTCTTTTAGGAGTGATTTTTTCACTTTTGGTAGTGTGTGTAGTTTCATGGGTTCGCAGATGGCATCTTTAAAGAGTGGTATGGGGTTTTTGTCTGGGAATTCCATTTTGATTCTGGTTGTCATGTCGCATTCTGTTCCTATGATGAAATCTTTTTTTGGGGATTCACCAACCCTTTTCAGCATCCCACCTGTGCTTAGTATTTTATCGGCTAACTTTTGAAGTTCTGGGTCGCATTCTGGGTGTATGAGCACTTCTGCGTTTGGATATTCTTTTTTTAGTGATTTGATATGCTCTGTTGTGAACATTTTGTGGACGTAGCAGTGCCCTTCTTTTGGGATTGGGATGATTTCTTTGTTGGTGTGTTGTGAAACGTGCCATGCTAGGTTTTCGTCTGGTCCGAATAGTATTTTATCTTCTTTTAGGCTTTCAATTACTTGGACTGCGTTTGCTGAGGTGCATATTATATCTGCTTCGGCTTTTGCTTCGGCTAGGGTATTAACGTATAGTACTACTGCGGCGTCTGGGTGTTTCTTTTTGGCTTTTTTAAGTTCTTTTAGGGTGAGCATGTGTGCCATTGGACATTCAGCTTCTATGTCTGGGATCAGTATTTTCTTGTCAGGGTTTAGGATGTAGGCTGTTTCTGCCATGAAGTCAACACCACAGAATACTATTATGTGTTTGTCTTTGATTTTTGAAGCTTTCATGCATAATTCTAGTGAGTCGCCTGAAAAATCTGCTATTTCATGTACCTCTTTTTTCTGGTAATTATGGGCTAATATTATAGCATTTTTCTCCTCTTTTAATTCTAGGATCTCTTTTTGTAACTGTTTTAACATGGATAATCCCCATTGTCCCGATTTTCCCCTTTTTTTTGAACCCAATTTTTACATATTCTATAAATTATACTATTTTTATATATTATTTTTCATTTCCAAAAAAAAGGCAGAGAAAATATTGGATAACTTTAAAATGGGTTGGAAGCATTTTAAGGTTGGGTTGATGATCATGCCCTTTTTTTGAAAGACCCCACCGATGTGTAGAGTAAAATTTATATAT